>JBHIEG010000032.1:0-17149 GCA_046760505.1 Candidatus Hydrothermarchaeota archaeon
AAGGTCGTGAGAAGGTCGTGGTGGGGCCGCCGAGATTTGAACTCGAGTCTCGGACTCCCTAAGCCCGAAGGATGGACCAAGCTACCCTACGGCCCCTTGTTAACGATTATTGTATCAACCTTTTTAAAATTTTTTAGTTGAGATTAAATCAACTTTTCGAGATCACTATTTTCTGACGAGAAAACCAGCTAAAAATCCTAAAACAAATGCAAATAGAGAGACTACAGCTATATGGACGTAACCTGATTTAGGAGTTTGGTAATTTGAAATAACGATTTTTGATGTCTGTTCTGTGATTAAATCTTTCTTATAAGTTTTTGAGTAGATTCTAGCCAATCCTTCCAAGATTTTTGCATGTTCTATGCCGTACTTGTAAAAAATCATTGAATGTACTGGGTCATCTTCTATTAATGTGTCGCCATATTCTAAATTATTCATGGCGGAAATTGGCTCTATTCCGATCGCTTTATCTTTTTTTATCGCTTTTATCAAATTTTCTTTGTAAAAGAGTGCTTTTTCTTCCAATTGCTCTTTATTTTCTATTCCATAGGTTTCAAGGGCGATTTCCGCATTAACCTTTGCTTCAATTCCTGATGCGAGGCTGGACAAGTAATCTCCCTCTGATAAATATTTTCTTGAGGAATCAAAACTATCTAGTGCATTACTTGTGAGATCGGACCCTCTTTCACCTAAAATAGTCACAGAGTAAGCTACGATTGTTTGAACGTATCCTACGTAATCTCTGGTAAAATCAGCCAGTCTATTCATTGATAATTTACTATCTTCAAATACCTCTGAGAGACTTATCCATTCTTCTGCTGTTAGGGCTCTTTTCTTTGCAAATACCCCGAAATATAGTGCTTCTTTTTCATTACCAGAGTAATATTCCTTCCATGCTTTCTTTAAGTTCTCATTTGCCTCATTTAACCTAGAAATAGCCTGGTATCTTACCTCTATATCATTTAAGGAATTTATCTCCGTTGAATTAATCTTCTCGGATATTTCTCCGATGTATTCCTCAGTTTCCTTAAGAAAAGTTTTCAGATCAGTTTTTGGATCTAAAAGTAATGCAAGATAATCTGCCTTTATATCAACGTTCAATGCTTGACTCGCTGCCGAATAATACTTTTCTTGCTCATACAACTTATTGGCATTTTTGTAGTCTTCTTCTAACTTTTTTATCGTTTCTTTTGCTTGAGAATACTCATTGTACCCGAGATTGGATTTGTCTAAGTTATTTTTCGCTTTTTTTAGGTTTTCATCTGCTTTTTTCAAGAGCTTCTCTGCAATATCCTTCATAACATCTGATCTAGTCGATACTTCCGAAGATGGCTGCTCGATTTTTATTTCCTTTCCAAAATAATATTTTATAGCATCGTATATCGAACCAACCTCTTCCACATCTATTTTCCAACGCTCCTTCGCATATTTTTTCACATTCACTTTAACCGGGTTTACGGTGATCTGCACTATCGGACCAATCGTTTGTCTTCTTTCAACCCTTTCAGTTACAACTGTTTGACCCTCTGGTACGAGGAAAATTGATTTATTTGAAAGATAGGCAGCCTCTGCTTTGGCTAGAATGCCCCCAACAGGACCTATGGATCCGTCAGGATTGATAGTTCCGGTCATTATTACCTCATCATTTGGTTGCCAGTTCAATAAACTGGCAATTACTCCAATGGTCATTGTGGCTCCAGCAGATGGACCTCCAACGATCATTGCATCAGATCTTACCGTAAAATAAAAATCATAGTCGTTAACATCTATTCCTAAGATGTCACAGGCAGTTCTAGCTGCAATTCTTGCAGATCCCTGCATATCCACCTGCGTAAGAGGTCTAGTATCTACGAATATTAATCCTGTTCCATTTTTCACGTCTACTATGATTTTTATCGGAACGCCCTTAAATCCGGCATCTGTCTGAGTTACTGCGGGTGAAATAATTTCCACTGGTTTAGAAGAACCTATAGCGAAGATGTGCAGGAGTAAAACTAATGCTATCAAGGATATTACTATTTTCCTCATGGGATTGGTGATAATTTAGGTTGAATAAAAAAGTTTCTGTGAGTTTCAAAGTTTAAACCGAGAAGTTTTTAAAGGGAATTTTATGAATTTTTGATATGAGGGATAACCTGATATTTGTGGTATTGATCAGCATATTGGTTTTCATGGGCGTTTTCACCTATTTAAACCTTGAATCATCAGGAAAATACGAAGATTATGAAAGAAAAATCGTTTATGATTACACTCCGGAGAAACTTCACATGGCGCTAACCAGTGGAAAGCCTACTTTATTAGAAATCGCCGCAGACTGGTGTCCTTACTGTAGAGAGATGGCACCAACGATGAACACTATAAAGGAAAAATACAAATCGGAGTTCAATATAATCACAGCCAATGCAGATCTTGATCTTGACCTTGTTAGATATTACCAAGTTAAAGGTCTTCCCACTCTTGTATTCTTTGACAGGGAGGGGAAAGAAGTTTTTAAACTAGTTGGCTTTCAAGAGAAGGAAAAATTAGAGAAAATAATTGAAGAACTTATCCAAAAGTAACGTAGCTTTCTTGAATCTCTTTTTTTCTCTCGTTCAATACGATATAAAAAGCGGAGATAAGACAGAATATCCAGCCAATTCCGGTAACCATTTCTGATTTAACCAAGTACATTACATCTACACTAGAAGAGATCTGGATAACCTCCAAGTATATTCTTGAAAATGAAAGCGAGATTCCTAAAAATGATCCCAAGGTAAGATCCACTAGTAAGGATTTGTACTTTTCAATGTCTTCTAGCCTGTGCATTGTAACGGCGCCCAGCATGAGTCCGGGTATGGGCACTAGTATCTTTATGGGGAAAAGGAATACGGTCCCGATATATGCTAGTATAACTCCTGCAATCCGTTTAGTTCTAACTCTCCATTCATATGATTTGGTAAGACCAGCAAGCCCTCCTGAAACTCCAGCGATGAATGTAGAAGGAATCATTGTTCCTATTCCAAACATAAGCACGACTAAGAAGGTAAGCATCAGATTTCTCGCGGGAAGACTGTTTATCACTATGAAAATTAAGGGTCCTAGAAGCTCGAGCCCGCACACAAAGGACAGAGCGAGACCCCAGAAAAATACAAGCGTGAGATTTGGGTTACCCTTTATCTTTATTTTTCCAAAAAATAACCTGCCAACACGCATAAAAGGATTTTTAATCACCCCAATTAGGTGCAATCCAAATGAAAGCATTATTGTTCCGGCTATTAATTGAAATAAGAATATAAGATAAGGATTTTTTAGAGCAAAAATTAATGCACTAGCAGTAATACCAAATACACTGAAAAATAAAATTCTTCCGGAATTGAATACTATTCCAGTGACTATTCCTTTTTTAAAGGTTCCATCTACTCCTGCCGTATAGGCTCCCAGTGGAAAGCCACAGGATGGGCATGTTATACCGCCCAGAAAGAGTCCGGCCAGAAATGATGCAAGCATGGGCGAACCCCTTGATAACAAATCTATTGCAGTGAGAGTTTCATTAAAAGTTGGAAATGCCATCTGAATCCCTTTTTTGCATTTGTTGTTTTAACTTTAGAAAATGATCTTTGTTTATATGTATTATGAACTGGTTATCTAAAAATAAAATGAAGGAAAAATTAAGCCTTCAATACACTTTTATATATGTTGTCTTCTTTAGCAAAATTCATATATAGAAATAATATTTTTTATATATTATCGGTGAGCGATATGGAATATAGAAAGGTTCAGATGACTGGTGGGAGCAGTTTTATTGTTTCTTTGCCAAAAAGATGGGCAACCAACGTTGGAATCAAAGTTGGAGATGAATTAGGAATTATAGAACATGAAGACGGTAAATTAACCATTTCCCCAAGGTCCCACGAAATTACCAGCGAAAAAAAGATCAACATAGATCCCTCATTACCCGCAACACTATTGGAAAGGTTAATAGTTGCGAGTTATCTCGCCGGATACGATTTAATAAACATAAAATCTGTCTCCAGAATCACACCCGAACAAAGAGGAATCATCTCTGGTATAGCACGTAAGTTGATCGGTCCTGAGATCGTGGAGGAATCTAATGATTCAATTCTGATACAAGATATTTTAAATTCTGGAGATCTTTCAGTTAAAAAGGCAATTAAAAGAATGCATATGATTGTATCCTCCATGCAGAAGGATGTTATCCATGCATTGAAGGTGGGGGATGTTTATTTAGCAAGGGATGTTATCCAGAGGGACGATGATGTTGACAGACTCTATCTTTTGATCGTCAGGCAACTTGTCACAAGTGTTAGGCATCCAGTGACTGCTGATAATCTAAAGATCAAGACTACAGATACATTGGATCTCAGAATCGTGGCAAAAAGTTTAGAAAGAATAGGTGATCATGCAGAGAAGATAGGTAGCGTGATCTGTGAAGATTCCCTTAAATTACCACCGCATGTTGTGGATCCTATATCGAACATGAATGAATTTGCTCTATACTTACATAGAGAGGCTATGAAAGCTTTGTTCAAGGAAGACTTTAAATTGGCAAACCAGATAATCGAGAGAGAAAAAGAGATCTATAAAATTAAAGAAGAAATCCTCGAGGAGTTGTTGTACTCTGACGATGCTTGCATAATGCCCATGAAAATTGCTCTCATAACAGAAAGTTTAGAGAGGATAGCGAATTATGGCACCGATATTGCAGAAATAGCGATAAACCAGTCAATCAAAGAATAGTCCTCCAAGAGACATGAATTTCTCATTTATTTAGAAATCTATAAAAAGTTTTAATATTTGATGTTGAGTTTTATCCGCATGTCCTTGACGATATATAATACGCTAACAAAAAAGAAAGAAGAGTTTGTCCCCCTAGAAGAGGGAAGAGTAAAGATGTATACTTGCGGTTTAACGGTTAACGATTACATGCACATAGGACATGCGAGATGCTACATCTTCTGGGATGTACTTCAAAGATATCTTGAATATCTAGAATACGAGGTATATCACGTCTCTAACATAACGGACATCAGCATAGACGAAAAAATTCTAAAAAGAATAAAAGAACTTGGAATAAGTTTCCAAGAGATAATCGAGTATTATACTAATGCATACTTTGAAGATAGATATGCCTTAGGGATATCAAGAGCCAACGTGCATCCCCTCGCTACTCAACATATACAGGAGATGATAGAGTTAATTCAAAAGTTAATCGAAAAAGGCTATGCATACATAGCTGAGGACGGAGTTTACTATGATATATCTAAATTTCAGGATTACGGTAAGCTCTCAGGAGTTAGACCCAAAGAATTGAAGGAAGGTGCTAGTGGGAGAATTGATTCGGATGAATATTCTAAGAAAGAGGTCGGTGATTTTTCTCTATGGAAAGCAGCAAAAAAAGATGAGCCATACTGGTACAGTCCTTGGTTTGCTGGAAGACCTGGTTGGCATATAGAATGCTCAGCCATGTCTATGAAGTATCTTGGAGAAAGTTTTGATATTCATGGTGGAGGAGAAGACAACATATTCCCTCACCACGAGAACGAGATCGCCCAGAGCGAGGGCGCTACGGGAAAACGATTCGTGAATTACTGGATGCACGTGAAGCACGTCCTCATGAACGGAGAAAAAATGTCTAAATCGCTGGGGAACTATATAACTGCTAGAGAAGCGATTTCAAAATATGGAGCCTCGCTTATTAGATTTTTCCTTTTGTCAACGCATTATAGAAGCCAAATAGACTTCAACGAAAAAGATCTGGAAGCATCTAGAAAGAGACTTGAGAGACTTAAGAGCACGATAAACATGGTTAGAAAGTTTGCTGAGCGCGTTGAGGAAAAAGCCTCTCGGGAAGATTCACTTATCAAGGGACTGGAAAAAACCAGAAAAGAATTTGAAGAGGCTATGAACAATGATTTTAACATTTCTCTGGCAATAAAATCTTTGATCGATCTAACGAAGGAAATAAATATATTTTTGAAAGAAAACAAAAAAATAAGTGGTGAAACTTCTAAAAAAATCTTTGACTTCTTTCAAGCATCGGGGAAAATTCTTTTTGGAGATTTATTTGAAAGGGAGATCGTGGAGACGCAAGATAGGTTAACAGAGGATCTTATAGATCTGATAATCGAAATCAGAAAGAAAGCTAGAATGGAAAAAGATTTTGAAACCGCAGATAAAATAAGATCAAGGTTAAAAGAAATAGGTATTGTGCTTGAAGACTATAAGGAAGAAACCATTTGGAAGATAAAACATGATTAAACTGGTTGTATTTGATTTAGACGGGGTACTGGTCAAGGAAGACAGCATATGGGACACCATACACTCTCGCTTAGGATTTAAGGAAGAGTGTGAGAGATATAAGCAAATGTTTTATTCAGGAAAGATAAGCTACAGAGAATGGGCTGAATTAGATGTGGCTCTATGGAGAGATATACCATATAGCGTGATAAAACGGATAGCAGACAGCGTCCCTTATATGAAAGGAGCCAAGGAAACCGTGAACATACTGAGGAAGAATTACCAGATTGGAGTCATAAGTTCTGGTTTGACAGTGTTATCCGAAAGGGTAAAAAAAGAGCTAAAATTAGACTTTGCCATTGCGAATCAACTTATAGTGGAGAACGATCGAATACTTGGTGTAAAGGTTAATTGTGGAGTATTTGACAAGCCATTAGTTTTAGAAAATATAGTTAAAGAAAGAGATCTACGTCTAGAAGAAATAGCAGCAGTGGGAGACCATTTGAATGATATAGGGCTGTTTGAAAAGGTGGGACTGTCCGTAGCATTCAATACAAAAAGGGAAGAATTGATAGAATCAGCGGATTTTCACGTTCCAGGAGATGATCTGAGGGAAATATTAAGATTTTTTAGGTGAATTTTGATCTTTATCATTTCTTTTTTTCATCTTCAAATGTTCATAATATTTATCTGGTTCTCCGATACTTGTGATGGTATGGAGGAAGATCAAGTATTCTTCCATGGTCAACTGATCTTTTAAAATTTCAAGCGCTTTCTTTATTACCTCTATTCTTCTCTCTGAGCTGGTTTTTTCGCTTCTCATTGAAAACACTTAAGTTTTTAATGTTAATTTAAAAATGTTCCTTTGCTGAAAAATATTATATTCATAGAACACATACTTTGATTGGTGGTTGATTATGAAATGCAAAAATTTCTCGGTAATCTTCCTTTTTTTAGTTCTTTTGATCAATGGTTGTATAATTGAGAAACCAGGAGAAGAGATAATCAAAAAAAAGGTCCCGGAGGTAAAGTCAACTATCATCAATAATGTGAGCATAGAATGGTTGGGTCATGCCTCATTTAAAGTTAGCGACGATGTGATCATTTATATAGATCCATATATACTTCCAGAGGGCGCTGAAAAGGCAGATCTGATACTGGTAACGCACGAACACTTCGATCACTGCGACCCGAATAGAATAAATCAAATCAGAAAAGATGACACAGTGATTGTAACAACGTCTGCTTGTGCGAATAAGCTGAAGGATGTAATAACGGTAAAATCTGGGGATAAACTAAATGTAAGAGGCGTTCCAATAGAGGTTGTACTGGCTTATAATGTGGAAAAACCATACCATCCCAAAGGAAGGGGAGTCGGCTTTGTATTTGAAATACATGGTCTAAGAATCTATCATGCCGGAGACACGGATTTCATACCTGAGATGAAAAATTTAAGAGAAATAGACGTTGCCTTGCTGCCCATTGGGGGAACTTACACGATGGATGAGGAGGAGGCATCAGAGGCTGTTAAGGCAATAAACCCAAAGATCGTCATTCCAATGCACTACAACTACATTGAGAATACGGAGGCAGATCCGATCAAATTTAAATCCCTCGCAAGTGAAAAAGATCCAAGAGTAGAGGTAAGAATATTATAGAAAAAGATTATCCAGTTAAGATTTAAAGCAATATCGGATGGGGAGGTTGAAGTGGAAATTTCGGCAGAAACTAAGCTGAGATTAGTTCTCGCCTCTTATGCAGGAATTCTTAGTGGGATGCTTTTTTCACTAAAAGAAAAGTATGATAATCCTGATAATTCTCTCGAACTTTATAAGGAGATAGCCGAAGAAAGAGCAAGATTAATAGCAACCACGATTGCAGAAAACTTCGGAATAAAAGGAAACGATGCATTAGCCATAGGAAAATGCTGGAACGTATGGATGAAAGTTCACGACTTTGAATTTAGCATGTCTGAGCAGAGTAAAACAAGGGTAAAGCTCAGAATCACCAAATGTCCGTTTCAGCAACCTCCAAGATTAAAAGATATTGGTCAGTGGGATCTTCTATTTTTGGTTCCTTTTTCAAAAGCCCTGAATCCCAATGCTATAGCAAAAAGACCGCTGGGAATGTGCGCAGGAGATCCAAATTGCGAACTGATCATTGAAATTCCTGAGTAGTCGTTGAGTACCAGAATAAAGAATAGAAAAAGAAAATAAAAATAAAATTACCCCCTGAGTCTAACCGTAGATAATTTAATTGTCCCGAACCCTATTAGAATACAGATGATTCCTATTGAAACCACGAACAGTATCTCCTCTAAAACGAATAGTTTATCGTTGTAGTAGTCCAATACAGGTAGGGATATGATGCCGAGCCCTCCGAATATAAAGATTAAACCGATTATTATCAATTTGGTTCTTATACTCCTCACCAATCTATAGATAAGGAAAGCAATACTTAAAGGTGTTTCCCTTGAAACAAAAGATAAGAGAGCATGTATGGGATCTACTTGAGAGAAAAGGAATCGCAATTTTCCCCTTACCTCCTAAGGGAAGAATTCCAAACTTTAAAGGCTCGGATAAGGCATGTAGAAGGCTTTTGGATTTAGAAGAGTTCAAGAGAGCCACATGCGTTTTCTGTGCTCCTGACTATGTTTTAAGAGAGGCTAGGAAGATAGTATTAAAAGAAGGAAAAAAACTCGCCTTAGCTACGCCCCATATGAAGGATTTTTTAGAGATTTTTAACGTAAAAGAAATCGATAAGGCTGTTTTAATTAAAAATTTCAAGAAATACGGAAGACCCCTTAAGTCCAAGGTTGATTTGTTTGTACAGGGATCTGTTGCGGTAGACTTATGGGGAAATAGATTGGGAAAAGGTAGTGGCTATGGTGACAAAGAATATCATTTTTTGAGTAAAAAGAGACTAATCACCAATAACTGCAAGGTTGTCACAGTCGTGCATCAGCTTCAGATTGTTGATCATGTTCCAAGCGAAGAGCATGACGTGAGAGTAGATTATATATTAACTCCAGAGAAGATTATACATGCAAATAGAAGAGATAGTGAATAGACTGAAGAAAACATACGAGATGAATCTCCCGGAAGAAGATCCTTTTAAAGTATTGATATTCACCATTCTTTCAGCGAGAACGAGGGACGAAAATACTGAAAAGGCGATTGATAATTTATTTTCCGTCTACGATACTCCTGAAAGAATAGCAAATGCCAGCGAAAAAGATTTAGAAGATCTTATCAGGCCTAGTGGATTCTATAGAGTTAAGGCAAGAAGAATCAAAGAGGTATCGAATGCTATATTGGAGAGATACGAGGGTAAAGTACCTGATACTCTAGATGAATTACTTTCCCTCCCCGGGGTGGGGAGAAAGACTGCTAACTGCGTTTTGGTGTATGGATTTAAAAAAGAAGCAATCCCCGTGGACACACATGTTCACAGGATTTCAAATAGGTTAGGTATTGTAAAAACCAAGTACCCTGAGATGACAGAGGAAGAGTTGATGAAAAGGGTTCCTAGAAAATTCTGGGTTTATATCAACGATCTATTCGTAAAGCATGGACAAGAAATATGTAAACCCATTAAGCCAAGATGTGATGAATGCATGCTCACAGATATTTGCGATTATTATAATTACAGTAACAGATGAAAATTTTCTCTCCTTTTTGACAGATCAGCAGGAAAAGAATTTATTTCTGAACTGCTTATCATTTATACATCCAATCGATAGTTAAGGTAGGTTTAAGGAATGGGAATGGAAGGCATCGGTAGAAAAAGAAAAATGTACTTCTGTAAGAAATATCAGAAGTATTTAAATCCAATTGAGATCAAAAACACACACAAGAATCGTTGTTTTAGAATAAAGAGAGGTAAAAGGCAAGGAAAGGCGTGCAATTCTTTGATAGTGATATAAAAAATTTACTGCAAGGATACTTGTTAGTACATGTATCCGAGCACGTCTCTTATGTTTTTCACATATTCCACATTTATGCCAATATTCTTTTCTATATATCTCTCTGCATCCACTATCACAGGTCTCTTCTCTGTAATTATAATCCCTGCTATTTCCCTTTTCCTCTCTCCCCATAGCATTAGGTCATGATTCTCCCATGGGATGAATATCATAGTCTTTCCTGCCTTCTTGGCTGCTTGAGCCTTCTCAACAATACCGCTAACTCCTCCGATGTTCCCCTCAAGGTCTATGGTCCCGGTCATGGTTATACTTCTGGGTATTTTCTTCTCATTTATTGCAGAAATTACCATGAGCGTCATCAATGCTCCAGCACTCGGCCCGTCTACTTCTGAAACTTCTTTTCCCGAGGTCACGCTAAATATAACGTCGCAGTTGCTTAAGTCTTTTCCTGTGTACTTTTGAGCCACGTATACTGCGGTATTCGCTGCATCCTGAAATATCACACCCATGGCGGGTTTCGTAACCACAAGAACTCTACCTTTTCCGGGCGTTATCTCTACTGAGATTTCCATCATAACTCCTTCAAGGGTTAATTTTCGCTCTAAAAAAGGGTAATCGCCTATATATTCAACTTTTTGTCTAACGGCTGGCGCATCAAGTTCTGCAGAACTAAATATTGTATAATTTGTTGTTTTTTTAACGCTCTCCAATTCTTTTACTCTCTGTCTGTAAATTTCAGTCTGTTTTTTATAGTATTGAAGGGTTAGATTTAGTTGGTGTAGTTTCTGTTCAAGCAACATATTTCTTTCCTGTAAATCAATGATTTCTTCCTGAAGCATTTTGATTTTTTCTTCATCAGAATATTTAACACAGTTCGTTGATAAAACGGTAATTAAAACTGAAAAAACTACAATGAACGTTCCTTTCTTAATCCTAGAACTAGCCTGGCTTTTGGGCATAAGTTAAGTTTACCTAAGATATCTTATAAATTCTTCCTTCACAGAATTACTTCATTCCTTTTTGCCAACAAGAGATATTTAATGAAGGGGAAGCTTTTGAAATCAATGAGAAAATAAACCTAGAACACGGTATTGGATGAAAATCTTCTTTTTAGCCAAACCAACCCCGCTATGGGAATGGATACCATGGCAGGGAGATAGGAGTCCGACCATATAAACCCATGTGTTTCAAATGTAAAGAGAGGATAAAAAAATTCATTTAAATTTCCAAACGGGTAAAGAAGACTATCTAAAGCAAAATGGCTTAGTAAACCTATGATTATCATAAGATACGTCTCTTTCCAGTGCTTAAAGAAACTTGAAATTAAGGCGCCTGATAAGAGGGATCCAAAAATGGTATGAAAAGGCAAGAAGAAGTTTAAAACTTTGAAATGATCCAAGAAATGCGTGAATATCATAAAAAGTTTTGAGAGATCTGGAAGTACGGAGCCGAGGATGACTGGTCTAACCCTGGCATTCATTAAACATGCTATGAGATATCCAAAGCAGATGTGGGTAACCCAATCAGGCACGAGGAAACCTCCTGTTTTCTCTCCATTCTTTTATAAAAACGAAGAAAAGTAGGGGTAAGGCAAGAAAAGAAAAATATACTGGAAAATTAGGATAATCGTGGATATGATACTTTTTCGCTATGAGCACTCCGTCATTTACATAACCAAAGAAACTCACCATCTGACCTTTTTGAAGAACTGAATTAATCCTTACAATCGCAGATTGATTGCCGTACTTCGAGCGTACTTCATAAACGTTGGGACCGAGTTTTTTATTGACAACAAAGTTGTTGAGATAATATTCTTTTCCCTCATAAACGTAGAGATTCAGCGGTTTATAAAGAGGGTGTTCAAGAGCATACGAGCAGAAAAGAATAATTGAAAATAAAATCATCATCCTGAAAACCCATATTTTTTCCATAGATATACATCCTGAAAGTCATGGTTAACTCATTTCTACCTTTACTTTACCTGCACAGTTTGGACATATCCAAACAATACTCTCTCCTTTATCTTCTTTTTTCGATATTCTTAATCTGCCCTTCTCTTTTTGATCGAATAATGAATTGCATATTTTACATTTCTTCATCTTGATACCTTGAATAAAAATATAAAGTCTCAAATAAAAAATATTCTCTTGAGAAGTATTCTGCCAAGTTTATTACTCGAGTTTCCAATGAATGGAAAAATTTTGTAATATTATGAAATGCCTTTGGTGAGAAAAAAGCAAATTATCGCAAGAAAGACGATTAAAAAACCAAGAAATGTTGTTTGAACTTTTCTTTTTTCCCTAACTTTTTCAACAAGTTTTAGTTCGTTCTGAACTTTCTTTAACTCTTCTTTTGATTTTAGGGCCAAATTAACGCTCTTTTCGTAACTACCATTGAAGTAGGCTATTTTTGCTTTTCGTGTAAGATTTTCGGCAATAAAAAATCTTTTTTCTAACTTTAGTACATTTGAAATCAGGCATTCGTCTTTTTTTGCATTTTCTATTGCTTTATAAGTTTCATTTATCAGGTTAGAAGCATCTTCTATCGCTTTTTGGGGATGCAAAAAAGTTACGCTCGCGAATTGGAAATCATGCCACTCTATTATGTAACGCTCAAACTGTTTTGATATTTCCCCGTCACTTTTTCTTATTATCTGATTGTACTTTGGAAGAACGACACGAAGAAAACCAGGATAAATGAGAGGTTTTAAGATGCCTTTGTCGGTTTTTATTCTGAATAAGTCACTTGAGAGATTAAAGTGATCGTATCTTTGTTGTGAATATGTTAATTCAAAAAAACCTATGGTTCCAGCCTCATTTTCTTTATAAATATGATAACTGTATGGGACCTTAATCCAATTATGCTCAACATATGACTCCAAAATCCTGCTGAAATCATTGATACTTAAGTTTTTAACATTATTGCCGCTTTTTATCCATATCTCTACCAACTCATAGTTGTTTGTATCGTTCGTAATCCTGTAATTGTAACCCAAGCCAAAGTATTCCTTTACAAACGTATTGTTTTCAATGGAAACGCTAACCTTCCATCCTTTTCCTATGTAAAAGGGATTTGCTAGGGATGTAACCATCAAAAATAGGAGCAATATTAAATTGAGAAACCTCAATTTATCCTCTCCATTAATTCTCTAAGAAAAGACGTGGCGTACACACCCTTTGGCAGATCAAATCTTATTTCCACTTTTCCATTGAGTATATCGTATTCAAAGCCTTTAACCACAAGTGCCAGTTCTCTCCTCAACCCTGGAGAAGATAATTCTGGCATACTTTTTATTAGGAAGTCTTCTCTTCTTAAATACTCTTTTTCTATGATTTCTCTTTCTATTTCACCCATTTTACCTCCTGCTAGTGGAACATCATGGCCGAATAAAACTCCGGTGGGCAGGTTGTTTTTTGAAATGTCTCCTTCCAAAGATTCAACTATGGGTAATTTTTCATCTATTCTCTTGCTTAAAATTAGATTGAAAAGATAAGACTGGTAAGCATGAACAAAAAGTCTCAAAAGGGGTCTAGGAAGTCTTCTCAAAGCGCCTACGAAGTCTCTGGGATGTTTAGCTAGATGCTCCAAAATGATTCTCTCATATCTCAGATGATTTGGAAACAATTTTAGACATTTTTTGTAGTCTTTGGTCTCATCGTATACTTTTCTAGCCTCTATGCTCGATTCAGATTCTGTTTCAAATGGGTGACCCAGGTACCAATCTACTGCAGAGGAAAAATCGCCCTTAACTATCATTTTTCCAACCATGTGGGTAATCGGTCTCTTCGATCCAAATCTTTGTATACCAAAAAAATTTGGAACCCCACCGATTTCATTAATTCTATCTTCAAAATACTTCAATTTTTCTTCAGGGTTTTCAAAGCAATTTATATTTATTTTAAATCTGTTACCTGAAAGACTTCCCATCTTTATTGGCTTTTCAGTTTTCTGAGGATTTAATATCTCTATATTAGGCACCCTTATGCTCAACAATTGAGAAGGCTCAATCCCGTATACAGTAACGAGTTGGAAGGTAACTGCTCTCTTATCTTTATTCCCAGCGAATCGAAATCTCTTATTGCTTATTTTGAGTTTTCTTGATATTTCTCTGATTGCATTTTGGGTATCTATGTTTTCCTTTTTAAGCACAAAAGCTGTGTATTCCCCTTTCCCTGAAAATTCTAGTTCTGTTACTGGCTTACCTTGAAATAATTCTATGACAATGAAGTCTGAGCATTTTTCTCTCATGGTCCCTCTTAAATTACACCCTATGAGGTGTTTCCTCATACCTACAAATTCATCATACATAGAGATCATTTCAAGAGCGGCAAGCTCCCTGTTATGGAATCTATTTTCTTGGATGAGAAAGGTCCAATCGCTAGGGATGTAACAGTTCCTGGGGGCAGTTCAGTTAATCCTGCATCTCGGACCAAGTAGTTTGGTAAGAATTTTTCATCTGATATCTTTTTTATGCTTAAAATCTCATCCAAGTCCTTACAGGTCAATACTACTTTTTTTTGCCCCCCATCGATCCATTTTTTAAAGTAAGAGGGAAATCTCTTTTGAGATACTAATGCGGCCCCCACCGATCCATGGGCAACCTGAACGCAGAGTTTACCCTTTGAAATTTCGAGATCTCTTCTTATCAAGATAACCTGTTTAACCTCCATTAATCCTCCTTCCTTGGTGTATCCTTTTAATCCTTTTCATTTTGATCTATTCTTTCTAACTTATTCTTTCTCAATCTATACGCTCCATAAGATAGTATCGTAAAAAGAATAAGAGAAATCCAAAGATTGGTCTCGGTAAGTCTTATCGTCTGTGCTAAAAGAAAAGCAATGTATACAGAGATTACAATGCTAAGACCAAACCCTAAAACAACTCTTTCCATATTCTCTATGTCTTCTCTTTTGGGATAAATAGCAAAAGTAAATATATATCCTGGGACAAAGAATACAAATGCAAAGCCAACTATCGCATGGATAATGGAAGCAGCATCCAATAACATCACCTTTCGTGAATCATAATTTACACAAATAAAAAGCTATCGAGTATGGAGGAAACCTAGTGGAGGAGAAAAAGAAAAAATTAGCATATCTGGCGGAAATTTCATCCCGCGATAGCAAAGAATTCCTGGATAGGTTATTTGAGCCTGAGCCTGTTAAAGGTGAGAAGATTTTAAAAGAGGTTAGAAGTGAGGTCAAAGATAAGGCACTTTCCCCAACCATGGAAAAATTGATCAAAAAGGTCCCTTCTTTGAATCGCGTAATCAGGGGATTTGGAAAATCAAGAACAATCGATGCCTATGGCAAGGTTGAAATCATGGAAGTCAAGGGAGAAACAGTTCCGCTCTACTTCGTTAACTTACCTCAATTGGCAACAAAAGAAAAGGAGTTGCTGGATGAGGTAAAAGATATTGCAATCGTAGAAATGGATATCGATCCTGATTCAATACCAGACCCGATAAAGCGCCGTACGGTATTCATGGATAAAGTAGAAGAGCTCATTAAGAGTAAAAATCCATCTTTGCCCAGTGGAAGAAGAAAAATATTGGCGGAGTTGATAGTCTCTGATATGATTGGATACGGTCCGCTTGATCACTTAGTGGCTGATGACGATCTTGAAGATATAATGGTAATAGGTACAAAAAAGCCTGTTTATGTTGTCCACAGAAAATACGAAGTTTGCAAGACAAATATTGTTTTTGAAAATGAAGAAGAAATAAAATCCATTATAGATAAAATTGCTAGACCCATAGGAAGGAGAATAGACCAACAAACACCTTTGCTGGATGCAAGGCTTCCTGATGGGAGCAGGGTGCACGCAACTATACCACCTGTTTCGTTAGATGGTCCTACTCTAACGATTTCGAAATTCAGGGAGGATCCGCTAACGGTAATAGACTTGATGAACTTCAATACGTTAAATCCTGAACTCGCTGCTTTCTTGTGGGTATGCGTAGAAGGTTTGGGCATAAAACCAGCTAACGTTCTCTGCGCCGGAGGGAGCAGTTGTGGAAAAACTACCACCGTTAACGTGCTAGCCACATTCGTTCCAGATACCGAGAGGGTGATTACAATTGAGGACACGGCTGAACTCAAGCTTCCTCTTACCCACTGGATAAGATTTGAAACTAGGCCTCCGAACATAGAGGGTCGTGGTGAGATAACAATGGACGATCTGGTCAAAAATACCCTCAGAATGAGACCAGATAGAATCATTGTGGGTGAAGTAAGAGGCACTGAGGCAAGAACATTGTTTACAGCCATGAATACAGGACACGATGGATGTATGGGTACTATACATGCTAATACTGCACAAGAAACAATCACTCGGTTAACTAATCCCCCAATGGAAGTTCCTGAGATTATGGTTCCTGCCTTGGATTTGATAATAATGCAGAAGAGGATACACCACAGAGAAAAAGGGGTTTTGAGGAGAATAACAGAAATTGCAGAGGTAGTCGGTATGGAAGGCGGAAAAATCCAGCTAAACAAGATATATGAGTGGGATCCAATGACGGATAACATAAAGCCAACAGACGTACCCTGCAGATTGAAACAGGAAATTGCAGAGTATTCCGGACTAACAGGTGATGAAATTAACGTAGAAATCAAAAAGAGAGAAATCGTCCTTGAATGGTTAAGAGAACAAGGCATTAGAGATGTAAACGCTGTTGGAAGGGAAATTCAGGCTTTTTACCAAGACCCTGATAAGTACTTGGAGAGAATACTGGAAAAATAAATCATGTTCTTGATTTCTTAAAGACTGTGGCGATTAAAGTCTTATTTATATTTCTAATGCTTTATTTCATAAAAATTAAGCGAATAGGGCTTTTTTATATGATGGGTGAGGGGTTAAATTTAAATATGTTGTTTTATCACTGGCTTTGTAACAGAGTCACTCAATGTAAAAGAGGATGCTAAAAACAGGAGGACATAACCATGTTATCGTACTTTTGGCCAACGCCGGACATGAATATATTCA
>JBHIEG010000033.1:0-17131 GCA_046760505.1 Candidatus Hydrothermarchaeota archaeon
CATACGACTCCTTGAGAAAACTTGCTCCAAATCTTAAATCCATTGTTAAAGATGAAAAACTCCCTCAGGATCTGAGAAAAGTAGCGATTTTGGCCTTAATCTCTGCAGGGATGTACCAAATCCTGAGAGAGATAAATACCACTCTTAAGTCCGTTGTTGAAAATAACACTCTATCTCAAGAATTTCGGGAAACCGCTATTATGGCATTAAGATCTGTAAAACGATACGATTCTCTGAGAGAGCTTACTCCAACTCTTAAATCTATTGTTGAAGACGAAAAATTCTCTCAGGACCTGAGGAAAGAGGCAATTCTTGCGTTAATCGTTGCAAGATCATACGACTCCTTGAGAAAACTTGCTCCAAATCTTAAATCCATTGTTAAAGATGAGAATCTATCCTATGGTTTTAGGAAGGCAGCAATTATGGCTCTAGGACGTGCAGATGCCAACGATATTTTAGAAGAATTCTTAAAAGATGGAGATCTTTCTCAACCTCTAAGAAGGGAAGTGATTATTGCAACAAGAGTATCGAAATACAGGTATAGATCTAGCTAATCTCCAAGTTTTTCTAGTTCGGTGGTTAAAAGCGGCAGAAACACACCAACATCTGTAACAACTCCTAAAGCATGGGCAGTTCCTCTATCTGTAAGTTTAGTAACCGTAGCAGGATTTATATCAACACATACGGTCTTCACATGGGATCTAAGCAGGTTGCCTACAGCAATGGAATGTAACATGCTTGCCATCATGACTACCATGGATACATCTCTCAAATGCTCTCTCATTACATCTTGGGCTTCCATTACGTCAGTAATTACTTCAGGTAAAGGACCATCATCCCTTATCGATCCTGCAAGAATAAAGGGAACGTTGTTTTTAACACATTCGTACATTATTCCCTTTTTCAAAATATTTTGCTCTATGGCATTTTTTATCGAGCCGGCTTTCATTATGGTATTTATAGCCAAGATATGATGCCTGTGCCCACCAGGCGATGGTCTTCCATGAGTTATATCCATTCCAAGAGAGGTGCCGAACAAGGCGCATTCTATGTCATGAACTGCTAAAGCATTTCCTGATAGCAGTACATCTACGTACCCCTTTCTTATCAATTGCGAGACATATTCAGCGCCTCCTGTATGCACTACTGCAGGACCTATTACCCATGCAATTTTTTCTCCGTTTTTCTTAAGATTATACATCTCATTTGCAATTTGATGAATTATGGAAGGAGAAGGCTTCTCTGTGGAGACATGACTCACCATAAACTCGAATACTCCTGTCCTTCCTCTGGGTCTTTCCGGAGGTATTACTCTTATTCCTTTCTTCCCTATGACCACATTTTCTCCTTTTTTTATCTCACCTATTGGCTTGCACAAAGCCTCCTTTTTCTTTGTATCGATCACTATCATGCAGTCCATCTCAATATTTTTTACTTCCAGCCACTCTTTTCCGTACCTTATGTACGTAGGATGGTTAGTTGTGGAATAAAACTCATCTGGAACTGTCTTATCCTTTGGAGCAGGTAAAAATTCTACCTCCTCTATCTCGGGAACGTATGCGCCAACCTTATGAAGTTCTCCCAAGATTTCATCAAGGTGTTTCTGATCTTGTCCTTTGATCAGTATCCTTGCATAACTCGTTTCTACCTTTTTCTTTCCTATTTCGAACTCCAATACCTCAAAGTCTCCGTCCATGTCCATTATGGTATCGAATACCTTCGGTAATATGAAGGAATCGATGATGTGGCCTTTAAGTTCTATCTCCCTCATAGCCATGAAAGCTCCTCCAAATGATTTGCATCTACTTTACTTTAGTTTTTCCATATTTTTAAAGGATATAATTCTTTCTGTGTCGCCTTGTTAGAGAAATCTGGTTTAAACTAAAATTTATCCTATTGTAACGATATCTTCTCCTGTGAGACAGGCTTCGTGGTCTTTGTATTTTACTCAAATATCCTACGAGTATAATTCCCTTTGAAGAAAGGTCCAGTTTAACGCTTATGTCATAATCACAGATACACCTACACATCTCTCCCTCATTGATCTCTACTATCTCAATTTTATCTCTTTTGCAGTCCAGTTCAACTTAATCTCCACGCAACAAACGTATTTTAGGTCGTGATCAAGGATTTATTGTTTCCTTTGACTTGAATCTTTAAACGTCCACCGGGTATAGAAATAATGCTCCTTATGTTCTCTTTTTTGTCACAACCTCGTATGGTATACCTGAGTTCAGGCACCATGGGACTCGAGGGGTCCTGTAGAAAATACACGAGGAAAGAAGAAAAACGATGAAAATAAAAGTCAGAGGGTGAATTCAAATTCCTCCTTGTTTACTTTGTTTGTTCGCTCTCTCTACTATTAAACATTATTTAAGACTGACATAATAAAAAGACTTATATTCCTGCATATGGAAGAAAGTCCATGAAAAGATATCTGGTATTGCTGGCATTATTGCTCGTTTTAGGATGTGTTTCCAAAGAAATTCCAGAAGAAACGCGGAATGGATCTAAAATCGCGATTTCTCGTGAGAGATTCAAATTGGAAACCATAGAAAAAAAGCAAAACGAAACCCTAGAAGAGAAGAAGCGTCTAACTCTATTGATTAGGCAGGCAACTCCCACCCACATAACATCTGAAAAAATATTCGCGGGAGACTTGGTTGAAGTAATCTCTCAAGATGGAGATGGAAAATGGATTTCTTTTACAAAAATCAACATCGAGAGACCTGACGGGCTCAAATACGAAAGAATGACAAACGAGTTTGGAATAGCAAAATTGAAACTCGTAAAAGAAGGTAATTATAAAATTAAAACGCACAAAGAAGGTTATAAAAATTATACCACAACGATAAAAGTAGAAAAATTCCCCCCAGACGATTTGATGGATTATCCTTTGTATACCGGGGAGTATGCAAAGCCTGAGAGCGATTGGATTGAGGAGAAGTTCAGCATAGGACTCCATACGGAGGGGAAGTTCACAGATTCTATTTTTTTAATTTCAATCCCTAAGTTGAGAGAAGGCGGTGAATTATATCCTATAAAAATGGGAGATAGAGAATATGCATATTTAAGAAAAAACTTTTGGACAGATTTCAATCCAAGGGAGTATGTCAAGTTAGATACCACAAGAGAAATGATAGTGAATGTAGTAGATACAGAAAATGGAGCCATGCTTAGAGTAAAGATCAATAGAATAACTGAGTACGACAATGAATTTAAGTACATATGCTGGATAAAAGTTCCAAGAGAGAAAAAATATCCTGATTTGTATCCATATATCAGAAATACTCAGGGGAATGTTCCTCTTTCATTTGGTGTAAATCCAGAAAACAGAGAAATAACTCTTCTTGAGGGAGAAGGAAACACTGACATACCGAAATACTGGAAATACCAACTTGGTTTAGATCGTGTAAAAGAATCCCTAAAAAAAGAATACTTTGGTGTAAAATTTAGTCCAGTTATAGACGTTAGGTATGATTACAAGAACAATGAGACCTCTAAAAATCCTAGGCATCCAACATACGGAAAATTAGGAGTAAGCCTCTTTTGGATAGATTTTAAGCCAAATTTAAACAATACAAAGCCTGTAGAGTTGAAAAATCCAATATGGAATGTTTACGAATATGAAAATAAGGAGAGGTTGGGTTAAATTTTTGTTTTAATTGCTAGCTTACACCCCCAGATCCCCCATAACTCCTTCTATACTTATCCCTCATCCCAGAGGTTATAACACCCCTCGAATAAGTAGAAGCCCCCCAATTCTCCTTCCTTGATTTTCCGCCGACAGGTCCTACGACTGCTACACTGCCCAAATCGCTAACATATGCTTTTATTCTACCATCTCTTTTGAAGGTGTATGTATTTCCTCCATAATAACTGACAGACCAACTACTACTTTCCCTTCTTCCAAAAGAATTCGGGATCTCCTTAACTATTTCTCTCGCCTCTGAGACGGTAAAAGTTTTTGAAAAGCTATCGCCTCCTGAAAACATGGCTCTCCATATCTCCAATTTATTTGAAAGTTCTGAGATTTCTTTGGGAGATAAAGCCGCATTTTTAGCATCAGTCTTAACGCTTATCTCTCTTTCCCATATTTTTTTAATTCCATTGCTTGCATTTTGATCCAATATCCTGTATCTTAGATTTGTATAAGGAATATCTAACTTAGGATCAGGAATTGCTTTAAACTCCCTATCTATCAAGAATAACTCGTATCTAACTTTGGCCTTACACACGTACTGAGGAGGAACGTACTCTACACTCTTAGAAGTAACGATGAAGTGTCCTTCTCCCTCTACTTCTGCTTTTTCAACTTCTATGCTCCTTTGAATCAATCTTACTTCTACGTGATGTTTAACGAGTGTATCGCTTGTCTCTATCTTTGCCCAGTTTAGCAAGGATTTATTTATCTCTTTTTTTGCTTTATCTTTTCCTTCTGGTTGCTTTTCTTTTAAAACACTCACCACGTGATTTACAGGGGAATTTCTCTTCCTATCTTTATAAGTCGGTGAAAGTTCATAAAGAGTATAAAAACGAGCGGGAACAAATCTTCTAACAAAGAGATTATCCGATGATTTAGCCCTTTTAGTTTTTAAGGATGCATAGATATTTGAATACGCATAAATACCGCCAACATAATCATACGAATAAACACCTACATCATATGGCTCTATTCTTTTAATTTCAATTGAAATGTTGCCTTTTTCTACATCAAATCCATTTTTCTCAAGATAGCCCTTAAATTCCTTTATTATTCCATTCAACTTTTTATTTACTTTTATTTTTATATCTTCTGGATTTCCTCCCTCCTCTCCGACTTCCTGAGCAATCCTTAATGTTTGGGAGTATAGATTTACACCCAAAGTATCCTGTATGCATCCCAAGTAATGATCAGCCTCTAATGGAGAAAGGCTCGCTACAACAGTCTTGTGTTCCAAGTCAATTCTGTAAGCTTTATACGCGATAGATCCCGCTATCAAAATAATCGCCAATAACAATACAGAAATGGTCTCGATATCCCCCCTCTCATCCATGTTCATTCGCTTTTTTTCATGGATATAAAACTTTTCATTTGCTTTGTCAAAAAATTTCACAAGTCGATTTAAATATAATCATTTTATTAATAAATAATAAGGTCGGATTCCCATGGATTTGGAAGAAATTACTATCCAAGAAGAAATAATTAAACTAGGAGAGATTATAAGAGGGTATCTCAAAATTCCGCCATTCAACTGGCATTTTGATTTTGAAACTTCTGGATATGAGAGGAAAAAACCATATGCTATGTGTAACAATGAGACTAACACCATCAATGTTTATATGAAAAATCTCATTGAGGACAAGGTATCTAAGTTGAATATTTACGCAATTGTGGTCCATGAAATCGTTCATTTTCTCCATCCCGATCATGGACATGAATTCGAAAAAACATGGACTGAAATATGGTTGAGATATATCAGCGAGCACCGTTTTTGAAATTTACGGGCTTTAAGAATATTTTGAAAGATTATGACGGCGTCTGACAGAAAACTCGTATATTTAAAAATTATTTAGGTTTTTTTCTCGCAATATAACAATATAGAGAAAAAATAATAGAGAATTAATTAAAATAAGTATGAGGACGCCATATATTTCCTCCCGGTCTTAGGCGGCAGGTGTCCTCACTCAACCTTCGTCTATATACATATCACCAAAAGGCCTGTGAGAGCGAGGAACTATCTTAACTAGTTCGTCTTCAATTATTTTGTCGAAATTGCAGTGGAAATTACTGCTGAATTCCCTAAGGTAAGGTTTTAGCAATTTTCTATCCGAATCGCCGAATTCACCAAAAACTGCCCCGACACCCAAATAATCTTCTTCTACGGTGGCCCTTATATAAATTACTCCGCCGTGAATTCCTGTTCCAATCCAGTCTCCAACTACATCATCTTTTTCTTTGAGATTCAATATAACAACTACCCCGCCAGCCATATACTCCCCTAAGAAATCTCCAGCAGTACCTCCCGCTATTATAACCGGAAATCTATTTCCATACTGCTTCATGTGAATGCCGACTCTCTGACCCACGTTCCCTTTAACTAGAATGCATCCTCCTCTCATGGAGTGACCAGTGATGTCTCTCGCATCTCCATGAATTATTACCTTCCCGGAGTTCATTGTATTGCCGGTTCCGTCTTGAACGTCTCCGTAAACGGTTATCTCAGGACCGTCCATGAAGGCTGCAAGATCGTCTCCCGGAGTTCCATTGATATCAATTTTACAGTGGACTCCAACACCATCAGCAATATATCTCTGTCCATTTACGTTTATTAATTCTAATTCTCTTTCTCCACTTTCCAAGGCTTTCCATATTCTCTCATTTAGATCTTTATAATGCAGACCTTTTGCATCTATCTTGAGCATGCCTATCATCTGCCAACAGGCTCAACGTCAAGAATTTCTAACATAGTATGGTCCAATCCAATTCCTCTTAGCCTCTCCCTATTTCCCCTGAGACTCTCAATAGAATTTAATCCTAAAGCGCCCAAAATCTCTTTCAACTCTATACTCCAAGCATTTATCAAATTAGCGACTCTCTGAGCCCCAATTTCTGGATCTAATCGCTTTACAAGATTTGGATCTTGGGTTGCTATTCCCCAAGAGCATTTCCCTGTAAAGCATCTCTTGCAAACTCTGCATCCAAGGGCTATTAATGCGGCTGTACCAATTGCTACTGCATCTGCTCCAAGCGCAATCGCCTTAGCAACATCTGCAGCGCTCCTAATGCCTCCGCTGGCAATTATAGATGCCTCGTTTCTTATTCCTTCCTCCCTCAATCTTTCATCAACGACTGCTATGGCTATTTCTATTGGAATTCCAAGATGATCCCTTATAACCTTTGGAGAAGCTCCGGTGCCGCCCATGTTACCATCTAAAACAACAGCATCTGCTCCTGCTCTAACAATACCGCTCGCAATAGGGGCTGAATTATGCACTGCTGCTATCTTTACAAAGACAGGTTTTTCATACCTAGTTGCTTCTTTTAGAGCGTAAATTAGCCTGGACAGATCTTCTATTGAGTATATATCATGGTGAGGAGCAGGGGATAAGGCATCCGTTCCGGTGGGTATCATTCTAGTTTCTGAAATTGCCTCAGAGACTTTTCTTCCAGGAAGATGTCCGCCTATCCCGGGCTTTGCACCCTGCCCTATCTTTATCTCTATTCCAGCCGCGATGTTGAGATATTCTCTATGTACTCCGAATCTACCGCTAGCTACTTGAACCACAATACTATCTGCTAAAGGATAGAGGTCTTTGTGAAGTCCTCCTTCTCCTGTGCCCATAACTGTACCCACCATTTTGGCTCCCCTTGCCAAAGATTTGTGGGCATTGAGGCTTAAGGCACCGTATGACATATGTGCTATGGTAATGGGGGTTTTTATCTCTAAATTTGGAGTTATTTCCGTCATCAACTCTATTTCTTCGTTTTCCTCTCTCAACTCAAGCATCTTTGGTTTCTTTCCAATAAATGTGGTGAGCTCCATCGGCTCCCTTAGGGGGTCTATAGCAGGATTTGTTACCTGACATGCGTCGATTAATAAATGATCGAATATAGATGGATACCTCACCTCACATCCAGTACTTACCAGAATTGCACTTCCGGTCTCTGCTTGAGCCAAAATATCTCTTCTAATCTCTTCAGTCCATGTTGGGTGGCTGCTAAAGGCAATTGGTCTCTTATCGATTGTTATAGCCTTCGTAGGGCATTTTTCCATACATCTTTGACATGCAACGCATAGGGCATCGTCAGATATTATCTTGTTCTTTTCTTCATCATACCTGAGTACATCAAATGAACATTCCCTGATGCAACGCCTACAAACATTACATATTTCTCTATCGATGTTTATCTTGAATTCTGGTAAACTACTCATTTTTCAACACCCTTGCAATTACAGGCTCGCCAGCCTTAGGTGCCCAGATTTTATCCGGATTTGAGCATATGCTCATTATAGCTGCCTCTTCTGATGCTAGATAACTGAAATCCTCTGTTTCAGCGGCTATTAAAGGTCTTAACTTTATTCTATCATTAAGACCCATCATAGAATTCCTGTTGGCAACTATAATTCCAAACGGACCGTTTAACATTGCTGAGCCATAGGTCATCCTTATTACCTTTAGTAGTTTTCTCTCTTTTTCACTCATCCTTTTTGTGTGCTTCCAGAAATCTGGTGTCAATACCTCCGCAGCTATCTTGAGGGGTAACTTATGCCTTCTTACCAAAAGATCACATAGGTATGCCACGACTTCTGTATCTGTTAAGAGCGTGCACTTATAGCCCCAGGTTTCAAGATATCTTCTATTTATTCCATAAGAACTGATCTCTCCATTATGAACGACTGACCAGTCTAGTATGTTAAAGGGATGCGCGCCACCCCACCATCCTGGTGTATTGGTTGGAAATCTTCCGTGACCCAGCCAGATATGTCCTTTGTACTTATCCACCTTGAAGAGCCTAGCAACATCTTTCGGATAGCCGGTGGCTTTGAACACACCCATGTTTTTTCCACTAGAGCAAACAAAGGCTCCATTTTCCGCTTGGTTTATTCCCATAACCAGATCTACGATATAATCATCCTTATTTTTGACATCCTCGTGGGTATCGACGAAATACCTCCATGACAGCATTTCTTTTGGAATTTCTTTGATATTTCTGGTTGGAATCTCTTCTTCCTTGTATATAATTATTTTTTCATCCTTAAGAGATTCCTCAAGACGTTCCTTTGCGATTTCATCCCTATATAATATATGAAGGGCATATAGCTCCTTGTACTTTGGATATATTCCATAACCAGAAAAGCCGCCCCCTAGCCCATTGTACCTATAATTCATCGTGTCCATTAGGGTTATTATTTTCTTTGCCTCTATCAGCTTACCATGCTTGCTAAGAATTCCTCCTATGCCGCACATTTCTATATTCTCCGGGAGTGCTATTTCTTTGACTATAAGTTTTAAACCTTTCGGTATCTCTTCTCAATATGGTTTACAGCCATACTCTTTTTTCTGATTGCCCTTTCAGCCGCATCTGAGACTTTTTCTTTCATACCATTTAGATCAGGGGGTTTATGATCTACTATTTTCTTAACCTTTGTATATGCTGATTCTCTAAACATAGGTCTTATTTCTTCTTCTTTTCCCTCTTTAATCAATATTACTCCTCTTCCATTTTCCACATAGCCAACTTCATTGATTTTGACCCCTGTTTCCTCAACCACTCTCTTAACTTCTCTCGCGGTACTCTCTTCGGCAATTACTAGTAGTGAATCTAGGGAAACGCCTAGGTAATCGATATCTAAGTCCTTTAGCATTTCATAAACTTTTTTGTTCACGGTTCTTGCTATTTTTTCCTCTTCAAATACCAATCTTACTCCCGCAGTAGTAGATATTTCATTTGCGTCTCCTCTAATACCGCCATTTGTAACATCTGCCATTGAATGTATCTTTTTTTGTAACCCTTCTTTTAGCAAGGCGTTACATGCGGTTATAAAATCTATGTTCAAAGTTTCCCTTACCACATCGAAGTATCCTGAGAATATCGCGGTTGTTGTTATGGTACCTCCTCCTGCTCCTTCTGTCATTAATATTACATCATTTGGCTCGGCAAACCTTCTCGCAGTAGGTCTATGATTTAAAGAGCCTACTGCTCCTACTGCGGAGACCATTCTGTCTCCAATAACCATATCTCCTCCCACACGAAGAGTGCTACCTGCTATCAACGGAACATCAGCCAGTTCCGATACGGTGCATACCCCTGCTGTAAAATCGAATAGTTTTCCAATGTCCCCATCATCTGATAGATGCATATCACTTAGTAGCGCTATTGGTTTAGCGCCCATGACAAATATGTCTCTCAATGCAGCTCTAGTAACATGAAAGCCCGCTAGAAAAGGAAATTCGCTTAATCTGGAATGAGTACCATCTACCGAAACTGCTATGTATTTTCCATCATCTCTTATAACACCTGCGTCATCCTGCTCTAAAGGATCCACCAGAACATTTTCTTTCTTGCCTATGATCTCTGCTATCTTTCTGTGTACGAAAAAGTCGCCCTCTCCTCTAGATCCAACACCCATTTCTCCCATCTTAACATTTGAAGATGGGAATGAAAATATCTCCCTCAGAAATTCATCTTCCGTATCAAATGCTCTTTCAGAAACCTCAACCTCTTCTATAATAGCCTTGGCAAATTTTTCTACATTCTTGTCTTCCTTGACTTGTGAGATTAATGAGATTAATTCTTTCAGGATCTCTTCTTTTTGTTTTCCTCTTCTCAATCCTCTTCTTGCGGTACCTTCTAGATCCATTCTAACAACTCTTAATCTTGTTGGGTTCTAGATATACCAATACATCTCTACTGAAAGAAGAATTTTTCTGATGGACTCAAATGTGACCTCAAGTTCCAATATGTTTTGACCGAGAATTTTATTTTACCCAAGAAGAATTTATTTTACTCAAGAAGTAAATTTCATGAACAATTATCACAAATTTTATATAATTCATTCATTATTGGCTTATAGGTGGAATCATGACTCTGGTTGCTGGAGTCGATATCGGATCCACAACTGCAAAAGCCTTAGTATTCAGCGATAGAGTTGAAGGGCATTCTATCTTACTAACCGGAGTTGATCCCAAATCTGCTGGAGAGAAGGCTCTAAATCTTGCTCTAGAAGATGCAAATTATAAAAGAAATGACCTAGAGTATGTGGTAGCGACTGGTTATGGTAGAATTTCCGCACCTTTTGCAAACAAGACGGTGACAGAAATAACATGTCATGCAAAAGGCGCTCATTATCTTATTCCCGACGTCAGCACGGTGATCGATATTGGAGGACAAGACAGCAAGGCTATCAAAATAGATGAAAGAGGCAACGTCATAGATTTTATCATAAACGATAAATGTGCAGCGGGAACAGGTCGCTTTCTGGAGTTCATATCCGAATATGTTCTCAACGTTCCCATCGAAGAGTTAGGTAAAATTTCCCTGAATGCAACCAAAGAATGCAAAATTAGCAGCACATGCACAGTTTTTGCGCAAACAGAAGTCGTATCTCTCCTAGCAGATGGAGAAAAACCGGAAAACATCGTAGCAGGTCTACATTACGCCGTGGCTTCGAGAATAGGCTCCTTGGCAAAGCATATAGGTGCATCAGAGCCTTTAATACTTACAGGGGGCGTAGCAAAGAATATTGGAGTAAAAAAGTCTTTAGAAAACTATTTGAATCTAAAAACAACTCAGATACCCAATAATTTTGACTCGCAGTTGGTAGGGGCTCTCGGAGCCGCGCTCATCGCTCGTGGTACGTTGAATCCGAAGTAAAGAAATATAAATCGTAGGGGGAGGGGAAGAAAGGATGATTGAGAATTTTGATAGCCTACTTAAGGCTCGCCCAATGGAGATAAGCGAGGCTAAAAGTAAAGGAATTAAAGTTGTGGGATCTCTCTGCATGTATGTTCCTGAAGAAATAATTCATGCGAGTGGGCTTATTCCTATAAGACTGGCTCATGGCGGAGAGGTTGAAATTCAATCGGCCGGAGAAAGATATATTCGGCAATACGTCTGTCCATTTGCAAGGGCCTCAATAGGTTATAGAGCAGAAGAAGCCAATCCATACTATAAAAGCGTTGATGCACTTGCAGAAGCATATACATGCGATGCGATGAGATATACTCTAGAATGCTGGCAACATTACTTTAAAATACCTACTTTCTTGCTTGGACTACCTAGGGCAATAGGAGGATCGGAATACTACAGATCACAAGCCTTAGAATACTTCATGAACGAGATAAAATGGTTCAAAAAAGAGCTTGAAAATCTTTCCGGAAAAGAGATAAGCGAGGCAAGCATAAAGGACTCTATTGATCTCTACAATTCTATACGGAAGCGTCTCCGTGAAATATATGATTACCTAAAGGAAGATAGCTCGCCAATAACTTGGGAAGATGCCTTCAAAACCGTTCACGCAGGCTTTTACCTTGATGCAAAAAAATATCTCAACGCATTAGAGAAACTATGCGACGATCTTAGAGAAAAAGAAGGAGAAGAGAAGAAAGGGCCAAGATTACTGATTACTGGGAGCATAATGGCTGCAGGAGACTACAAGATAATTGATATACTGAACAATATAGGCGGAAACGTTGTGGTAGATAATCTATGCACAGGCTCGAGGTATTTCTGGAACCTTGTTGAAAACTCTGGGGATCCAATTAGAGCGCTGGCAGATCGATACCTTAAATTACCGGCATGTGCACGCTCGCCTTATGCAGAAAAGAGGCTAGAATTTTTATCTGACTTAATCAAAGACTACAGAGTCGATGGTGTAATCTACTATACCATAAAGTTCTGTGAGAGTTACGGTGACGAAGCGCAATTGGTGAGAGATTACCTGAAAGAGAGGCATGGAATCCCAATGTACCATATCGACACAGAATATGGTGTAGCGGATGTTGGTCCAATTAGAACAAGATTAGAGGCTTTCTTAGAGATGTTAGGAGGGAGTTAAGGTGGCTGAAGATATTTTACAAATACTGCCTGGCGTAGCGAAGGTGAGAGTTGATCAAGATCTTACTGGAATAGGAAAACTCATGGGACAGTGGTTCGAGTATCCAGAAATTTATAATGCAGAGCAAAAGGAGGGCAAAAAAATCGTTGTAGTTTGGCCACTAAATCCAACAGAACCCTACTTCGCTGCTGACGTAAATCCTTACGACATCTTGGGACATGAAGCAACATACCACGGACAACTAGAGGAAGATTTCGGAGAAAGAGAAGGAGGTAAGGCAATAAAAGCAGGTGAAGAGGCTGGACTCTCGGTAGATAGTTGTAGATTCAACTGCTGCTGGTACGGTGCCTTCATGACGGATAGTACTCTAGTCAAGCCAGATGCCTTTTCCATGTTCGTTGGACCATGGTGCGATAACGTAGCAAAATCATGGCAATTAGCAAGCACAAAAAAAGAATTGCCCCTGCATGCTGTAGACACGCCTGTTTACCACCCAGATAAGGAAGATTGGGCCATTGATTATATGGTGAAGGAACTAGAAGACCTAATGGAGTGGTTAGCGAGAATATCGGGAAGAGAAACGACCGAGCAAGACCTTAAAGAGCAAATTAAAATACACAACGAGTGCAGAAAGATGCAGCAAGAAATAACCAAGTTCTTATCCCTATCAAAGGTTCCTATAAACGCATTAGACCATCATCTATCGCTTGCAATAAATGCAGACTGGTTTGGCAGTCCAGAAAAAGCACTAGATGCTTTAAAAACGCTTTATGATGAGGGTAACGAAAGGGCAAAGAAAGGCATAATGGCTCCAAACATAAGCGAGGATAATCCAAGAATATTCTGGATAGGTATGCCCACAACAGATTACCTCAAAACGTTTAGCCTCATCGAAGACCTCGGTGGAACTTACGTGGGTCAAGATGTCTATTGGACTAATTGTTACGATTTAATGGATGAGAGAAAGGAACCTCTTGAAGCGATAGCCGAATGGACATGGAAAATGCCATACAATATTCCGACGGAATATAGGATGGAGGCAACGCTTCCCCTCATAAAGGAATCAAATCCGGATGGAGCCATATACTGCTGTAACTTCGGGTGTCATAACTGGGGATCTCCGGCTCTGATGATTAGAGACGTCCTCAAAGAAGAACTTGGAATTCCGACCTTAATATTAGATGCTACCGTACCTGCTGAACATGGACCTGAATTCAGGGAGAAAATTGGTTCTTTCATAGATATGCTGAAATAGGTTAAATTAAGAATTGGGGGTGCCTACCCCTTATTATTTGATATTTCCTGAAATTCATCAGCCTTCAATTCCCTTATCTTTTAACTTACACTCGAGTAAATTTTCAATAACATAGTTGCAATCAAAATTTCAAACTGTAGTGGGATTACTAATAAATAATATAGTTTATAAATAACTAATGGGTTAAGTGTTTGGGCATCTCAATCGTGGTGACAGGAAGAGGAGGAGTTGGTAAAACTACCGTGACCTCCAATTTAGGAGTGGCACTCTGTAAGTTGGATTTCAGTACTGTAGTGGTGGATGGTGACATCCATCTTCCCAACTTGGGTTTCCACTTCAAGTTGGAAATGGCAGAGAACAATCTTCATAAGGTATTAAACGGTGAAATAGCACTCGAACATTCTTTTTACGATCATCCATCGGGTGTGGTGGTTATACCGGGAAGCTCCATCATTGATGAATCTCTTACGGTAAGCACGAAAAGACTTCCTTCAATAATAGAGTCTTTAAGCTCCCAATTTGACTTCGTTTTGATAGATGCTCCACCCGGGATACCGCTTCCAATTATAGAGATACTTCCTTCATGCGATGCTCAATTGATAGTAGTCGAGTTAGGACGGTTTCCATTAGTAACAATAGAGGAACTGAGGAAAATTGGTAATGCTGCCAAAATGACAAATTTCGTCGTTGTAAATAAATATGATGGCTCAGAACAAATGTTAAAGTCCTTTATAGCGCAGATAGATGATTATCTACCAATAATGGGCATAATACCGTACGACAAAAAGATTTCCTCTTCAATAAGGCTAGGCGTGCCCTATCTGTATTCTAATCCTAAAACTCATGTTTCAAGATGTTTCATCCAACTGGCTGAAGAGATCACTAAATGGAGACATGGGGTTAAGATAAGGAAGTTGGTTGGGTAATTTTAGAGTAGAACTTCGACTAACATCACCATTCCTATGAGATCGCCCTTTCTGATGTCTGCTTCAATTCCTGCCAAAAACATGGCATAATCGACGTTGCGATCTTCATTCAAACGTTTCAAGGTGTCCTCTCCCACCGCGATAACATGTCCGTATGGATTTGTCGCGTAGAGGGTGTTTAGTAGTATGTATCCTGCTGGAATTTCTATTGGCCTGATCTTCAATGATTTTGCATGACCTTTTTCTATAGTTGCATCCTGGTCAGCAATTATGTGCTCTATACGAATGCGATCACTGATTACTCCTTCAAAGGATATATCTTCTACTTCCTCTCTCTTCAAATCAGTCCTTCTTAGTACCCTCACCATTATCATCACCAAAAGACAGAAAAGTCTTATTTTATTTATCTAACTTTCGCATAAGTATGGCATTCTTTTTCGTTAATCCGATGATTATAAATATAGTTATGTTAGGAGTAATTTTATGCTCGACACCCTAATAAAAGAGAGAGAAAGAATTTTTAAGGATATTGGACGTCTACAAAAAGAATTAAACCAATATAATTCTCTTTGCATTGAAATTAAAACCGAAATAAAAGAAAGAAAAAAGGTTATGAAAGAAAAACTAGAAGAGGCTCAAAGGAGCAAAAATCAACGCGATAAAATTAACAAAGTAGTATCCGATCTCAAAAATCAGCGCAATGAATTAAAGCAAATGATATTTTCAAACTCAAAAGAAATAACTTTATTGAAAGAGGAAAGAGATAAATTTATTGAAGGAGCCGATCTCAAACTAGAGAACTTGAGGAAAGAATATAAAAAGATTCTTAACATGTTACAACGGCTGGAACGTAAAGTAGAAACTAGCGTATTAACCAAAGAAAGGGAGAAAAAGTTAGTGGAAGAATCAAATAAACTAAGAACAAAATTAAAGAAATTAGAGAATGCAATGAAATTAGAAGATAAAATATGGATATTAAGAAAGAGAAATAAAGAATTGAAAGAAAAAGAGCAAAAATTATATAAGGAAATGGTAGAACATGTTGCTCAGGCGGAGCAATATCATAAAAAAATGCAAATTTGTTACCAAGAAATAAATGAGAATAGAGACGTTGTAAAAAAAATTAAAAAATGACTTGTCAGACGTAGAGAGAAAGATAGAAATACTAAGAAAGCATATAAATGAAAACAAAAACGACTACTCTATTGTATGCAACAAGATTTCCGAAATAAGAATCAAACAAAAAATTAAAAAGAAGGAGGAAAGAGATAAGAAAATTCGATTAAAAGCAGAAGAGATATTAAAAAAATTCAAAAAAGGGGGAAAACTCTCCACAGAAGAGTTTTTGCTCCTAAAAAGATTCGAACTCCTTGATTAAGAGGCGTATTAAATGGCGGCTATCCAAATCACGAAGATGCCTCAGGAATATGTTATGGCAATAATTATACTAGTTTTACTGTTTCTACTCTGGGCTATCCTAAGAGAGTTGAGGATCTCAAGGCAGTTAGGATTGCAGTTAGACGTAATGGACAGGCAAATAGAACTTAGAAAGATAGGACTCGTAGAAAGCGACCTCTTCCTGCGCAAGGTACATGACATGAAGATCTCTTTACCAAAGGAGAAAGAAGAAGAAATCAACAAACTTGAGAGAGAGACCTATGACCTAGCTAGGGAGTTGGCTGGCATTTACAACGAAGCAGAAGAAAGAATGAACCGTCTTGAACTGGAAATAGAGCTTAAAAGGATCAAAGAGATTTTAAAACAAATAGAAGAAAAAGAAAAGGAATTGCTCGGTGAAAGATTATGACTGGACTAGAATTATTTTTCTCCCTTGTCCTCTCAGGGTCGATACTGATATTCCTATTTCAGTTTTCTAAAAGGATAGATTGGAACTCCATTCAATTCAAGAATAGTTTGAAAGATGCAGGGGTCTCTTTGAAGAAGCACATAGTCACAGACAAGGAAACGCTTGCAGAAAGGATCGATAAATTCATAGAATCTAGAAGTTCAGAGCTTATCCAAGAATGGTCACTTGCAACCAAAGAAGATATAGAAAAAATAGAGATAAAAGTAGATGACTTGGAAAAGCGCTTAACAGGTCTTGATAAGGGAATAAAAGAATTTAGAATTGAAATTTCAGAGAAAGTAAGTTCTCTAAGTGAAAGACTCAAAAAAATTGAAGAGAGAACCACTTAAAATCAAAGAACGGGGCCGTAGGGTAGCCTGGTCCATCCTTCGGGCTTTGGGAGCCCGAGACTCGAGTTCAAATCTCGGCGGCCCCACCACCTTCTAAAAGGTCTCTCATGACCTTCTAAAAGGTCAATCATTAGGTAGAATTGCTTCGCAATTCAACATCTCCAAAAGAGCTGCTCTATCTCGAAGAGGTAGTTCCTTTGATCCACCTTTAT
>JBHIEG010000034.1:0-17038 GCA_046760505.1 Candidatus Hydrothermarchaeota archaeon
GTGAAATCTGCGATCGGTGGCTGGTTAACAGGTGCAGGAAAATCATTTGGATCACCTGGGAAGGTTAGAGCGTTAATCTCCTCTATGTTAGTGAAACCATCACTATCAGAATCTATTCCTTCTATAGCTACGAAGTCATAACCGTATGCCTGATAGTCCCGCCCATAGTAGTTTACTGGTTTTTTACCTGCCGGAAATAACCCCGGGGTATGACATGTATCGCAACTATCCAGTTTTGTACCTATGGTATTCGGATATTGAGTTGTAAAGGCGGTGAGATATATACTCTTTGCCATAACCACTGACGTAAAGATCACTGTTGTCATTAAAACCACTGTAAAAATAGCAATATACTTCTGTCTCTTGTTTACTTCCATAACGTTTTCACCCCCTCGTGCTCACTGGTACGTAGGTATCCTACGTACCGTCAGATAATTATAACATATATTATAGAAGTTTTTTGGATTCTGTGATCTTTTACGATAAATTTGGAGATGGAGTTCTTAGATAATAGCATAACAATCGCAAATCAGTCTTTAAAAATTCCCAGGTAATTTTTGAGTAATTAACTCTTAAAAATTTCCAAGAGCCAAAGATTAAAGTATTCTCACAAGAAAAATTATTTTATGGAAGGTGCAAAAATCACGTTTATTACGTTCGTTCTTCTTTATACCTTGACTATCTGTTGTTCTGCCAATTTTACCTTCAGCAACTTTTCCATCTCAATCGACATCCTTAGGGAAGACAGAATCTATGAGAGAGTCTCATTTGATTTGGAAAACACTGGTGTAAACCCCATCCGGGAGGTGGAGTTTAACCTGTTCGAGTCTCCTAGGCAGGTATTCGTATGGGATGAAGAAGGATCGCTTCCTTTTTATGTCGAAGAAGGCGACATACTCGTGATAAAACTTAGAAAACCCCTTATAACAGGAGAAAAGTCGAGAATTTCCATGGAACTTGAGATTCCCGGCATGGTAGTACCCTACTATGAAAACCATCTTTTGACATTTGCATATCTCCCCAAAACAAATATTTCTGGCTTCTCTTTAAAGGTATATTTACCGACCGGAGCCTCTTTGGCATTAACCGAAGTTGGAAGAGGTTTTCAGGCAGTTTATCCTACACCCACCAGCATTAACACAGATGGTCACCGAATCATTGTGAACTGGTACAGGGAAAAACTGAATCCTGGGAAGGACTTCCGAATATTGCTTATATTCGCTTTTCCAAAAGAAAAAGCCGGTAAAAATTATCTTATTCTGGTAGCCTTTATTATAGGAATCGTTTCCGGATTATCTGTTATGTATCTTCGTTTTAGAGGAGATAAAAAGAGGACAGAAAGAATCTTACACATGGTCTTGAGTGAAGATGAACAAAGAATATACGATCTGATCGTTGGATTTGGTGGAGAAACGATTCAGAGTGAGCTGGCAAAAAGGACTGATTTTTCCAAGGCGAAGCTCAGCGGAATTCTAAGAAATCTCGAGGAGAAAGGTCTCATAGAAAGGAAACCCTATAAAAAGACGAATATAGTAAAACTCACAAAAGAAATAAAAAAAGAATGAGGTCTAATGACCTCTAGGCATGCTTGCAGGTTTTCCGACTCTACTTGGAATGGTTACCGGCGACTGGGTCTCATTTTTCTCTGCTTCTTTGCTCTCTCCAGATACTTCTTCTATACTAGCGGGAATGGTTGATGGCGGTCCTGGAGTGGTTGGTTTTTTACCGTCTCTCTGTTCTCCAGCCTTGGCTCTTGTCTCTTCTACCCTTTTTTTTGCTTCCCTAGCTTGTCCAATTCCTTCTTCAGTCTCTTCGCCTCTCTCCTCTCTTTTCATCCCTGCTTCCTCGGTTTCCTTCCTCTTCATTCTTGCTTCTTCAGCCTCTATTCTTTTTGTCTTGTTTATACTCTCCAGTGCCTGTTCGTGACCTCTCATCGATACCACGAGAGCGTGTTCAATCGCTGGTTTCGCTACATCAGGAACTTTATCGCGCGCGCGTTCAAGCATCGTTTTGTGCCTTAAGGTTGCTTCCGCGACGATAGCCCTTACCTCACTGACATTCTTGCCTTCAGACTCAGCGATATCTAAATCATTTGCCACTGCCTGCATATTATCTTCGTATTCATCTATCAATTCTTCTGTGTACTCAGTGTTACCCTCCTCTGCAAGCGCCAAGAGCTCAGCAAGTCTAGTTTCAGCGATTTTAAGGCGCTTTTTAGCTCTTTCAGTCTTGTCAAATGTTAAAAACAGCGTGATTTTTTCCCATGCTTTTTTTAGTCCGTAAAGGGCGCTTCCAGGCATGATACTCGGCTTTTCAAACTGAACCTTACTTTGGGGAGCATCTGTTCCAGCCAAAGCGACATTGGGAAATATGAACATCGTAGCAACCATTATTGCAAGTATTTTCTTTATCATTTGTTTAGCCACCTTTTTCCTCTTTGCTCTAGTTTATGAAAAAACGACTATTTTATTTCTCTGATCAAACCGTTCATGCGAACCAAGAGAAATTGTCTAAGATTGGATAATTTTATCCACAAACGTCTCTAACCTTTCATTTCCTTTCATCAAACTTAAGATCTAGAGTTTGAAATGTCCAGGTTCGGTTCTCGGAACTTTGATTTAAATGGATCAAAAGCCAAAAAATAGGAGAAACCATCAGCGCTCATAGGGCTCATCATCAAATCAGACCCATTCTTCATCATCTGAGGAATCTGTCTTTACCCTATGTATTTTTACATTTAATATCTTTTCTATTTTTTATTGTTAGATTACCCTATTGTTGGATTCAACTAAATAACTAATTGTTCAAAAAAGGATGTTGTAGAAGAGAATCTTTGCAAAATAAATCAAGCCAGCCAGAATTGTGACCCACAAAATCGATGTCGTCGCTGCTTGAAGAATGTTTATTTCACCTTCCTCATTAATGTTTTTTCCAAGTATGAATGCTCCTATGGAAGTAACTATCCCATAACTGTTGACTATCCCGATTAAACTTAGAACGATTAAAATCCGCTCTATTTTTTCTAAATGTCTATGTTTATGAATATTGTATGCCAAATAAATCAAAATTAAGATAACAATAAATGAAAGGCCTATGCTCAGCATATTGGATATTGCTTTGGCCATTGCAGGAAGTTCATCGATAAAAATAACGTTTTGAGCGAGCATTACACCCAGTAACACGCCAGTGATTACTGCCAGGGCTAGTGATATCAGAAGTGGAGGGATTCCTATCGCTAATAAACCAATAGAGGCACATAATAATCTTTCTCTCCATTTAAGGGTGGCAAGTTGATGGGGAGAGTACAATTTCATTTGTTTAACCTCTCTCTCAAAGAGGAGATTAAAATAGGCAGCAATATAGTTGCGTCTCCGACTAAATCTACAATTTTAGCATCTTTGTTAATTTTTCCCCAGGATATTGCTTCCTCTAAAGATGCACCGCTTAATCCGCCGTATTCTGGTCTATCAGCACGTATTTGGATTGCAAATTCAAATCCTTTTTGGCTCATGAGCATTGATTGGAGAATAAAGTTTTTTGGTACTCCTCCTCCAACTATCAAAACACCGTTGGATTCACTCTCGAATACAATATCCAAAATCTTTGATATGTCTTCCAAGATGTTTAGTGAGATTTCATTTTCTTGGGAGAAAAACCATGTGTGTAATCCAAGAATTGAGTCGATGAATGCAGGAACAAATACAGGTACTCTTCTAATACTTGCTTGTCTTAGAATAGATCTTTCATCCTTTAACCTCAATCCAATTTCGTATAGAAGATCACTGATAGAGATCGACTCTCTTTTTTCTTCGGGCAAATCTGTCAGAAGTTGATAAATACCTTTTTCAAGTTTAATAAAAGATTCATCATCTATATAAGAGTCATATATCCTGCTTATTTTTTCATCTCTTAACTTAATATCTTTTATCCTTTTATCTCTTACTCTATCACCTCTATCCATCAGTTCATAACTTTTGGAGTTATTTTCCTTGTAGTGAGATCCTCCAAATGCTTCAACTAAATCATGGGTTATGTTTGCACCCGTGGTGACCAATACATCTAAAAAACCATCTTTAATCATATCAGAGATCACATATCTCAAGCCTGCTGGTACCATGGCTCCAGCAAGACCCAAAAATAGTGTACACCTTTCGTTCGAGACCATCTCTTCAAGCACATCTAAGGCGAGAGAAAGACGCCCGGCGTTGAAAGCAGCTGAAGAGAATTCTTTTAGCAGATCCCCTACCGTTTTTACATCCTTAAGTTCCACTTGCCTGATCTTCTTCATATTTTACCATTCTATATTTTAAGTTTTTATGTTTATTTTACCCTTGATACCTTCATTTTATCCAATGAAATCCAGTATTCTATTTCAGCACCTTCTACGAGTTCTTTCTCAAGGTCTTTGGGCTTTTCAAGTTCAAAGACGTCATAAGTTTCTAGATCCATTAGTTGTACCGTATTTTCCATTACCGCTATAACCTGAGCACTCTTTTTCTCGATGATCGGAACCTCTATCTTTGAATCGACCGGTTTAACCAGACTTCTTTTCTGATCGTCAAAAATACCGATTGCCTCGATGCGTGCTTTTGCTGAGCCATGTTTTCCAGTTTGAGAGGTTGATATCGAAACTATCCTGCATGGCTCATTGTCTATAATTACATGACCGCCAGTTTTTAGGGATCTTACTTCCACGATCTTCTTCATTTTTGTTCCCTCATCAAAAAATCAGAAACACATTTAATAAGGTTTTGGTATCTGAATCATTGAGGGATCATATGAAAAAATGGTTGAAGATATCAAAAGAAATTCTCTCTGAGATACAGAGAAGCGTGAGCTCCTGTGTTGGGACAAGCGAGGCTGGTGAAGTCCTTTGTATGGGGGCAGATGGCACTCCAACAATGAGAATCGACGATCTTGCGGAACATGTTGTTCTCGAGTACCTTGAAAAAAGAAATCTCGATGCTTGGATATTGAGCGAAGAGCTTGGTTTAAAGAAAGGTGACAACGATATAATAATAGTAATAGACCCATTAGACGGTACGGACAATGCCATAAAAGGAATACCAATGTTTTCTTCTTCCGTAGCGGTAGGAAAAATTGAGAACAGCAATATTAATTTGATAACAGGCGCTGTTAGAAACTTAGTAACAGGAGACATTTTTGAGGCTATTAAAGGACATGGAGCCTACTTGAATGGGAGAAAAATAAGAGCATCTAGGACAGAGAACTTGGAGGATGCCTGTCTCGGATTATACATATATGGTTTTGATCTTGACACGGTAAAAAACCTCTGTTCCAGCGTGAAAAGATCCAGATTGTTCGGCTCTATTGCCCTAGAATTGTGTTTCGTTGCAAATTCAAGTTACGATATATTTGTTGATATCAGGGGGAGTGCCAGAATAACCGATCTTGCTGCCGGAATCGTTATAGTTGAAGAAGCAGGTGGAATCGTAACCGATCACAGAGGAAACCCCATAATACCAACCTTTGACATTAACACAGGCACTTCAGTATTTGCAGCAGGAAATAGAGTACTTCTCCAGAAAGCAATGGAAAAGGTGATGATAAATGATTAAAACGATAGGAATCATCGCAAAGAGGCACAAAAAAGCCTCAAAAATCGCGAAACGCTTAGTTAAAATTTCATTGAATAGGGGGCTCACCCCAGTTCTTGAGGAATCCACTGCAGAGATGATTAATCGACAGGATCTGGGCGTACCGCTAGAGGACATTGATGCAGATGTAATATTTACGGTGGGAGGAGACGGAACCATACTACTGGTAGAAAGACATTTAAAAAAAGAAATACCAATATGTGGCATAAATATAGGCGGTGTGGGCTTTTTAACAGAGATATCTCCAGAAAATACCGAATTTGCATTAGATAACATCATAGAGGGGAGATACGGGATAGAAGAGAGAAGCAAGATCTCCCTTTCTATAGGGGGAGAACCTCTGCCAGATGCATTAAACGAAGTTGTAATCATGACATTTATGCCTGGAAAGATGCTAAATTTAGAGGTATGGGTAAACGGTCAGCTTGCAGAAAGTTTTGGAACAGATGGGATAATTCTTGCGACTCCAACAGGCTCTACCGCATACGCAATGTCGGCTGGAGGTCCAATAATTGATCCAAGGGTTGATGCCTTCGTTATAGTCCCTATTTGCCCATTTAAACTTAGCGCTCGCCCGCTTGTTGTTCCTTCAGATAGCTTGGTTAAGGTAAAAATAACAAAACCAGAGATGAGATCTATAGTTGTTGTAGACGGACAGTATGAGAGAAAAGTTAAGATTGAGACCGAATTTTTAATTAAAAAATCAAAGAGAAAGGCTCACTTCATAAAGTTCTCAGAAGACTTTTACGAAAAGGTAAGAGAGAAAATTGGTTAATCAGAAGTGGGTTATATCATAGTTTATACTGAATTTACACTATTTTAACCTATCACCCCCTCTCTACAGCCCAATATGAGAAACGGAGAGAAGTGCAAAATTCATATTAAATTTGCCCCATCTTACTACTTCACATTTCCCATACACCGATAGTTTTTGTTATCCAGCATATCCTCTTCAGATGTTTGGCCCTAGCAAAGAAACATTTAAAAATGTCAACCTATTCCTTTTCTTAGGTTGACAATATGGAAATCAAAGGAATGGTCTACGCATCTTTGTTTGCTTGTCTCACGGTGGTAGGAGCGTATATTGCTATACCAATAGGTCCTGTTCCAATAACTCTGCAAACTTTTTTTGTTCTACTCGCCGGCTCTGTTTTAGGCTCTTATCTTGGAGCATTAAGCATGCTGGTTTATGTTCTACTGGGTTTAATTGGCATACCTGCGTTTGCCAAAGGCACGTCTGGAATAGCTCATCTGATAGGACCTACGGGAGGTTACTTGATTGGTTTTATAGTATGCGCATACGTGGTAGGTTTATTTATCGAGAAGAGAGGTAAGACTTTTTTGAATAACATTATAGCCATGACAATTGGCTCGGCAATAATATACATTTTTGGTGTTGGTTGGCTTTCCTTTTCCTTGAAAATTAACATTGAAAAAGCCATATTCATAGGAATGGTGCCTTTTCTCGTAGGAGACTTTCTTAAGTTAGTCGCAGCCTCATACTTATCGACGAGAATTGACATCGAGGTAAGAAAATGATAATCGTGAAAGATGTCATATTTAATTACAGAACAGGAGTTAATGAAGTAACAGCCCTGAAAAATATAAATATTGATGTAAAAGATGACGAATTCATCGCAATTTTAGGAACAAATGGCTCTGGAAAGACAACTCTGGCAAAGAATCTAAACGCTCTTTTAACTCCTACAAAAGGAGAAATATTGATTGATAATATAAACACAAAAGAAGATCCCTGGGAAGTCAGAAAGAAAGTAGGCCTAGTCTTTCAAAATCCTGATAACCAAATTTTCTGCTCCACTGTAGAGGAAGAGGTAGCATTTGGACCCCAAAACCTCGGGTTAAGTGAAGAAGAAATAAAAGAGAGGGTAAAAAATGCTTTAGAACAGGTTGGGATGGAGAGATTTTCAAAACTTAATCCGTACCGACTTTCATCAGGAGAAAAACAACTTCTCGCGATAGCGAGTATAATTGCTATGAAGCCTAAATACGTGGTTTTAGATGAACCAACTTCATTTTTAGATTATTTCTCAAAGAAAAAAGTTATTGAAGTCATTAAAGACTTAAATGAAAATGAACATGGAGTAATCTTATTCACACATGATATAAGTGAGATACTAAACTCAGAAAGAACTTACGTGCTACATGAAGGTCAGATAGTTATGGAAGGAAGTCCGAGGTATATACTTAAAAATGCGGATAAAATTGAGAGTATCGGAATAGAAGTACCCCACATCATAAAATTATCGAACAGAATTAGAGAATATCAAAATATCGGGGATATCCAACAGGTCGTGGAGGAGTTGCTATGGAAAGACAAAGCATAGTACTGGGAGAGTACTACCCCACTGACTCCTTTTTAACCAGAATGAACCCGAGAAAAAAGATACTCTTCTTAATAGTTTTCAGTATAATTATTTTTTTGATCAATTCTCTCTATTTAATAATTTTTTTAACCTTTATTTCCTTTTCTTTGATATATCTAACTAAAATTTCGCTAAAAGATGTATTAAAGGCCTTAAAATCTATATCAATATTTTTCATAATTGTATTCTTAATTCAAATCATTCCGGATCCGGAAATGGTTGGAGAGGCTTTCACGGTAGTTTTGAGATTCTTTAACCTGTTTTTGGCTTCAACAGTAATAATGCTTACAACATCACCTACTGAAATGATAAAGGGTATTGAGGTATTTTTGAGACCTTTCGATCGTTTGGGTCTATCTTCTCATAAAATTGCTATGATGATGGTAATTTCAGTGAGATTCCTTCCAATATTCTTTGAAGAACTTGAAAAAATCAAAGATGCGCAGATATCGAGAGGGATGAATTACAGTAAATTCTCGCTTAGGGCAATATTTTCAATTTCAATACCCCTTTTGAATAATCTTTTTAAAAGGGCAGAGGAACTTTCTCTTGCCCTAGAGACAAGATGCTATGTTTAAATCATGATTAGAGAAAATCCTTTCTGGGAGGGAAGAAAACATCTAAAACCTGTGAATATTCCAAAGCGAAAACCACGTGCTTTTCATTTGAGGGAATTAGATAACTCTCTCCTTCTCTTAGTAAAATTTCTTTTTCTCCTGTAATAATCCTTATCCTACCCTTAATCAAAAAGCCAGCCTGTTCATGAAAATGCTCGTGCATGGGGATTTCAGAACCTTCTTCTAACTCGAAATGAACAAGCATTAGATGTTCACTTGATACAAACACCCTTCTTTTAACTCCTTTTCCTACTTCAACTCCATCTACTTGAGAAATGCCTTTAGTTATCAAGGTATCACCTCTGAGTCCGATTACCATGGAATTTATTATATATAAGTAATTCATCTAAATCATGTCTTTCCTTTGCAAAATCTTAGGTCATAAGGAAGAGACGATTACCTCGCCGAAGATGCAAAAAATCTGTAAAAGGTGCGGAAAACTTCTCTGGCATGAGGACAAAGGGTGGATAAAATAGCAAATTTACCTTATATCGAACAATTCATCTAGGTCAGTGTTCCTGGCGATATCCAGTAAATGAGATGCTCCCTTTTCAACTAAGGCATGAGCACATCTTTCTCCGATTTCCTTCGCTGTTTTAGGGTCTCCTGATTCTTCATGGAAGATTTTTCTCTTACCTTGTGGATCGAGTAATAAGCATTTCAATTGTAATTTTTTGTTTAATGAGGCATTTACACCAAAAGGAACTTGGCAACCTCCTCCCAGAGTTCTCAATAAACTTCTCTCTGCGGTTATTTCATATCTCGTATTTTTGTGATCTATTTTTTTGAGTAAATCTAAGTACTCTGAGTCTTCAGAGGCCACAACTGCTATTGCCCCCTGACAGGGGGCAGGCATAAATTGATGTATATCGAGTACCTCTCTTACTTCCTCTTGGAAGCCCATCCTTTTTACACCTGCGTAAGCCATGATCAAAGCGGTGAACTCACCCTTTTTTAATTTTTTAATTCTTGTATCTACGTTGCCTCTGATCCATTTCACCTTTATATTCGGTATTTTGCTCAAAAGTTGAGCTCTCCTCCTTATGCTACTTGTTCCCACGACGTCTTTGTTCGTTAACTCGTTGAACTTCTTACCAACGATGACCTCGTTTGGTTCTTCTCTCTTAGGTACTGCTGCTATTATCAAACCCTCCTCCATCTCTGAAGGAACGTCTTTCATACTATGAACCGCACAGTCTATTCTCCCATCTAATATGGCGTTATCGATTTCTTTCACGAAAATAGCCTTTCCTACCCTGTGAAGGGGAACATCGGTTATTTTATTCCCTTTAGTGCGAATTATATTGATTTCGCACTTCAAATCAGGTTCAACAGATTTCAACAAATTTTTTACGATATCTGTTTGGATTAAGGCTAGTTTGCTCCCTCTAGTACCGATTCTCATACAAACACTTCTTTCAGGGCAGATTCGATCGCATTTAAGGTAAATTCTATGTCTGATTCTTCATGAGTACAGGAAAGGAAGCAGGTTTCAAACATGGAAGGTGGGAAAAAAACACCTTTTTTCATCAATAATCTTTGAAACTCCAAAAATTTCTCTTTGTCACCAGAAGTAGCAGATTTATAGTCATAAACAGGACTATCGCTAAAGAACATCGAAAACATGCTTGCAATATGATTTACTTGAATTTTATAATTCGAATCTTCGATTATATCTTTTAATCCTGATACAATTTTTTCACACGCGCTATTTGCTTTTGAATGAACTTTTTTCTCTTCTATTTCCTCTATAGACGCCAGTGCGGCGCACATAGAGATTGGATTGGCGTTAAATGTTCCTGCTTGATATACCTTGCCTGCAGGGGATATAAATTCCATTATCTCTTTTTTCCCTCCAAAAGCCCCTATTGGGAAACCTGCTCCCAAAACCTTTCCGAGCGTAACGATATCTGGGGTGACCTTGAAGTATTCTTGGGCCCCTCCCATTCCCAATCTGAAACCGGTTATAACTTCATCGAATATCAGCAATACATCTTTTCCTGATGTTATTCTTCTTATTTCTTTCAAATAATTATTTTTGGGAAGGATACATCCTGAATTTCCCATGACGGGCTCTAGGATAAAACAAGCGATGTCAGAATCTTTTTCGATTATGTTTTCCAGTGCTTCAGGATCGTTAAAAGGAATAACTATGGTGTTTCTTGCAAAATCTTCAGGAACGCCCAATGAATCAGGTTCTCCGAAGGTAGTGGCACCTGAGCCTGCCTTAACTAAAACAGAGTCGTGTGCTCCATGAAAGCCTCCCTCTACCTTTATAATTTTATTTTTTCCAGTAAAACCTCTTGCCAACCTGATTGCACCCATTGTGGCCTCAGTGCCCGTATTTACGAACCTCACCATTTCTACACATGGAACGTGTTTAACAATTTTTTTAGCAAGCTTTATCTCGTTTTCTATGGGAGTTCCATAGGACCAGCCTAATTCCAATTGTTTTGAGACAGATTCCTTTATCCTGGGATTTGCGTGTCCCAGTATAAGGGGACCATAGGCTAGGCAGTAATCTATGTATGAATTTCCGTCGATGTCATATATTCTTGGACCTTTGGCGTATTTTGTGTAAAAAGGATAAGGTTTCATCGCCCTTACCGGGCTATTTACTCCTCCGCAGAGTAATTTCTTTGCTTCTTCAAATAGTTCTTTAGACCTCACTCCTAAGCCACCGTGCCAGATCTTCCGCAAAATAGGTCAAGATCATGTCTGCTCCTGCCCTTTTTATACTGTTTAAAACCTCTAGAACAGCGTCCTTTTCTTTGATATAGCCTTTTTCTGCCATCAATTTTATCATTGTGTATTCGCCGCTCACGTTGTATGCTGCAGTAGGATATCCAAATTCTTTCTTTACCCTGTAAAGAACATCAAGATAAGATAAGGCTGGTTTGACCATGATAATATCGGCTCCTTCTTGGATATCTAAATAAACCTCTCTTAATGCTTCGTTTGCATTCCTAGGATCCATCTGGTAAGATCGTCTATCTCCAAATGAGGGAGCGGATTCAGCTGCTTCTCTGAAGGGTCCATAAAAAGTTGAGGCGTATTTAGCGGCATAGGACATTATCAGGGTATTGGAAAAGCCTTCCTTATCTAGAGCATCTCTTATAGTACCGACTCTTCCATCCATCATGTCCGAAGGAGCCACGATATCTGCTCCTGCCTCTGCATGGGACACTGCGATTTTAGCGAGGACTTCAAGAGTTTTGTCGTTCAGGATTTCATTACCCTTGACAATGCCGCAGTGCCCGTGATCCGTATATTCGCAAAGACATATATCCGTTATAACTATGAGATCATCTCCAAACTCATCTTTTGTTTTCTTTACTGCCTGTTGGATTATTCCATTTTTATCATAGGCACTGCTTCCAAGAGAATCTTTTTTAGCAGGTATTCCAAAAAGAATTATGGCTGGGATTCCTATTTCAATAAGATATTCTAATTTTTTTAGAAGGGACTCCACTGAGTATCTGAATTGGTTTGGCATGGCACTTATAGGTTTTTTATCCTTAAGACCTTCCTCAACAAAAAGAGGGTATATTAAATCTTTTACGTCAATTTGGGTCTCGCTTACAAAATCTCTTAAAAGTTGAGACCTTCTCAGTCTCCTCATTCTGATCTCGGGGAACATTATAACGCCTCATGGAGCATGTGTAAGAATTCTATATTTCCATTCTCTGCTGCTTTCTTTAGGTTTTCAATCATCGGGGCAAGAATCTTTTTTACCATCGCCTTTGTCATATCCTCTATGACCTCTTTGTTCTCTGGGTCCAAATCTTTCAGCATTCCGAGTGCTCTAGTCAATTCTTTTTGCCTAACTTCTTCCGCTCCTTTATACATTCTGGATAAGATTGGTTCGATCTTCTGTTTTATCAGTTCTTTTTCCAGATGTTTAAGCTCGTTTTCCACAATTTCCTCAACTTTTTTAATCTCGTTTTTACGCCTTTTAATGTTTTCTTCTGCTATTGCTCTTAGATCATCAATGTCACATAATTTTACATTTTTCAATGTCTTTACGTCTTTGTCTACGTCTCTGGGATTTGCTATGTCTATAATTAAGAGGGGTGTCCCCCCTCTTTTTTGGAGTATTTTTTCTAATCTTTCTTTGTTAATGATAGGATGAGGAGCTCCGGTAGCACATATTACAAGGTCAGATGCTACTAATGCATCATCCAAGTCAGAAAATCTTATTGCAATACCCTTCAATTCCTTTGCAAGTTCTACACCTTTTTCATATGTCCTATTGGCAACAAAAATAACCTTTAACTCAAATTTTTTGAGGGACTTCGCAACGAGAGAGGCCATCTTTCCAGCACCGACAACAAGTACGGTTATATCTTTAAGAGAGCCAATAATTGATTCTGCAAGATCTACTGCTGCAGATCCTATCGAAACAGATCCCACATTTATATTTGTCTCCTTTCTAACCTTCTTCCCAACGTTTATTGCTTTCCTAAAAACTATATCCAGATTTTTGCCTATATCACCATTCTCCTTTGCTATACGGTACGCCTCTTTTACCTGTCCTAGGATCTGGTCTTCACCGACCATCATGGATTCAATGCCCGATGCCACTCTTAAAAGATGTCTGAGAGCATTTTCTCCTTTTTCTACTTCTATTTTTTCTTTCAGCATGTTTATTTTTTTCACTTCTTCTTCTATACATCTCAATATATTTTGCGTTCCTTTTCTAACCAGACAGTCTCTCAAATCAGATTTCTCAAATACATTTGAAACGAGATACTGAACGATTTTGCCTTCAGAGTTCTCTTTGCCAACACAGTAGAACTCAATCCTGTTACAAGTCTGTAGGATACAACACTCAGGAAAATCAAGTGCCTTAATTTCCCTCAGGGCCTTTGGTATATCTCTGATAAACGCGGACTCAAGCATGGACATGTCCGCTTTCTTGTGAGTGAGCCTAACGTTAATTATTTCCATGGGAGATTTCCTCCAAAACAGGCATGCAGGGCACTTTTTTCCTTTCCTTTCGATTTAAATAATTTCTTGTTTTTTCCCTAGTCATTAGGTCAAGTTCTTTTTCTACACGCTCCCTTAGATGTTTCGATAGTAAGGGATTTTTTCCCTGAGTTGATATTGAAACAACTATGTCGTTTCGGACGATCCATGAGGGAAATATGAAATCGCTTTCAACTGAATCTGCTCTGTTTACAAGTTTTTTATTTTTCCTTGCAATTCTTTCTATATATTCATTTAAAGATTTATCATCCGTTGCGGCGATTATCACATCAAAATCATTGATCAGATCCTCAATTTCATTTTTTTCTACTGTCTTTTTTATTTTTACCAGGCTTTTATGATCTAATTCTTCTAGTCCTTGAGAAAATTCCTTGCTTATAAGAGTAACCTTAGCCCCGGCCTCTAACAATTTCTTAACCCTGCGTTCACCTACTTTCCCGCCTCCGATTATAAGGAAGTTATACCTTTCGGCATTTAAGTGTATTGGTACGTGGGGCATGGAGATAACTCTTTTTTTGGATTATAAAACTTTTTCTCTCTGAAATTTACTTATATAATATATTTTAAAGTTTTTTTTATTAAAATGACAATTATCAAAGTAAAATTACCGTTTTTTGGTTGTTTTACGTTTGTTCTTTTAACAAAGTTCTTTTAATGTAAGTGAAGCTAAGGAAAGCCGCTACTCTTCATTAATCCTGTGAAGTCTGTCTTCGAGTATTTTTAATTCATTGCTCAAATGATCCTTGAGTTGTTTATATATCCTTATTCTTTGGTTTTTAAGTTTTAAATTTCTCAAATAATCTTTTAATCCTTCAATCTGAATTTCTAGGACTTCTTTTTCATCTGGAATTTTTATTCCGTACGCTTCCATTATACCTCTTGAAATATAGATGTCTGCTCTGTTGGTGTAAGCAAGAAAAACAGATCTTCCAACTTCCATCTCTTTAATTTCACTCTTAAAGAAAACCACTGATGTAATATCTCCTTCTCTCTCATGAATTTTTATTTTTTCTACGCCTTCTTCGTGGTTCTGGTGCATATCTGTGTAAACAGGGAGTACTCTGTTCATATCGTCTTCCAGCACAAATACGAGAAGGGGACGAGTGTATGTAGCCTTAAAAATGGTTGAAATTTTTACTTCTATCAAATCTTTTGATTTTAAATTATTCTCTTTCCAGTTGCGCATGAGAAGCATACTCCTAGAAATAAGTTCAAACATCTATGACAAACTTGCCTTCCACAAGATTTACATATGTGTAAGGACAGTCCTAAGGAGCCGCACAGATCACAATTTACCTTTCTAAGCCTCATCGGATATCATCATCATAATAACTTCAATTGTTTATACTTTTTGCGGTTAGTTCGAATCTTTAGCGATTTAGAACTCTCCATGTCAACAGAGAAAAGACTGGAGACTGAATTATGAGGAGAAAGCTTATGATGATAGCCATGGATGTGATGGGAAACATTACCTTCAATGCAGAATAGAATGGGTATATTCCGTTTTTTTCTAGCACTATCATTGGAGTGATTATGAGTATTCCTGTGCCTATTCCCGTCATAACGGAGTCTATTTTTTCTCCCTTGAGAACATAAGATGATGTGATTCCGCCAAATATGAATGGTAAAAGCCAAGCCACTGCGTAATAAGAAGTGTGCATGATTCCTACCGATTGTACAACTAAATAGGTAACGATTCCTACGATACTCCCTAAAATAGATGAAACAATTGTGTTGGCGATAATAGCATCTCTTGGGACTATTAGGAAGTCAGACCTATTTTTTACCGTCAGTAAAGGCTTCTTACCATGTTCGTAGGTATGAAAACCGTTTTCAATCAAACAGAGGGGTACATAACCTGTGCAACGAACATTGGATCCGATTAACTTTTTAATGTCAATTTTTGACTCCTTCCCTATAATCTTCAGAGGAACATTAACCTCGCCCTCAGTTAGAATAAGTCTAACATCATCACCATTAACTTCAAAGTTCTCCACTCTTCCGCTTATGATTGCTTTTTCGTAAACTCCTACGGGCTCGTCTAGATAAAATTCATCTGATTTCTGAGTTATTAAATTTCCAACTATCTCCACCTGTATATTTTCATTTAGCAACTTGTTGAGTTTTTGGAGGCTCTCTAAATCGCTGAATATCCTTATATTTGTAGTAATTTGTTGATTTATAAGTCTCACCAGAATACATCCGTCTTTTCTTTCTGTCTTAACTATCTTACCTTCAAAGGTCTTTATATTCAATGTGACACCGAACCTATATTTGTTCTACTCATTAAAATATTTTTTACTACGAATTGGTTCAATTTTCAATCGTCTGACACCAAGAGTAGAAAACTTTTTATTTTTGATCTATCAGAATATAATAAGGACAGATTCAAACCGTGGGTGTAAAAGAAATGAATGAATTGATCTTTGCAACTTTTTCAGATAGATTAGTAACCGGATTTACTTTTGCAGAGGCACTAGGCACCAAATCTTTATCGGATATGATGACTATTATAACCCTTCTATTCTTTATCCTTGCGATTCTGCTGCTACTTTCCATTGTAACGGTAATAAGAAAGATGAGGGAAAGCAGGACAGAAGAATTCGTGGAAACCGTGATGAAGTCACCATCTCCGCTTGCCCAGGCGGTTGAAAAAACAGAAGAGCCAGAGGTGAAAGAACCTGAGGTAAAAGAGCCTGAGATAAAGACAGAGGTTGAGCCTAAGTTGGAGGAGCCAGAAATCGAGCCACCAAAAGAAGAGATAAAAGAATCCTTAGAAGAACCAGAAATAGAAACTCCTAAGTTGGAGGAATTACCGGTTGAAGAAATTGAAGAAGGAGGTTTCTTGTTGGGTGAAGAATGGGCGAAAGAGCTCTTAAATGAACTTAAAAGGAATATAGAGGTTCTAAATTTTGAGATAAAGAAAATTTCCGCCAACCTTGACAGTATAGCTCCTGCAACCCCGATCGGTGTTGCAAAGGATGTCGAATTGATTGAGAAAGAGAGCAAGAGATTGGAGTCAGAACTAGCAGAACTTTCAATTGAAAAGGAGGCGAACAAAGCGGCCCTGAATACACTAGAAGAAAACTTCAAGATGGGAAGGATATCCAGCGAGAGATATATGGAAACAAAGCCAAAATTCGAAAAAACACTGCGGGAATTAGATGAGAGAATACGTGAAAAAGAATTGAAATTGCATTTGAATGAACTAGAAAAGAAAAAGGAATCCATAAGACAAGAATACATTCAAAAACTCAAGAGCCTGGAAAAAGAGATTGAAAAAGAGAGGGAGAAAATCCTGAAGGAAAGGGAGCCGGAAGAGATCAAATATGAAAAAATTGAAGTTCCAGAAATCGAACCAGAAGCAGAACCCGAAGTAAAACCTGAAGAAGAACCAGAGGTAAGAGAACCAGAAATCGAACCAGAAGTA
>JBHIEG010000035.1:0-16972 GCA_046760505.1 Candidatus Hydrothermarchaeota archaeon
ACACTATATAGCCTATATTACTGATAAAATCCTCAAAAAACATCAGGATATGCATAAAGGGCTCTCACGCTTCTTGGATGAAAATGGATTATCAGGGTTAGCAGAATTGTTCAGAGAATTGGACCTTCTTAGACAAGGAAAATGGTATGGAGGCCAAGAAAACGGAGAAACATCTGAGAGAGCCATTCAAATCCTAGAAAAGATTAGAGGGATAGGAGGTATATGACGCTATGCTAGAGCATTTCTCTGGGGAAGATAGAAGTTTAATTGAAAGTTTCATCAAAGAAGTTAAAAATCTGATACCTAGTCTTAGCACTATCGTGCTATATGGATCTATGGCAAGAGGAGACTATCACAAGGACTCTGATATCGATGTTTTATTGGTAATAGAAGAGGAAAAGCCAAACAAATACCTCCCTGAAGTCACAAAGATAATTTCAAGCCTTAAACCACATAGGGAGATCAGACCAGTGCTAACGAATTTAAAAGATGTCGAATACTCCCTTATCAACGAGGTTCTCAGAGATGGAGTTGTTCTCTTTGGAAAAATAGTTGTTAGTCCAGACAATCTTGGGCTTAGACCCTATCAAATAATCTCTTATGATCTCAGTAATGTAAACGGAACTGTAAGAGCTAGAGTTGCTCGAAGAATATATGGTTACACCTCACGTAAAAAAATAGGAAAAGAAATTAAAGAATACAAATATGAAGGGCTTGTTAGCAGGAGAGATTGTTTTGTTTTAGGAAAGGGCGTGATTGCCTTACCAAAAGAGGATGCCAATGGATTCAAAACATTTTTAGAAAGGAACAAAGTCACATACAAAACCCTAGATATTTGGGTTTAATCCATAAATTCTATAACAACTGTAACCGAAATACTCTCAGTCCTTGTTTTTATAACTATAGTTAGATTAAGATTAAATGGAGACATATTGCTCTATCCGATATGATGATAATGTATATACGCCTTTTATAGTTTTAATGAAAATCAACTATTCATCTCCCTTTTTTCTTCAACGCATCAAAATTCCTCAGATAATTAGGGAGAATATGAAGAGAATATCATTTAATGAGAATTATGAATCTTGGGTCATGTAACCCATTTCCCTTCAGGAGAATACTTAGAATAAAAGGCTTTTAGAATAAAAGAAATTATACTACTTGTCAATCTTAATTTTAAGCACGTAACATGCTTATTTTTAAACCTATACCTCTTTGACCACAAATATGTCTCAAACATTATTGAAAAGTGTACCCATACTTTTTTTTGAAGCTTTTCTCTCACTCCAATCTTGATTTAGAAAGCATATTGAAAGATTTTGAAGATTTTCTAAAAGTAAATCATCTCTATACTACCAGAAAATTTCTCCTGCATGTTAAAAAAATGATTCCTTCTTGCGAAGATGCTCAAAAATATAGAGAATATCTGATCCGCAAATCCTTATCAGAGACTCACATAAACAACAACCTGAAGGCGATAGAGTACTATTTAGATTTTCATGGAATTTCTGTAAAATTAAAAAAATTGAACAGAAGAAGAAAGCTTCCAGAAATACTTACAGAAAAAGAGGTTAAGAGAATTCTCTACGCATGCGATAACTACAGGGACTATGCAATTATCCAGACACTCATTTCTACTGGCATAAGAGCCTCAGAGCTTTGCAATTTAAACATAGAGAATGTAGACCTTGAAAACAGGGTGATAAGGATTGTAGACGGTAAAGGAGGCAGAGACGGTATAGCAATAATGTCTGAGAAATGTTCAAAAGCAATTCAGGAATATCTGAAGAGAAGGAATGAAAGTCTTTCTAATGCTCTCTTCTTAAACATAAATGGTAAGAGGGTAATTTTCCTGATCGAATTTGCAGGTTTTTAAGAGACTAGCGATGTCGTACAGATCTTTCCACAATTTTGCTCTGGTGAAATCCGTTTCCATTATGACTTTTAAGGCTTCTATCCTTCCTAGTACGGCTCCAATCTTGTATGTAAGTAGGAGTCCAGGTAAGGGATATAGATGTAAACATCTTCTTTGAGCTTGAATTTCTTTAGCTCTTCCACCATGCCGCTATGGGAGGAGTAAACGCAGAGGGAGGGATCCCTGAAATAGGAATCGTAATACTTCTCACACAATTTAATTCTTCATAGAGACAGTTCCTCATGACTTAAGATGGGATAGGGAAAAGGTTCAACTTACACAAGATAAGGTCAAGATCTTTCGGAACAGAAAAAATTCAAAGGTAATCTTATATACAGAGAAATTTACTTTTTAAACCATGGTCACGATAGAAGAAATAAAAAAGATGCAAAGATTGGTCGAGATTTTCGGTAAAACCGAAAAACCTGGTGAAAAAAAGAAAACACAGATCTATAAAGATGCAGGGATATTTAAAGATCTATTTCCGGAGGAAAAAAATTCTGTGGAAATCTTTCATAAACTCAGAGAAGAGCAGCTGGGCTAGATCTTTATGCAGACATTGTATATCGATGCTAATATCGTTTTGAATTTGTGGAGGAAGGAGATAGACCCGAAGACTGGTAGAGAATTATGGAAAGGGTCAGGCAGCATCCTTGAGAAAGTCGAAAGAAAAGATTACAGATGCATTCATTACAAGGGACAGAAAATTAAAAATGAAAGCAGAGAAAGTAATAACCATAAAAGAGCCAGAAGAACTAAATTAGATCCAAATGAAAGCGATCGTAATCTCATTGTAAGGATTTTAATTATAGACGGACTCAATAAGTCCAGATGGGAATCTCCTTCCACCTTGCATTGAATCTTTCTAGGGTTTTGGTTATTTCTGGAGCATTTCGCCTGTCAGTTATCAAAACGCCCTTGCCTATCTTTTCAGCGCGAATCCTATCAGCAATTCCTACATATCGCTTAACTTTTTTCTCGTTTTCTTTCATGTAGGTTGAGGTTCCTCCATATAATGCTCTGTAGAGTTTGTTTCTTGTATTCTGGTCCAGTTCAGAGGTATCGTAGGCAATTATCATTTTAGGCTTCAGTTCGATATCTTCTACGGAAACAATTACAGGTTTTCCAAAGAGCAAGATGCCTTCTCCTGACAATGCACCGGAAATAGTCGGTTCATCCTTTAATTCTTCAATGCTTAGATGAGTGAGCTGAAATTTCTCAGGAGCCATGGCATTTATTTTTCTTACCACATCATCTTTCTTCTCTGAGTAAATTATGGCAAGATCAATATCAGAGTCTCTCGTGGCTTCTCCTCTGGCAATTGAGCCAAAAAGAACTATGGATAAGACTCCTTCAAAATCTTTGATCTTATTAGAGAACTCAATGGCTTGTCTAAACATTCAAAAACCCCTCACAATACTTTTTGATCTTAGAATACAGAGATTTCGCTTTTCTGGCCATGTCTCCATTCTTCCCGAGACCATAAATTTGGCTAGGTCTCATGCCCTCCAATTCTTTAAACCAGGCCGCTATCTCAGCGCTCTCATCGCCAAAATATTTCTCCCTTTTTAAAGCACCAAAGATTTTATTATGCCTGATATCTTTATCTGGTCTGAGTCTTCCTGACACATGGAGGGCAGCGTTGATATAATGGGAAGATATAAGCATACAAAGATCTATAATAGTCTCATGATCCTCTTCATCATCCAGTTTACTAAGTGTGCCCTGAAGCTTCTTTATCTTTTCGGCATGCCCTTCTATTCTCATGCTGTTATTTCAATATAACAAAAAAGATATATAAGCTTAACTGTTGTATCAATATAACAGGAAAAAAATTTATATCAGTACAACAGAAACGATTCATCTGGGCATATGTTGTATTAATACAACAAAAAAAGATACACGCCCTTCATTGTAAGCAAAAGGCTGAGCGCCTTGTTAATAAAAATTTAAATACCATGACATACTACCTTTAATTCAAAAATGACATCCGGAGAACAAAGCAGTCCCGAAAAATCACTCTGTAAACACGACTGATAACCAAGAGGTCCGGGTTTCAAATCCCGCGCCCCATCTAAACCTATACACAGCTGTGTTTTTGGATTAAAAGGATAGCAGAGATTATTTCAATTATGGAGAAATACGATAGAAAACATAATGAAATAGAAAGGTACAGGGAGATAAATGCACTGCGAATTTTTCTGTGTGAAGTGTAAGGGTTGTATCATACTGAATGCGACTCCTCAAATGATAGAAATCGGGGATGATTGCAGTGCCCATGCCCCCTGCGAATATCAGGGTGAACTTGAAGATCCATTTGGATGTTTAATATTACAAGCAATAGAAGGAATGTACGCTTAAGTTTCATATCCTACTTCTGCATTAATGGTATCTAGGAGGGTTACCGTATCCACACTTTTATAAGTTGAGCAACTTTAAGTAATGCTCTTTGCTAAATTTTTTATCTCCGCTAAAAGTCCCTTTCCCCATTCTTTATCCAGGTCATGGAGCTCATTTCCCAACAGGAGTAGTTTTTCTACTTCTTCACTTAACTGGCTAGATTTATTCTTGCTCCTTCTGGAGATGTATCAAGTCTGATAAGCTTATATAATTTTAGAAAAACAGAATTTACTAGGTAAACATGCCCCTCCAGCATTTAAAACACCAAAAGATCTGATTTTCTGGCAGTACGCAAAGATTATTTCTGAATCGGCTGGAGTAGGAAAAAAGAAGTACGCTTTCGTGATGATAGATTCAAAAAACCCATTTGAAACTTCTTTTCTCTCTATATGAAGATATGGGAACATTGGATATAGAAGACATCTCCAAACTTTGTAAAATCTGTGATCTTACCTCGAAATGTCCTGATAAGGAAAAATTGATGTTTTATGTCTTGAAGGTTTGTCCAGAAAGAGTATAAAATGATAGAAATTTTTCATTTTGATTCAGAATCTTCTAACGCATGTTTTATCCCCAAGATATAGGAAATGGGTTCTTTTGACATTAATTCTTCTAACCAGTTTCTTCTAATTTTTTATGCAGAGGCTGTATACCGCGCGAACAGTTAGTAGACCATCGTCTACTCGATCTTTACCGCTGTACCATATGCAATTATCTCTGCTGCTCTGGTTGTTACCACGGAAGAAGAAAAGCGAACATTTATTATGGCATCAGCACCAAGGCTTTCAGCCTCTTTTATCATCTTTTGCAATGCCTTTTTCCTAGTTTGGTCCATCATTTCCTCGTATTCTATGAGTTCTCCTCCAACGATATTTCTAAGACCGGCTAGAATGTCTTTTCCTAAATGAACAGCCCTTATTGAGTTTCCCTGAACTAATCCAATTATTTCCTTAATTTTAAATCCGGGAATGCTCTCTGTATTGGTCAATATCATTTCAAACACCTCCTACCAGAAAGATCAATTTGGTTACAATTTCAGCGACGAAACCACCAAGGATGACGGTTATTATTGCCTCTCCAGTTTCCAATTCTGATTCCTCTCTTAGTGCATATACGAACAGGATAAACAGCCAAATCATAAACGAGATCAATATAATGCCGAATATGGAAAGTTTTATCGTTTCGGGCATGATCTCTGCAGTCAGTTGGGTGACCTTTCCGGGATCACTCAAAGAAAAACGGGAGATCTCCATTAGTTTCTCCATTAATTCCGGGTTGATTATGTGTTTTGTGATTGAATAAGAAGCCAGAATAGCTGAAGGGACGATTACTATCTTTGATATGCCTACAGAAGAGAAAACATCTAAAAACTCGGCTTTTTTCTTATAAACAACTCTAGGAACGCCGTAAAAGAAAATACTGAGAGCGAACCAACTAAGCATGAGTTGAAAAAGGACAGAACCCAGAGACGGATTTGGCCAAGAATGAATGTCTACTGCTCCATCGTAGACACAACCGAGCCTATATCCAATGAAAGCCAAAAGCAATAACACAACGAAGGAGGGAAGAATATACATGCCACCGTTTCCCTTAATCTGTCGAAATAGTTTTGTTGGCTGGGTTACAGCATCAATCAAAGATCTAAAGTTCGAAAAACTAAATATTTCGCTGATTTTTTCCTTTCTCTCTGCTTTCTTCACTCCTATCTCTGTTTCGCCACCAATCATGATATTGTAGGCTCTTCTACCCTTCTCCGAGAGAAAATAATTCTTATTCTCGTCCCGCTCTAAAAAATCGTCCAATTTCTTTAAATGATGACCAAAAGTTCCGGGCTCGACTTCTAGGTGCTCGAGCATATGTGAAAAACTCAATTTCTCTTCATAAAGTAGTTTTAACACCTCTCTTCGTAGAGGATGGCTTAATACACTGTATATTTCATTGATCTCATTGTCTTTCAATTCTTTCGTCATAATCTCACCTTTTACGTATCAACATCCATATACAAGCGTATTATTTAAGTTTTTCTATCGAAAAGGCACGATAAAAGGAGATCGATGCCCATCGATAATCTTTGGGTAATTATTTCTTCATTCTCTCTCTTACCGCGAATCCAAAGATCAGCACGAGCATAAGGATATAAAAAACTCCTGCCTTAACAGGGGTTCTTTTAGTCTGGAAATCAAAAGAAAATGAAGGATGGGCTTTTTCTTTAATATTTATCCTGATAACTTTTCCTTTCTCATAGTACTTGCAGTCTCGACAGTTTACCTTCTTGATTTTAGGAAGAAGACGAATCTCGCCCTTAATTGATCCGTATAGATATATGGGCATTCTTAAGCCGAGATGCTCTATATCGATGCTGATAGGGGTATCAAATGCGTAATAATTCCCCCAGAGTCCGAGTCTATATCTCCCAGAAGGCATGGTAAAATAATCCATCTTCGAAGAAACCTCTACGGTTTCATTTTTTTCGAGAGGTATGGTTAAACGATATTTGCTCCGATATTTGTCCTCGGAGACTGTTTCCAGCACAGCTTTCTCTCCATTAACTAAAACACTCAAAAGTCTTGGCTTCTTCCAGAAATAATACGTGAAAACAAGCCTGAGACTCTCATTAGTAGGGTTTGCAATGCGATGTTCATATGTAAGACTCGTGTTTTCGATACCTATAGATCCGTTTACCATAATATCAACCGGAATTACCATGCCCCTTTCAATGAGTCCTAGAGGCATCACCGTTATTTCTCTGGGAGGTTGAGCGATCGCTGTGGATATCATCAAGAAGGATAGAAGTATTATTGCTATTCTCTTCATCACATCACCAGAAGAACGTATTGCAGTATTATCCCGAGCCCTACAAGACCGGAGGTAATAAGCAGGCAGTCGTAAAATGATTTTTCAATCTTGAGTTCTCTTTTTCTTATCATACCATATACAGACGAGCCTATTTGAAATCCTGCGCTTGTTGAGAACATCATCGCCGCTATAAACACAGAAAGGCAGATTATAACCTTAACATTCATTATTAAAGGAGTGAATTCAAGGATCTCTGCGAGAGAAGAGCCTGATGCTATCCCTATTACAAAAAGCAAGGTTGCAGAAGGTATTGCAAGCAAAACTCCGCATCCTATTATCGCTACAGCAGGCACGATATTTGACCTCAGTATGTCTAAAATCTCGACCTCGAATTCATACCCCAAAGCCTCGTAAGCATATCCTTCAAAGGATTTCATTGCATACACCGTCTCTCTGTGTATTGGATATATCGGCTCAAACCCAAGCATAGGTCCATGTATCACGTCTAAAAACCTCAGCGTATATCCTATAAAGAATCCAGCAAAGAATATCATGACAGATATCCAAACGAAGTTTTTATTGCTAAATTGAAACGTTTTTATATTCTCCATGGGCATTTGTACCTCTCAGTCGGCGAATTGTCATAGTTTTTGTCGTATTTAAATTTTTATTCCATTCTATCTTTTACCGTATGCGAGTTCCTGTGGTTTATAAGCATTGTGATAACTAGTTCTGGGTCGCTTCAAGTCAATAGAATTCCGATAATTAGTTATTTAGGCTTTGTCAATTGTGAGTTCAATTTTTTGATTCACGAAGGCTTTTTCAACGAATTCAATTGTGGATGAATGCCTCTAATAACAAAGAATGGTGGCTTTAGTTATGGCTATGAGATTAGCAGATGGAGTGAAAGTATCTTTAGTGATAATCCTTTATTTTGGTCATTAGCAACAAATTATTATAACACTAATCATTATAACACTAGCAATTTTGACTTTTTTGCAATATAATCCCTAGCGGAGTATCATCTCTTCGGAGTCTGAGGGAGTATTAAAATTAATTTTTTATATCTTCCTTTCTAATTTCATTTATGAAGGTTGTATTCTTGGGTGTTGGCGAGGCATTTGATGAAGAGATACCAAATAACTCACATTTAATATCATCAGATACTAACCTGCTGTTAGATTGCGGTTATTCTGTTCCAAGGCAACTGTGGAAGTACACTTCTGACCAATCTTTCTTGGATGCGATTTACATAAGCCATAAACACGCTGATCATTACTTCGGAATACCGGCATTGCTCGTTAGAATGTGGGAAGAAAGAAGAAATAAACCTCTAACAATTATTTGTCAAAGATCTCTTGAGAGTTCAATCAAGGAATTAATCGAATATGGTTACGAGGGCTTTTCTAAGAAATTCGAATTTGACATAAATTTCATCAAGGTTAAAAAGGGTAAAACGATTAAATTCAACGAATTTGAATTGTCTTTTGCGTCAACAACACATTCAACGAATAATTTGGCAATAAAAATATTCGATGGTAAAAATGCGGTTTGCTACAGCGGAGATGGAATGTTCAACGAGGAAACGGAAAAACTATACGAAAATGCAGATCTAGTAATTCACGAGGCTTATTTCCTTAGAAAAAATGAAAATATAATAACTCACGCTTCCATAGATGAGCTGATAAGAATGGCCGAAAGGAATAACGTTAAATGTCTGGCGTTGACTCATATTCAAAGAGATCTCAGGAAAGAAATCAAAGAAAAATTTTCTCAAGAAATGGTTAAAATCATAATTCCAAATCCGTTTGAAGAATATTCATTCTGAGAAATTTACTCTGATGCCATCTACTAAGCATATCTATATTCTAGGAATCTTCTTAACAATATTTCAAAGAAAAACAGGAAAAGTGCAGCCTTTACGAGCACTTCCCACAGGTTTTCTACTTTGGTTTCAAATTGCTTTGTTTCCTCAATTTCTCTTAATAGATCTTTTTTTAAAGAATTTATTTCCTTGAAGTCGTAATATTTTCCTCCTGTGATGGAACAAATCTTCTTTAATGTTTCTGTGTCGGGATTGAGTTCTTTTATCTCTTCAGGATAGTTAACAGAAACTCCCTCTTCATCTGAATTCATCTTGTCTCCATAAACCTTGAATAAAAAGAAACCGGTATGATTCGGTCTAAATGAATATTGATACAGGTTTAGATCTATTTGCTCCAATTTTAAAGCCTTATTTTCACTTCTTTCATACAATTCAACATTCTTCATCGGAAAAGAAGTCATTATGTTTAATATTATGTTCTCACCCAATTCTGAATTTCTAGAAATTATCTTTATAGGTTTTCTGTATTCTAAATCTCCTATTATCCAGTTAATTATATTCTTCATCAGTTTTGGATGATCTTTCCATGTTATAAAGGGATACCCCCAAGAATTACCGTTGTCTGTGGTGTAAGCAGCAACTCTTCCCAATCCGTAGTGCCAGACGGTGAGAATCATGTTCATATCATCAGTGGCAATCAAAGACTGGGCGCCTGGTTTTTTGCTCACCAAATTAAATCCACTTACACTGGAAGAAATTTCTATATCTTTTGTTATGAAGTGTTCTTCATCAAGAATCTGCAGTGAATACCGTTCTTTTTTTTCCTCCTCTTTTTTCCCCAGGAAAAAACTTAATCTCTGGTAGGCAGTGGGTCTGAAGTACTCACCTCCTGTTTTTCTTGCCAGTGCTTGCATAAATGGCTCATACGTATCGCTTCCCACGCCAATTGTATAAATAGGGGTTCCAGAAGTTTCAGCATACTGTATAGCCTCCTCAGGAAAGGCAGTAAGACCATCAGATATCAACACTATGTATTTCTTTCCTGAATAACCTGAGAGTAAGTTATTTGCCTTTATCAAGGCCGGGGTTATGTAAGTTCCTTCTCCAGAACTCAATCTGGATATTTTCTCGGTTAAATCTCCCATGTCTGTTATGGGAGAGAAATCTTTTATTACATAAGGATCCACATCAAAAGCAATTACACCAACGAAATCTCTTGGATTTAAGTCGTTTATTAGATTAATGGCAATTGCTTTCTCCAGATCTAACTTTGATGCTCCGCCAAAAGCCTGGCCTGTGCTGCCGGAAATGTCTAAGACAAAAACGATTCCTAACCTTTCTTCCCTTCGTTTTGGCTCAGGAGAAGAGGTAACTGGTAATATCTTTTCCAGTGAACTTTTATAGTAAGAACCGTAGTCGAATGATTTATCTCCTCCGATAACCAACAATCCTCTACCCTCTCTCACGTAATCCCTCAATTCACTTATCATAGAATATGAAATTCTATTTAGAGGAATATTATCAAGTATAACTGCATCATATTTATTTAAATCATCAATAGATGTACTAGAAGCCTTGGTTAAAATGTAATCATTCTTTATTTCGTTTATGATGTAATTTGAACTGTCTGAGGAGATATAAATTATTTTTGGCCTTTCAACGATCTCTAAAGATGCATATCTCACGTTGTTATCAGGGAAGTAATCATTTTTAGGCTCTATGACTGCTTTTATTGTATGAAATCCTTCATCGTTGGTTTTGTATGTATACTCGATTATTTCTGACTCTTTTTTCTGAACTTTATGCACGTTGTAAACCAGCCTATCATCTATAAACAATTTGAAGTCATATTCAGCGGTTAAATTTCCAAAGTTTTTTATCTTCGATTTTATTGCAATAGGACTTCCCGGATAACTCTTTTCTGGCAAAATTAAGTCCGTTATTGCCACGTCACTCCTGTATTTTGTTATTCCGAGTGCGTATATGCTAATGCCCCTCTCCCTTGCTATCATGCTCGCCTCAATAGGATCCTTGCCGTAGTTGTTTTGTCCATCCGATATGAGCAGGATCTTTCCTCCCTCCATCTTCAAGGCTGCATCTTGAATCGCTTTTCCTATGGAAGTCCTGTATTCAGGAGAAAATGAGATTAATTTGACATTTTCCTTTCCGATTTCTTCTCCAAAGAAACTATATAGGTTATTTGTCTGGTTATTTGCGTTATAAAGCATCATGCTCTTGGATTTATCAAGCAAAATATAGAGAGTTGGTTTTTCCACGGTACTCGTTTCAAATGAATATACTCCCACGATGGATAAAACTATCAGCGCAAGTACCAAAAATCTCAGGAAAAGTATTATAAACCTCTTATTCCCTAAAAAAGTCTTCTCAGATCTGTGTAATAAGTAATAATAAAGAATCGCTAGAGGTACGAGTAACGATAACCAGAGTTCATTCCCTAAATAGATGTTCATATCAAATTCTCCGTATAATACATCCATTCTACAAGAAGGAATACCATAACCAAAGAAAGTATGAAAGGATACCACAACTTTTTGTTTTCAGTCAAGGTTATGGACTCAGGTTTTTGAATCAGTTCTTCACCGGATAATGATTGTTTAAAGGCAATATCTGATTCCATTTCATCCAGAAGATTTACAGCGAGATACTCTCTTAAACCATTATGTTCTACTGTGTATATGCCGGTATGATCCAGTGGAAAGGGCGTGGAGGGTTTTAGTGAAGAGGTTACTCCTCGCGGATCGTTTATGAGAACCTCTGTATTTGCAGTAATCACTGAACCAGTCAGTGCATTCTTCTGAGAAATGATTCCCTGATTCCTGCTGGTCCATTCTACAACATGGTACCAAAAGACAGGAAAAGAAGGGGTGAATTGAAAGTTTGTCGTTTTGTCTGGATAGAAACTCATGAAGACTACTTTACCTGCTGAAATTCTTAGCGATATGAGAGGATTTTTATCTGGTGATTCGGCTATTATGAATGATCCGTTTTTAGGCTCATTGCCAATGTATCTTTCCAAAAAAACGTTCTTGAAGGAAACATCCTTTAATATTTGGTGTTCCGCTACCGGAATGATGTCTGTTTTTTTCTCCATGACGCTTTCCAGATTTACTGGCAGTATATCTTTAATCAAACCTATCGTTCGAAGATCTTTCCCAAGCACTATTAATCCGCCGCCTTTTCTGACATAATCACCCAAATCCTTATCAATTCCCGGCAAAATATAGTCGTAAGGTACATCTCCCAAGATTACAGCATCAAAATCATCCAAATTTGAAGGTATTACTGGAGGGTATGCTAAACTTAATTTCACATTGGGCAGGGATTCTAATGCCAGCCTTAAATATGGAGAAGCCTTTTTTCTCTCTACAAGCAATACTCTATGCATCTTTATCTCTGGTAGTACACCGTAGGCAACATTATCAATTTCAAAATCATCTTCAGCATCGATTGAAAATCTTAAGATGTGAGCATCCAATGTGGTTGAACCGGTATAAGTCATGGACTTTGCCTCTTTAGATTTCAAAAAAATTTTTTCTGTGTGAATTAATTTTTTATCCAAGTTTATATTTAACTTTATTTCTTCTGAATTTTCTTTATAGTTTTTTATTCTCAAAAATGTGTAGAATACATTCAAATTGCTCGGATCTCTTGCTACTGTAGAGCCAACTATGCCAATGTTCTTTCCCCTATTGTTAATATCTAAGAAAAGGACGTTTATGTCATTGGACCTTAATAGGTTCGCTGCTTCTTCTAGGGGATAGCCCAGCTGGCTGTAAGAAATATCTGATAGAACATAAACAGTTTTTTTGCCTTTTTTTCCTTCCAATATAGTGTTTGCAAGCAAAATTGCGTCTCCAATATTTGTCTTAGTAGACTTGCATTCAAGCGAATTAACAGCATTTTTTACTTCCCTATAATTATCAGTAGGATGAATTATTAATTCTGGATTGTTTTTAGCCAATATTACTCCTGCATTTCCATCTATTGAATCTAAAAGTGAGAACAATATTTCTTTTGCTTTTTCAAATCTTGTCTCTCCAAAATCTCTTGCATTCATACTTGCAGAAGCATCTATGATGAATATTACCTCGTCTATCTTTTTCTTCGCTCCTATCGTGTATGGGTTGGCAAGTGAGAGAACCAAAAGACCCAGTATAAATAGTTGAAGAAGCAGGAGAGGTAAATGTGTTATCCTTTTTATTGTAATTTTTTTCTTTCTCTCCTTTATACTCCTTAAAAAGAACATAAGAGTGGAAAAACTTTCCTTCTTCGTTTTTTGCCATATCAAGTAGAGGATTATTACTGGAATCCATATAAGTAGGAAAATCAGGGCATTTGGATTTGCGATATTAACCATGGGAAGCACCTAGGAATTCTAGAAAAACGTCATGTATGGGCTGATCCGTTGTTGTAAGGAAGTAATCTGCGTTAACGTCTCTGCAAAACCTGTTAATGGATCGAATGTGTCTTTCAACTTCTCCGGTGTACCTGTCTATTTCTTTTTTTGTCAGCGATATTCTTTCTTTTTCCTGGGTCTCGAGATCTAGTATTTCGTATTCGCCCTTAAAAGGCAAAAATATTTCTCCCCTATCTAAAATTTGGAATACGATAATATCGTTTCCTTTAGCCGCTAGTTTATAGAGGGACCACCTTATCGTATCTAAATCCAAGAGAAGATCGGAGATTAGAATTATGAGTCTCTTTCCCTGGGTGACCTGCATGTATTCTCTAACAACCTTCTTCAGATCCGTTTTTCCTTGGGGTTTTATCTTTTCTAATGCATTAAGTATCCTTATGAACTGCCTTCTTCCTCTCCTAGAATGTATTCTTGTATTTAAATGATCAGAAAAGGTGAACAAGCCTATTCTATCGTTATTTTGGGCCACAAGATACGAAAAACCTGCTGCAGATTTTGTTGCATAGTCAATTTTCGATTCGGCATCAGAAGAGTAAAGCATGCTGTTGCTGGTGTCTAACAGGATATGCGCTATTATTTCTCTCTCTTCCTCGTACCTCTTCACATGCAGTTTCTCGGTCCTAGCAAAAATCTTCCAGTCAACCGTCTTGTAATCATCGCCAGGAGAGTATTCCCTGTAATCAATTGTTTCCAGTCCTTTTCCTCTAAGCCTTGATCTATGTTCTCCCGAATAAGCGGTAATCATCTTCTTTTTTACCATTAAGTTTAGTTTTCTGAGCATTCTATAGAAACTAGGATCGTACAAACTCAGTTATGACACCTCTTCCAGAATGGATCTTATAACTTCATCAGTTGATATTCCCTGAGCTTCAGCCTCAAAATTCAGTATGAGTCTGTGTCTTAGCACAGGGAACATCATTTTTTTTATATCCTCCTCGCTTACGTAAGTCCTTCCATGGATCAAGGACCTTGCTTTTGATGCTAAAATTAATGAAATAGAGGCTCTCGGAGAGGCTCCATACTCGATATATTTTTTGGCAACTTTGCTCGCGTGATTGGAATTTGGTCTTGTTGAGGCGATGAGGGAAACAGCGTATTCTTCTATGTCACTTGCTATCGGAATCATTCTCGCAAGTTTTTGTAGTTCAATCAACTCGTTTCTGCTTAGTATTTTTCTTACGCTTGGCTCTTGATTCTTCGTGTAAAGTCTCACTATGTTCATTTCCTCTTCACGATCAGGATAGTCGATGAGGATCATTAGCATGAATCGGTCTAGTTGAGCCTCAGGCAAGGGATACGTTCCCTCCATCTCAATGGGATTTTGTGTGGCCAAGACCAAAAATGGAGTTGGCAGTTTGAATGTTGTTTTTCCTACCGTGACCTGCCTTTCCTGCATGCACTCGAGCAGGGCACTCTGAGATTTTGGCGTAGCCCTGTTTATTTCATCTGCGAGCACGATATTCGTGAAGATCGGCCCTTCTGAAAAAACAAATTTTTTTGTCTTAGTGATTTTGTCTTCCTCTATTATGTAGGTTCCAGTGATATCAGATGGCATCACATCGGGAGTGCACTGTATCCTGCTAAACTCTAAGTCTAAAACCTTCGAAAAGGTTCTTATCATCATCGTTTTACCAAGACCGGGTAGGCCTTGGAGTAGCGCATGACTATCGGAAAGCAATGTAATGAGCAACTGCTCAATTACCTCTTCCTGTCCCACTATCGCCTTGGATATTTCCTTTTTTATATCACCGAAGATCTCCTTGGATATTCTCATTCTTCCTCTACCTCTGCCAATTTCTCGAAGTATTTTTCAGCAATTTCTTTGTACTCGAATGAAATTTCCTCTCTAAAGTATCTGGATGGTTCTGCTTCTCCAACTTGAACGTTTGAAATCTTTCTGAGATTAAAATCCTCGTTTTCTATTCTCTCTCCACCAATTTCAGACCCTTCGCCTCTTTTAATCTCAACTTTCACCTCTTCACCTTCTAGAGGCGCTAGTCTCTTTTCTCCGAATATACTTTCCCTCTCGCTATATGTTCCTATTTTACCCTCGCTTACGACTCCTTTCTTTCCTCCAAGACCCATGCTGGATAATACGTTACTGCATGCCTTATTTATCTTTGATAGAAATCCACTGTTCATGCTAACCCCATCTTCACCTGAGAGTGTCCCGAATATTCCTTTTTTATGCAAAATTTTTCCATATCCGGGAATTTCAATCTCAAGGTACTTTGGAGTAAAGAGGTAGAGTATTAACGCAACCAGACAGAGTATCAGAAAAACCCTTACGAGCACTTTATTCATGTCAACCAAAAGGTTAAAGTCAAGATTGTCAAGCGATGTTTGCACATCGATGATTAATCTATAGACAAAATGATTTTCTTTCCATTCTTTCGCGTTATCATATGCTGTTCTCAACTTCTCTCTCAGTTCAGAGAAGTTTTCCTCGATAAATAATAAAAAGTTGAGTGATCTAGTCCTGAGTCTTTTAAAGTAGATGAAAATACCTGTAATTGCGGTGAAAAGAAGTAAAACATGAAATTCGCCAAAATTCAGTTTTGAAAAAAGAAGAATGATAGAAATTACGAGAAATACGATGATGGCATCTAATACACCTTCATAGATAATAATTTTTGAATAGTCGTCTTTCATCAATTCTACTCTCTTAACAAGTTCCCTTCCAGCGTCCATAATCATCTTTTTATATGTTCCTTTATTTTTATATAATGTGGGGTGACATGAAAAGGAATGTAAATACGTATTTGATGATAATAAATATCATGTTGTTATTTTCACTTGTATTCATGGGTATATATGCGGGTATTCAGTATAAAAGAGCCAATAGACTGATAGATGAACTTAACTCTCAGTCAGAAAACCTAATAGTCATGCTTCAGAGCAAGGAGAAACAGTATAACCTCACTTTAAAGACATTGAACATAACTGAGAGTAAGATTGAGGCACTCAAAGAGAAATACACCAAACTGGATGCTGAAAAAACAAATCTTGAGAGAAAACTGCGAAATACGGAAAAAGAATTGGAAAAGACCAAATCTGACTTAAAAGATCTGAGACAAGATTACAACGAAAAGCTTATCGAGATTGAGACCTTGAACGCAAGACTCTCAGCCTACAAGGAGGAAAATGCCGATCTAAAAGCCGCTTTAAACCAATATAAACTCGAGCTTCTTGTTGCTTTGGAAGAAATAGACGATCTTCGAGACGAAGTAGACAACCTTGAGGAAGAATTAGCAGCCTGCAGAGCAGGAAGTACGAATTCTACTTGATTAGAAGGGGGTTTTAAAGTATTTTATTCTGTATTTACACTATTTTAACTTATCACCCCCTTTCTAAACCCTAGAAGGGGGTTATATTGTAATTTATTCTGAATTTATCCTATTCTACCTTATCACCCCCTCTCTACACCCCCATATGAGAAATGGAGGGGATAAAGAAAGAGCGGATGAAGAAGTAATAGGCTTAGAGCAGGAAAGAGTAGAAAACATCTTCCGTTAATAAAATAATTTTAGATAGATTTGCGGATGGAGCGAGCCACGCTCCATCGAACTTTTCCTAAAAGTTCGTTGCGGATGCAACG
>JBHIEG010000036.1:0-14676 GCA_046760505.1 Candidatus Hydrothermarchaeota archaeon
TATTAAATACTCATCCGAGCAAAAGGAGATAGATATCAAACTGATTGAGAGGGAAAATCATATTGAAATCAGTGTTAAGGATAAAGGAATTGGTATTCCTCCCGAAGAGCAGGAGAAGATATTTGAGAAATTCTACCGCGTTGCTGACGCTAGTCATTACAGTCCAAAAGGCGTAGGTCTAGGATTAAAAATCATTAAACACATTATGTCCGCTCACAAAGGAGAAATCAAAGTTGAAAGTCAACCAAATAGAGGGAGCACTTTTAGTCTGATCTTTCCAAAATCATGAAAAAAATATTACTAATCGAAGATGATGAGGGTTTGGTAAAAACGTTAACAACTGCTCTCGAAGCAGAAAACTATGAAGTAACCTCTGCTACTGATGGAGAAGAGGGATTCCGCCTGGCATGTAAGGAAAAGGTTGATTTAATTATTCTCGATTTAGTTCTCCCTTCCTTAAATGGATTTGAACTATGCAGAAACCTGCGCACAAAGGGAATTAAGACTCCGCTAATCATGCTTACAGGAAAGAGAAAAGAGGAGATTGATAAAGTTTTAGGGCTAGAGCTTGGAGCAGACGATTACATCACCAAGCCTTTTGGAACAAGAGAACTCATGGCCAGAATAAGAGTTATTTTTCGGCGCACAATACCAGAAGATGTCGATATAGAAGAATATTCCTTCGCAGATGTTTATGTAAATTTCAAAAAGCAGACCGCCTCAAAAGGAAAGAAAGAGCTCTACCTCACTGCCAAAGAATTCGATCTTCTCAAGATCCTCGTTGCGAATGAAGGAGGAGTAGTGAGTAGGGATACGATTCTGGATAAAGTATGGGGGTATGATAAATTTCCTACAACCAGGACAGTGGACACGTTCATCCGTAATTTAAGAAAGAAGATCGAAAATGATCCATCCAATCCTGTCCACCTCATAACTGTACCCTGGTCAGGCTACAAATTTCAGAAGTAATAATATGTATATAAGCCTCGAAAAAAACTCTTCATCCAATTAAACCTATCCAAATTAACGAAGTCCGAATGATTTACGGCGCTTTTTGAGTCCTCTTCCGCTACCTTTTACCCAGCTTGACATCCCATCATGTTATGATTTATCACCCCGGGCAAGGATTAACAAAACTTTGACAAACTCTTAACATCTTTTTAACAACTTTTGCCACTGAGGAGGCTACTGTAAATGGAGAACAAAGAACCAACATTGAGGCCAAATGAAGAAAGCCGAGAACAGCACCAAGGTGCTCGTTACCGGAGCAGGGGGATTTATCGGCAGCCATCTGACTGAAGCGCTCATCGAGAAAGGATATGAGGTTGTTGGCCTATTGGAACCCGAGGACCACAATCCCTGGATAAAAAATATCAACGCTCAGTTCATCAGGGGTGATGTTACAATAAAAAACTCACTCTACAAAGCAGTAAAGGGTGTCTCTTGCATCTATCATCTGGCAGCCTACAAGACTGGTCCCAGTATCGATAGATACTACATCACCAATTACCTGGGCACCAGAAACATGGTGAATGTATGTCTCGAATCAGGAGCAAAGATTAAACGCTTTCTGTTCACATCCTCGATCGCAGCTATTGGGCCCGGAGAGAAAGGGAAGCTGCTGGACGAAAGCACTCCATGTAAGCCAATTAGCGCTTACGGCAGGAGTAAACTGTTTGCTGAGCAGTTCCTAACTTCAGTAGGGAAGAAATTGCCTGTCACTATTGTCCGTCTTCCTATAGTCTACGGGCCCAGGTTTTCAGGTTTCCTCCTCCCTATCTTCAAACTCCTGAATAGAGGATTCCGGGTTTCTTCCGGACACCCAGCAGCCAATCTTGTCTTTGTGAAGGATATTGCTGAAGGAATCATAATGACTGCAGAAAGTCCCGAGGCGGCCGGAAAGGTTTACCACTTAGGCGGAGAGAAAAATTATTCAATGGACGAAGTACTTACTTGTATTGAACAGTCTCTGGGGAGGAAAACAATAAAACTGAGACTTCCCTATTTATTCTGCCTTTTAGTCGCTTGTTTTTCTGAATACCTGTCCAGGGTAAAAATAACAGAACTAATGATACGGAGGCAGAATATAGAAGAATATCTCAAATACAGCGGTTGGGGAATTGATATCTCTAAAGCAGAGCGAGAGCTGGGCTATAAAGCCCAAACCAGGCTTGAGGAAGGGATGAGGGTAACGCTGGGCTGGTACAGGAAAGAGGGGCTTATTTGACCGCGATAAAAATTTTACTCAAAGACTGTGCATATGAGAGGGATTCTTGGATTCTTCGTCATTTTTGGGGGTGATAGAGAATGAAATCATTCACTCTAGAGCTTATCATGCCCACCCAGAAATATCGCAGATATCCGAGGGGGCTCAGGATGCCCGAGCTGACCCTTCCTGTTCTGGCTGCTCTTACTCCACCGGGCATCGAGGTCATAATCACAGAAGAAGAGATCGAGGAAGTGACCTTCAAGAGTGGCGTGGACCTGGTGGGATTGAGCTTTATGACCCCCATGGCTCCCAGGGCCTATGAGATTGCTGATGAATACCGCAGCCGGAGGGTGAAGGTCGTGATGGGGGGCATTCATGCTTCAGCCCTCCCTGAAGAGGCAGCCCGGCACGCTGATGCCGTCGTCATCGGAGAAGCGGAAAATATATGGAATACCCTGCTAGAAGACTTTGCATCGAACAGGCTCAGAAAGTATTACAGGTCAGCTGACTTTGCAGACCTGAGCCGGATGCCGCATCCGAGGCGGGAACTTCTTAAAAAGAGTATGACCTTCTCTCCCTATCCTATTCAGACCGCTCGCGGCTGCCCGTTCGCATGTGATTTCTGCAGTGTAACAAAGTTTTTCGGAAAAACCTTCCGTTACAGGCCTGTGAAAGAGGTCGTTAGAGAGATAGAAAGCACTGAGAAAAAAAATTGGGTCTTCGTCGATGACAACATCATAGGAAACCAAAAGTACGCAAAAAATCTGTTTCGCGAGCTTATTCCCTTGAACATACGCTGGGCAGGCCAGAGCTCAGTCCTCATCGGAAGAAACGATGAACTGCTGAGGCTTGCTGCAGAGAGCGGTTGTACCGGGCTCCTCATAGGGTTCGAATCCATCTCTTATCAAAACCTTCAGAGTGTCCACAAAAGTTTTAGTAAAGTGGAATACTACGAAGACTGCATCAAGAAACTGCACGACCACGGAATTCTCGTTCAGGCGTCTTTTATTTTTGGGCTCGACTACGACGACAAAGCTGTCTTTGAGGAGACAGTCGACTTTTTGAGAAAAAGCAAAGTGGCTGCTGTCAGCTTTTCAGTGCTCACTCCGTTTCCGGGCACACAACTCTTTGAAAAGCTGAGCAGAGAGGGAAGAATTCTTGACTACGACTGGTCAAAGTATGATTTTTCATCCGTTGTCTACAGGCCAAAACGTATGACACCAGAAGAGCTCTGGGAAGGAATAAGGAAAGCCAGAAAAGAAATTTACAGCTACAAATCTATCCTCTCCCGGTTCACAGCGAACCGGTTTCACCCCCTTCTCTATTCAGTTGTGAATCTCAGCTACCATGCAAGGAACAGGAAAATGGCTAGATGCAAAGATAACATGAACCGCATATTGAGCTCCAAGTGCAACATAATGGATGACAAAAAAAGAAGGCGAAGATGAAAATAACACTCATCTATCCTTCACTGAGTAAGTCCAGCCCATTAATGCGAAAATGGAAGCAGCCAAAAAGTCACCGCTACCCCGGCCTTGGACTGCTCTATGTGGCCGCGCTCTGCCCACAATCGACAGATATCCGGCTGGTGGATGATGAGTTCGAAAAGATTCCTTATGATGAGGAAACGGATCTGGTCGGAATCACCGTGCTCACAGCAAACTCAAACCGAGCCTACGAGATATCGAATCACTACCGTCAAAAAGGAATCCCTGTGGTGCTGGGTGGAATGCATGTCACTTCCTGCCAGGAAGAAGCCTCGAATTACGCAGATTCAGTAGTTGTTGGCGAAGCTGAAGACACCTGGCCAAAGCTCCTCAAAGATTTCAATGCTGGCAAGCTGAGACCGATGTATACATCCTCGAATGATGCTGACCTGGCTAATAAACCCTTTCCAAGAAGGGATCTCGTCAATAAAACAGAATACACGACGATCAACACAGTGCAGGCAACAAGAGGATGTCCTTTTAACTGCGAATTTTGCTCTATAACAGCCCTGTTAGGCCGGAGAACGAGATGCAGACCTGTGGAGGAAGTGGTAGAAGAAATCAAATCCCTTGAGGGCACTGAGTTTCTTCTCAACGACGACAATCTCGCCCAGAAAATTGACTACTACAAAGAGCTTTTCCGCAGACTCATACCGCTGAAAAAAATGTGGGTGGGCGAGGCATCGTGGAACATTGTGAAAGATGAAGAGACACTGGAGCTTCTTAGGGAGAGCGGATGCAGAGGACTGGCAATTGGGTTTGAATCGCTGGAGCCTCAGGACGGTGTGAGCAAAATCATGCCCTCAAAAAACATATTTCTTCTCTACAAGGAAGTGGTAAGGAAATTACATGAGCATAATCTTATAGTCTACGCAAATTTTCTTTTCGGGTTTGACAACGAAAATGTAACAACGTTTGAAAAAACACTCGAATTCGCATTAGAGAGCAAAATTGATGCTGCCCAATTCGGTATTATAAAGCCGTTTCCAGGAACTCCCTTCTACAAGCGACTCATAAAAGAAGGAAGGCTCACCGAGAAAAAGTGGTACAACTACACCGGGTGGAATGTCTGCTACAAGCTGAAAAACATGCCAGAGAGAACTTTCCTTCAAAAATTCTCCTGGATTACAAACGAATTCTTTACCTATCCGAGGATACTATCCCGGGTGATCCGGGCATCGAAGAGGACAGGCCTCTATGGACTGGGACTTCTCTTTGCCATCAATAGAGGACAAAGAAAATACATAAAGAATTTCTCCCGACAGGTGAAGAGTTCCCTCTAGCCCGAGATTAATTTCAAGAGCAAATATCGACAGAAGAATTGATGCGGCTATTTACTTACGTGGAATATTTATTCCCTTAGAAAGGCATAGAACCACTCATGAAGAGAGGTTTTATCTGAGGCATCGATTCCGTATAGGAGAATGCCACTTTCTAAAGCTTCTTTCGCCACTCCCCAGTTCTCCTTGAGAGACGAATGAAATTCTTCAATCGTATAAGGAAAGACATCCACGGATAGGCCGAGTTTTTCTGGCAGGAACCGGGGTATGCGGTCGTCAAACCTCTCCTTTGAATCCTTCAAGAGAATGACAATATCTACATCGCTTGCAGGCGTAGCTTCCTTCTTAGCCAGAGACCCGAAAAGGATTATCCCCACTACATCTCTATTTCGAGATAAGCTCTCTGCCCAGGATTTCAATTTAATGATGAGCTCTTCGTTATCTAACTTAAAGACCTTGACGGACACAGAACGCAATCACCTCCTCGCAGACTCTTATCGCCTCATCGGCTTCCTCTTTTGTGTAGTATTTGTATGCTGGTCCTGAGGGATGGGCATTAGGGTATCGGGTAGGAATATAGTATTTATCCAGCTTTTTTGCCTTTTCGATGAGACTGGCTTCAGGTTTTGTGTCTTCAGACAAGTTCTCCAGTAATTCATATACGGAGTGCCCCCAGGCAATGCAGTTTTTCTTCATATACAATGCCTTTACTGCTTTCTCTGCTGACTGTTGGGCAGCAAAGCATGCCCAGGCATAATCCCCACTCCCAAGGCTGTTCCGGGCATGTCTTAAATCGGCTTTTGCCTGTTCAAACCAATCTTTGGATCTGTTCATAACCTGCTCCTCTTCCTTTTTGAAAATCCCTCATCTGCATTTGAAAACAGAAGAAAATCGCCTTGTCATCTCTTATCTATCTGATTTCATCTCGCCTGTCAACCCGGGCCGCTTCTGGAAAAGTCCACCATTTTTACTTTGGCTAGCGCATCTATCTGAGAATAGGGAAGACTCCTCAATTTTTCCCAGGGAAGACTCCTTTCTAGTTTGGCTGGCGCATCTATCTGAAAATAAGTAAGATAGCTTAATTTTTCCCTGGAAAAGAGCTCTTAAATAGGCCTTTTTCACCCCAAAAAGCACCATCTAAGAAAAAATCTCATTCTTCTTAGTATGGGATTTTTCTAGTAATGGAATCTCTTCTTCAGCTTTATTAAAATTTCGAGTTTTTGATATTATTCCTTGCAAAAAAATTACAGTTATTATAATTTTATCCAAGCAAAAGGAAAACATAAAAATCGGATGCTAAGAAATTTTCGTTTCCAGAAGTTTCGCTTTTTCTTAAGACCATTAGAGGATATAGAGCTTTCTTCTTTTAAAGGCGCAACACTGAGGGGAGGGTTTGGTAGTGCTTTCAGAAGGATTGTTTGCCTCAAAAGAGACCTTCCTGGATGTCAAGCGTGTCCGCTGAAAAAAGTCTGTGTCTATTCGTTCATCTTTGAAACCTCCCCTTCTGAAAACTCAACCAAATTAAGAAAAATGAAAGATATCCCTCGTCCATTTATCATAGAACCGCCCCTGGATGGAAGAAATATTTTTTCGGGTGAAGATTATCTTAGTTTTAATCTCATTCTCATCGGTCGAGCCATTGATTATCTCCCTTATTTTATATTTACTTTTGAAGAACTCGGTAAGAGGGGATTAGGAAAAGGAAGAGGCAAGTATGAGTTCGATCGAGTGGAGGTTTCGCGGCCTGAATCGCAGGACAAGGCTGAGATAATTTATTCTGGAAAGGATAAAATAATTTGTGACTCCTTCGAGCCAATAAAAATTGAAAAAATACTTACTCAATCGAGCTCAATCAACTCCAATATTATTAGTCTTAAATTTCTCACACCAACCAGAATAAAATTTAACAATAAACTGCTTGGTTCTCCTGAATTTCATCATCTCATAAGAGCGCTTCTCCATAGAATTTCAGCGCTTTCTTACTTCCATTGTGGACAAGAACTTGAAGTTGATTTTAAAAGGATAATTGAGAAAGCTGGAGAGGTAGAAAAGGTATCTTCTGAATTAACATGGTCAGAGTTTGAAAGATACTCCACCAGACAAAAAACAAGGATGAAGATGGGGGGATTTATAGGAAAAGTAACCTATCGAGGAGATGTTTCTGAATTTTTACCCTTTCTACTCCTGGGCGAACAGATTCACATCGGCAAATCCTGCACCTTCGGTTTTGGAAAATACATTGTCAATGCCGACTAATTTTAGTTTTTGCAAAAAATTTTTATTTACTCTAGAAATATTTTGTATTAGTATTTAGCCACAAAAAATGAGAGCATAAGCGGGGGAGTGATGAATCACGAAAAAGAAGCCTACATATTGGGCGCCTTACTTCATGATATCGGCAAATTTGTCCAGAGAGCACAGAGAAATCCAAAAAGCAGAGACCATTGTAAATGGGGAGAAGAATGGTTTCAGGATAATCTTGCAGAAAAATTAACATCCGTCTTCACTGATGACGAGAAAGATATAATAAGAAAATCGATTAATGTTCATCATGATTATTTTCCTTTCATCCAGTCAGCCGATGGCATTTCAGCATCTATGGATAGGATTTTGATTAAAAATGAAGAAGAGGGAGACCCCTTCACAGACCGACTGATTTCCATATTTTCGCGTATTTCAATTTCTAGGAAAGGGAAAGGAGAGCTTCACTATCATAATCTGGCTGAATTAGAAAAAGAAAATCTAGAAATGACATTTCCCATAAAAGAGAAAAAATGCAATTTCAATGAATATTCTGTTTTACTGGAAAAATTTAACAGCGAGATAAAGAATTTAGATTTCAAAGAATTGACGCCAAAGCAAATTATCGAACAAATATATTTCATTCTATGGAAATACACTTGGTGCATTCCAAGTGCAGCGTATAAGCATGAGCCAGACATTCCTCTTTTTGACCACTTAAAAATCTCGGCTGCAATTACAGCGTGCCTTTTTGATTATGATCAAAGATCGAAAAAGTCGGCACCTGAAAAAAATAGAGAAGATGAAGAAGCTTTTGTTTATATAGCTGGAGATATTTCGGGAATTCAAAGCTTTATACTTGGAATTCTAACTCAACAGGGCAGAATTGCTAAGCGTCTCCGTGCTCGTTCCCTTCTTATTCAACTTTTATCAGAAATAGCCTCCCATCAGATATTGCATAAATTTGATCTACCTCTATGTAACATAATTTCTTCAGCTGGAGGCAATTTTTATATTCTTGCTCCTAATATCCCCGAGGCAGAAAATCTGCTAAATGAACTACAGGAGTCCTTTGATAGATGGATGTATGAAGAATACAGGGGTGAAATTTTCATTAGCCTTGCCTGGAGTAAAGCAAATAGCAATGATTTATCTTTCAACATAGATAACCTTTACGAAAAAACTCACAAAAGATTACAGTTCAAGAAATACAGCCCCTTTAGGACAAATCTAATTAGTGATAATTCTTGGTCTACCAGAAAATTTTTGTTTAAAGAGGTAATAGAGGGGGATGAGAAGGCGTGCGTGGGATGCCGCAAGCATCCTATTACTAATCAAGAAGAAAAGCTCTGCAAGTACTGCGACCTAGATAACAAAGTCGGTCAAAAATTAACAAGAGGTAAATATATTACCTATTTTTCTGATGATGCTCGCGCGTTTCCTTTGCTAAATTATTCTTTTGATATTTTGCCCAGCCTGAAAGAAGAAAAAAACGCCTACATGATCCAGGCACTAAACGACACAAAAAACCCGCAGATAGGATTCAAATTCATAGCAACTCATATTCCTACAGCAGAAGAAGTGGGGTGTAAAAAGGAGGAACATGAACATAAGCCAGGAACACCAGCACCAGCGTTTTTTGATTGTATTGCTGATGCATCTGAAGGGGATAAGTCATTAGCATATGTTAAAGCTGATGTTGACAATATGGGAAAAATAATTAGGTATGGCTTCCACCCCTCCCTGCCAGAGGACAAATATGTCATTAAAGAAGTAAAACCATCTGTCTCTCGCCTTTGCTCTTTGAGCAGAATGCTAGAAACATTTTTTGGCGGAGTAATACAGTTAGAGTTAGAAAAGGAGTTTCCTGAAATATACACTGTGTTTTCTGGAGGAGATGAGTTTTTTCTGCTGGGTCCATGGAATAAAATTATTGATTTTACAGAAAAAATAAGAAAAAAGTTCGATCAATTTACTGGGTTTAATCCAGACCTCACATTTTCAGCAGGGATTACGATGGCGAAACCTCATGAGCCTATATCTTTTTGTGCTGAATCAGTTAGCGAAGCATTGAATTGCTCAAAGGCAAGAAAAGATGAAACAGACATTGAATTGAAAAATGCTATTACTGTCTTTAATCAAACCTTGAGTTGGGATGAATTAAAGGATATTGTTTTGCCAGAAGTAAGGAAAATAAAGGAATGGGTGGATAAAGAACTTGTTTCTCGCCAATTTGCTTATTTACTTTGGCAATGCGCACTTAAGTATGAAATATATAAAAAAACATGCAGAACAGATAGTCTGGAATTTGTTCCAATGCTTGCAGGAAGCATAAATCGCAATTTAGACCCAGTAAAGCAAGAAAAAATATTTAACTGGACAAAAAGTTTGTTGCCATCACAGAAGAAAGTATTTAGCGAGAAATTACAATTTTTAAGAACCATAATGGAGTATGTTCTGGCCTATACGAGGAGGTAAAAATGCTTAAAAAATGTGAAAGATGTGGGAAAGAATTTGACGCTCGTGATCCCACACATAAAATTTGTCAAGGATGCTTTCGAGAGAGGAATAAAGGATATATTCCAGAAGAATTATTGATTCGCTCTTACTTTAATGATAGAGGCAATTTCATAGAAGATATCTTTATAGATATTCCTGAAAGACTTGCAAATATTTTCCATTATGATGGTCTGAAGAATACACAGGCACGATATTTTTATAATAAAATTTTGAGGGCCAAAGAAATAGCGTTGCGTGAAGGATTTGATTCAGCAAGACCTATTCTTAATGAATGTGTGCCAGAGATTCAAGGGAAGTTAAATCGAAGAATAAGTGGATTCACAGAAAGTTTCGCTAGTTTTTTAAAACATCATTTATCATCTATCAAAGACGAGAGAACTTTAGAGGCATTTTATAAACATATAAAAAGTGTCTTGGATTTTCTTCCAAGATAAAAAAAGGAGGAAAGATGAAGTTATTGAGCTATGCAAAATTAAGTGGAACTATTAAATTAAAGACAGGCTTACATATTGGGACAGGTGAAGAAGTTGGGAAAGGAGAACCATTGCCAGTTATGAGGTCATTAAGAACCGGTCTTCCATATGTTCCGGGCTCATCTCTTAAGGGAAAAATGAGATGTCTTCTTGAGATTTCTTATGGAAAAATTGGAGAAAATAATGGTCCATGCGATTGCGGTAGATGTCAAATATGTATTTTATTCGGAAGTGGAAGCACCAAAAAGATATTTGAGCCTACAAGACTTATCTTTCGTGATTCATATCTTAGCGAAAATTTTGAGAAAGAATTAGAAAAAATCGGATTAGAGGAAAAAACAGGTGTAAGAATCGATAGAAAAACAGGAACAGTTGCCAGAGGCGCTCTGTTTAATATACAAAGAGTTCCTGAAGGTTTTGAATTTGATTTCGAAATCTCAGCAAGAATATTTGAGAACGATGATAAAGAAGCTGTTAAAAAATGGCTAGCTATGGGCCTTTATTTTTTAGAACAGGATACATTTGGAGGAAGTGGCACAAGAGGAGCCGGGTACATCGAATTTAAAAATATAAAGTTTGATGACAAAGAATTCGAGGAGGATTGGAGAGACAGATGTGCTGAAATAAAGGGGGAACTACTAGATCTAAAGATAAAAAAAGAATGAAAAAATTTTATCGATTATTCCTTGTATTCAAAACACCTATTCTAACTCCCTTACAGGCTGACACAATCTTCGGACATCTCTGCTGGGTAATAGCTCATAAAGAAGGAGAAAATGGATTAAAAAAATTTCTTGATCCATTTAAAAGAAGTAATCCCCCATTCATCATTTCAGATGGATTTCCTCATGAGCTTCTTCCCAAGCCGTTATCTGCTGAATTTTTGTGCCCGGAAGAAAAAAGGAAAGAAGTAAAGAAAAGGGAATGGATAAATATCGAAGAGTTCAATAAGGTAAGAAAGGCAATGCTATTTGAATTTCCTGCAGACCTTGAAAGTAGGGATATTCCTCAAAATATTCTTTCGATACACAATACAATAGACCGTATAACAAATACAGTTACTTCAGAAGTTGGTGTCTACAGCTTTCACGAAACTGCAATTTCAAAGGTGTGTATCTATTTAAAAATTATTGAGGATGTAAGGTGGCTCGAAAGGATAAGAGAACTTTTCGAAGAACTTTCTAAAATTGGCTTTGGCAGGAAGAAATCAATTGGAAAGGGCCATTTTTCAATTGAAGACATTGAAATATTTAATGGGTTTTCGGAAATAGAAAATGCTGACGGATTTGTCACCCTTTCTAATTTCTGCCCTGCGGAAAATGACCCAGTCGATGGGCTTTACAAAACATTTGTTAAATATGGAAAACTTGGTGAGGAATTTACTTTTTGTGGCAATCCTTTCAAGAGGCCTCTGCTTATGATTAAAACTGGCTCCGTTTTTAAAACCAAGCGAAAACCAGAGGAATTTTATGGACGAATGATAAACGAACGCATTTCACCCCAAATAGATAAAGTGGTTCAATATGCCTATGCGTTTCCTGTGCCCCTTAGCTATCCAAAAGAAATTTAATCCATAAAGATTATGAAGTCTCAAAGAAATATTTTGATCTCCACTGTTGGGATAAGTCTTCTCTCTAATATCGAAAAACTTCCACAGGATAATCTCCTGAAAATAGAAAAAGTAAGAGGCAACTGGATCGGTCTTTCCAAGAGATTGCTAGAGGAATCGGCTGAGGATAAAGTGAATAAAATATGGCGAGAAAAGAAGTATATAAAGAAAATATATGATAACCCAGACCTTTCTGAAAAAGAAAAATTAAAGATGGTTTTTATAGATTTAAGTGAGACCTATCTCAAGAAATAAAAAAAGGAGATGCATGGATGCCGAAGACGCTGATCATAAGCGTTGGAGGAGCTCCCTCTCCTGTGATCTATTCTATCAATCAACACACGCCTGATTACATTATATTTTTTGCTTCTCTTGAATCGAAAGAACAGATACCTTACATTCTAAAAAAGATTGCATACACTCCGAAGGGAACCGAGAATATCGTCACGGAATCAGCTGAAAATATCAATGTCTGTTTAAGTCGTCTTCGCAGGGAACTTCCTCAGAAGTTACATCTCTATAAATCTAAGCTTCAGGAAACTATCGTTGATTATACAGGCGGCACAAAATGCATGTCCGCTGCTCTTGTTCTCTCGACCGTCGATTTGAGCTCTTCTTTTTCTTATATTGGTGGATTAGAGCGAGATAAGGGAGGCATAGGAATCACAATAAATGGAAAGGAGAGAGGATTTTATACGAATAATCCCTGGGATGAGCTTGCCATAGAAGCAAAGAAGAGAATCTCCCTTCTCTTCAATAGAGCCCGTTATCAAGCCGCTAAAGATGTGGTTGATAAAACTCTGGAGAAAGTGGCAAATAGAGAGAAGCCTTTATTTGAAATATTGGGCATCCTTATCCAGGGCTACATTTACTGGGATGGATTCAAATATAAAACGGCTTTGAACAAGCTTGGAAGGGGGCAGAGGGATCTTAAAATTTATTGTGCGAACCTTGAAGAGAATCATCCCTGTGTCTGTCTTCAGAGGGATGTCGAAAGAAATATTCATTTTCTTTATCAAATTAAAAGCAGTAATAATCAGATTCTGGATTTAATAAGCAATGCGAGAAGAAGGGCAGAACTTGAAAACAGGTATGACGACGCTTTGATACGCCTATACAGGACCCTTGAAAAGAGGGCCCAGATTGAGATCCGCAAATACAAAATCGACCCTTCTGATGTTGATGCTCATCTCCTGCCTCCTTCAATTAGGGATGAGATAAAGAAAAAATATTTTGACAGAAGAAAAAACAAAATTAAGGCTCCTATGTATGCCTCTTATCAGATACTTAAAGAGAAAGAAAGGGAGCTTGGAACTCAAGGAATCGGACATAAGTTTTTTGACCATTATCATTTCATTGATAAAATCATTGCCTTAAGGAATCAGAGCATATTGATCCATGGAGAGAATCCGATTGACGAATCCAAATATAAAGATGTTTATAAAAGAATCTTACAGTTTTTTGAAATCGAGGAGGATGATATTCCCCTTTTCCCTGTGTTTGAATTGTAACCAGAAGCCGGGCTTGCTTCTGTGCAAGTTCTTTGAAAATTAAGCCAGAACTGGAGGATAGAAAATGGCAGTTCTCTATTTAATAGAACAGGGTTCTCTTCTGAGGAAAGAATCGAAGAGACTGGTTGTAGAAAAGGAAGGAAAAATTCTTCTTGAAGTTCCAGAATTTAAGATAGAAAGAGTGATCATAATTGGTAATGTTCAACTTACAACCCAGGCTATGAAATTCCTGCTTCAATCGGGTATTGAAACGGCCTTTATGACAACCCGGGGAAAATTGATAGGAAAACTCACTCCTGTTGAGACTAAAAATGTGGAGCTGAGAATGTTGCAGTATCAAAAATATCATGATGAAAAATTCAGATTATCAATGGCAAAATGCATTGTAGAGGGAAAGATAAAAAACTCAAAGGTGCTACTCCAGAAGTATCAGAGGAATCATCCTGAGGTTAATTTCGGTGCATCCATTAGAGAATTGAATGAATTACTCTTAGGCCTGTCCCGCAAAGAGAAGGTCTCTTCTGTATTCGGTTTAGAAGGAAGGGCATCAGCAGCATATTTCTCATGCTTTGGCCGTATGTTCAGAAAAGAACTCCAATTTGAGACGAGAACCAAGCATCCCCCACTTGACCCGGTAAATGCTCTGCTGAGTCTTGGGTATACACTGATAACAAACGAGATACTTTCTGTAGTCTCTTCTATAGGTTATGACCCTTATATAGGTTTTCTTCATGGAATAGAATACGGGAGACCTTCTCTAGCGCTTGATCTGGTTGAAGAATTTCGCGCTCCAATTATTGACCGGCTCACTCTGGAAATCATCAACAAAGGGATTATTACATCGGGAGATTTCGAAAAAAAGGAGAAAGGATATTTTCTCAAAGATTCTTCAAGAGAGAGATTTTTCAAGCAGTATGAGAAGAGAATGCAGGAAAGTTTTTTCATTCCTGAAGAAAAAGCTGAAGGAAATTACAGAAGAATATTTTTCTACCAGGCGCAGAAATTTGCCAAATCTCTGAGATCGGGTAGCTTATACAGACCTTTTGCAATAAGGTGAAGGTCCATGAAAGAAGCATATTTCTGGATTGTAAGTTATGATATTAAAGACAACAGAAGGAGAAACCATGTAAGCCGCGAGTTAAAAAATTATGGAACAAGAGTTCAATACAGCGTATTTGAGTGCTTGATGCCCGATGAAAAAGCTCGGGAATTGACTGAAAAATTGGAAAGCATTATTGAGGACAAAGAGGACAGTGTACGATTCTATAAAATATGTGAGAGCTGCCAGAGGAAAATTTCTGTTTATGGACGTGGGAAAGTAACAGAAGATGAAGACGTTTATATAA
>JBHIEG010000037.1:0-13779 GCA_046760505.1 Candidatus Hydrothermarchaeota archaeon
AATCGAGTTGGAAATGAAAGAAGCAGAGCTTGCAGCTATATTTTCAGAGCTCGTAGCTGAAAATCCAGGCTTAGTGGAAGACTTTAAGAAATTTGTTGAGCTAATTAAATTGCTAAACCAAAACCCAGAGTTATTAGAGAAAGTAAAAGGCCTTGCAAAATAAATCAATACGCGTTTTTTATGATAGCAAGAGCCATCGCTCTTGCCAATAAATTTCCATGCTCAGCGAGCTCGTCTATCCACTCTTTGTTTTTTTCATAAAATTCCCTGATAAGATCTTTATTTTTCATTTTAAACACCCCTTATATTTTCGTGCATTTGGCGAATTATCTCTCAAAATAAATCCGAAATTTCTAGTCTTTAGCCAAATAATCGAGACTAAAATTAAGTTACAGATTAAAATGAGTTCATCGATAGCTTACGCCATAGTCATGGTATATCGGAACCCACAGGGTTTAAATCTGATTTGCCTCCAAATTCTGAGTCCCGATTGACTCCACGCTGCCGCTTTGCCCGTAAGATTTTATGGCCTTCAAGATCAAGAACCCGTAAGAAGGAGTCATGGTTCATGCGTAAGTTGTCCCTTTAGGACAAAGGTATCTAGAAAAAACTGGTATAAATATTTTTTTGTTAACAATAGATTTGATTTGTTCACTTTTCCGGATGGAGGCTTCTTAAAAGTTATTTTGTAATTTTGAGCTTTTATATGCCTTAGATTTTTTTAGATTTTTGTTCTTCATTTATAAATGAAGGGTGATTTTTCTAAAATAGTGTACAGGTTCAGAAAATCGAAGCATGTTATATGCTTAGAATTAAGATTGGAGCAATAGAAGAGCTCCAAAAAAAAGTATAATTACACAAAAGTGTATGGAGTCAGAAAATCGATCAATGAAATATGCTCAAAATTGAAATCAGAGCATGTAGAGCAGTTCAAAAAAAAATAAGAGTACACTTTACTGAAAAGTGTATGAAGTCAGAAAATCGACGCATAATAAATGCTTGGAATCAAAATCCGAGCATGTAGAGCAGTTCAAAAAATTGTACGAGTACAGTTTTCTGAACCGCATAAAGCTTCATATTAAAATTAGGATTCAAAAAAGTGTATTCATTCAGAAAATCGATCCACGATACATGCTCGAAATTGAAATCAGAGGATGATAAACGCTCCAAAAAAAGTATCGTTGTATTATTCTGGAAAGATAAAATGTCTCGAAAATTATGTCAAAGAGCACACTTTTACACTTTTTTAAAGATATTATGGTATTTTACCCCCATAACATTAAAAAGTATTCAATTTGATAAATATTTAATGAAATAGGTGTTATTAACCATAAAAACTTTAAATATGTGTCAAAGGATTATTCATTCATGATCAAACTCGAACAATTGTACAAGGAGTTATTGACAAGAAAAGTTGTAACTTCCAATGAAATCACTAAACTAGCGGCTAGCATAATCGATGCAAGAGTAACTAACGAGTATGTTCATAAAGAATATATTCAAAAGCTCTTGGAGAGAGGTAAGTTAGTGAGGCTAAGGAAGGGATTGTATGCTGCTTTAACACCTTTGGAAACATCTGAGTCTTTTGTGCCTGATAAATTTCTTGTAGCATCAAAAATTAGATCTCGATACTATCTTGGATATCATACTGCTTTGGAATTTCATGGTTGCGCATACTCTTCTTACAACCAAGGTTACATCTGTGTGAGAAAAAAAGATCGTTTCGACGCTTTTGAGTACAAGAATCTAAGTTTTAAGCCAGTTTTTACAAAAGACATTGAGACCGGAGTTGAGAAAAGAAGTTATTTAAATCATGAAATCAGGGTTTCTAGCCCGGAAAGAACCTTTGTCGATTGTCTTGATAAACCAGGATATGCTGGAGGTTGGGAAGAACTCCTAAAGAGTTTTGAAGGGTTAAGTGGCTTGAATTTTGAAAATATCTACCAAATCCTGAGAAAATTTGATAAGGATCTTCTTTATAGAAAGGTCGGCCTAGTCTTGGAAATGATGCGAGAGCATTCAGTTTATTATGAAAATCTTAGCGATAAAACGCTTGGTAAAATAAAGAATCACCTGGGGAAAACGCCATTGTACTTAGAAAAAGGAAAGTCTAGCTCCTTTAATGAGAATTGGAACTTGTATGTGCCTAAAGACTTTAAAGAGTACCTGAGAGGGGTATAGTTTGAGATATGATCTTGAATACCTTAGTAGAAAGCATGCATTTGATGAGATATTAATCGAAAAGGTCTGCAGAACAAGCGATATCCTCCAAGAAATTAGCAAGCTTGATTTTCTGCGTAACAGGTTATCCTTCTATGGTGGTACTGCATTAAACTTCATTTACTTTAAGATTTCTCGCCTTTCAGTTGACCTGGATTTTAACTATAGGCATATCAATGAAAAAGACTGGGGTTTAATAAGAGATGATATCGACAAAAGGCTTAAAATTATTTTAGAAGATCAAGGCTATTCTGAGCTAGCTATCCAGCCAACATATCCCATGTGCAGGATGGAAGTAAAATACAAGAATTCTAAAGGTCTTCCCGACTTTTTAAGATCGAAGTAGGATATATACGTAGAATTCCCACTCTTTCAGGAGAAGAGTTCAAAGAATTTTATCATATAGGCAGAGAGGAGAGTTTTCAGATAAAGACGCCAATAAAAGAGGAATTATTTGCCAACAAATGGTGTACCATGCTTTACAGAGGCAGCTCCAGAGATCTATACGATGTATATCAAATCATGCATGCAGAAATGGATTTCGAGGTCTTTCGTAAATGCTCAGTAATCGATAGTCTAATGTGCGGCAGGCCTAAGCTTTATGAAATTGATGCTGAAAGTCTCGTTGAAACTATTCCAATAGACGATACTCTAAGAAATTTATTACGAAAAAGAGAAACACCTCCGAAAATCAGGGAGAAAGTTACAGGGTTTACTCAACAAGTTTTAAAAGATTTAAGCTCCGAAGAAATTGAGTTAATCGATAAATTCTATGAGAAAAAAGAATTCAATCCAGAAAAATCGACGAACATGGGATATTCCATCCTAACTTAAAAGATCATCCATCTATCAAATGGATTCTTTCCAATCTATAGATGATTATTCTAAGTATTCTCCCGAAGGGGAAGGGGTTACTTAACCCGAGAATCAAAAAATTATAAATAATTCTACAGTAATACCATTCTTCGTTTTTTTTCTTGATACAACCAAAACAAGAAGATTTTTTTCGTCCATTTTTACGACTCCATTTTAAATTATCTTCCTCCAAGAGATAGTGATATATAAAAAAGAACAATTTAAAGAGAAAAAACAGTGATATCTCATTAAAAAATGCAAAAACAATTTTAATCACTTAATAATTCCAGTACAACACGTCTAATTTCACGAATATTTATTTCCAGAACCTCACTGACACGCGAGAAATCATCATTTGTGAAACTTTTAACAACCTCAAAAGCTCTCTCTTTGGAGTAGAAATCAAACAATTTTTGTTTTATCTTTTTTATGTCTTCGTTAGAGTACCAGAGTAATGCAAAAATATCGGACAGATCCTTTATCTTTTTATATTCCGTGTCCCGTTTAGTGATAGAGTTTAGCTTCGTGGCGAGAAGCACTATTGTTTCAGGTATCAATATGTTTTCTCCAAAATGGCTCGTAAAACATCTAGTTTTATTAAATACTAGGTTTAGGATGGTTCATCGATTGGAACAAAGCCGAAAACTTCTCTGAATCTAGGATGGATGAAATCCACGATTGGATCAACATACATTGAGAATGTGAGATGTAATGGTGTCCGCTTGAAGTCTTCTTCGCTCAATTCTTCTTGTGTTTCTGTGTGAAAGTGCTTGACCAACCGGAAACCATGCAACCTAAAATCCATGTCTTTCATATTGTTTAAAAACTTGGCAAAAGTCGATTTCTTTAACTTTTCAACAGTGTCCTCTTTGTTTATATGGAATCCTATGTCTAAATCTCTAGAGCCTAAATACTCTTTACCACGTTCTTTTGCAAAGTTCTCATTGACTATCAGATAAACTGCCCACCCGCCTAACAGGCATGCAGTACCTTCTATGCTTGAGAGGGTTTTCTTCAGATATCTTTGAGATATATTGATTTCATATTCTTCATATAGCACCTCTAACCACCTTTTCTAGGAGCATTTCACCTGCTTCAACGCAGACACCACCCTCTTCCAAAAGGTCTAGGATCAACTGCGGGAGAGAAACAACTTTTAAACCATTTTTTTCAAAGTTTTTATAAAACACATGTTCATCGTAAATCAGTATACGCAAGTTTCCTTCACCTACTAATCCCTCTCTTGACAACAATGAGTGCCACTTATCGAAGTCGTTTTCTCTGATGTAAAAATCAATCCTCGAGGGAAACAAATAGTTTTGGACGAGATTTTCAGCCTGATAAGTTGTGAGGGCGTATTCAAGCTTGCTTCTTTTAAGAAGCTCCAATGGGCTCTTAATCATGTAAGCTCTCTTTAGAGGTTTTATGCGGACACTTTGCCAGAACTTCATCAAGTTTCTATAGTCATTTACCTTTGTTCCCTCTAACAAACCTTTTTCTGTTAGTTTTTCAAGGAACTCGTGGGTCCAAGAATATGAGCTATTAGCTTCTTTTGATATCATATATTTTGTTAGGTTTCCTTTTGGATTGTTTAAGAGTGTCCGAATGATTCTTTCTCTAATTCTTCCCCTTTCTTTGTTTTTCGCCATCATAATATATCGGTAACTCCCCTCTTTATAAATATTACCGATATATATCGGTAACTTGTTTGATTTAAATATAAAACCGATAATCAAAAAGTTTTGGTTTTTTTAAATAGATTCAGATTCTATTCAAATCTTTCTTAAAATTTATAGTGTGGCGACACGATTATGTAATTACTATCTATTTCAAAAATATCAATTTTGATTCGCATGCTTGAAAAGAAACTGTATAAAGCATGGATATAATCAAGTATCATCTTGTCCGGTAAGACTTTTGATGATGCATCTGAACTTCTAAAGCATAGTTTATCATATCGAAAATATAGATCTAAAATTATCTCATTGTTTAGAGTAGGTATACTATCAAAAAAACCTCTAAAATGCTTAAATTTTTCAAGATCTCAAAAGTTTATTATTTCATAAAGAAAAAAGAGACTTCATGTAATTTGTTTTCTCTATCGTGCATTTATTTAGAAAAACGATAAATATTGTAACTATGTTAAGACGATCATGACAAATCCTCTTAAAACATATAATAAAATCTACCAACATCTATTTAGAAGCAAATACACTGTCTTAGGACTCTTAGCCTTATTTGAGAATGAAGGAAAACTTGAACGCCCAAGGTTCCGTGAGCTCGTTGAATGCAGAGATTTTAACAAATATGTTATGATACCTCTCTTAGATTTGGGGCTTATCCAAGTATATGAAGATCGAAGAAAGTATCCTTACAAAACCTATGTAACACTAACAGAAAAAGGAAAGGAAGTTGCTAGCAAGATAAAATCATGTGTGGAAGATGTAAGCGAAATTTTATAATGGAATTTAAAATTTTTGATGATTTAAGTAGCATGGTTCATGGGAAGTATACTAAAGAGTGGCCGAGATGAAAAAGCGTGAGATTAAACCACCTTTTCTATTTCCCATGCTCCCAATATATATTCCTTCGTTAAATAATATTCCATACATCAAATGGGATAACTAACCCTAAATACCCCTTGTACAGGGATTGAGGGCATAAGAGAAATACTACTTTGGAGAAAAGATTATAAGCAACAAACTTGTTATATCATATAACATTTGAACTTTTTAATGATTTTGTTGTTATATGGTATAACATAGAAAAACATATAAGTCTTTGTTGTTATATGATATAACAGATGCGAGAGGATGTCTTAATAAAGAATATTAAGCAATACTTGAAGTATGCTCGTATTGCCCATGAGGAAGAGGACTATAATACTAGTTTAGTTCTTTTTTTCAAGACATTAACAGCTATTTGTGATTTAAAGATATTTAGAGACAAGGGGATAATTCCCTCAAACCATGCCCACAGATTCAGAATACTTGAAAATGAATATCCTGCTATTTACAAAATATTGGATAGGGATTTTCCTTACTATACAGAAACTTATGAGTTAGAAATAAAAAAAGAAACCGCTGAGTTGGTGAAAAAAGATGCCGAAAACCTCCTTAAAGAAGTTGGAGGAGAAGACTGGTAGAACGATTAAAGAATTTTATTCTCTAAACAAAGAAAAGATATTTGACGTTATCCTCTATGGCTCCTCAGTTAGAGGCAAGGGGATACCAAGAGATATTGATATTCTGATAATTTTTAAAAAAGAACTAAGGCAAGACGAATATTATGATCTTCCTTATGAATTGAGAAAAAAACTTGAAAAATTAGATCTAAACGTAGATGTAAAAGGAAAAACACTAGAAGAGATTTTTGATCCAAACTTTTTGGCCAGAAGCAGTATATTTTTAGAAGGCTACTCTTTATTAAAAAGAGAATTTCTTGTCGAAGAACTTGGATTTAGAGGATATACAATGTTCAACTATTCTTTGGAGAATCTTCCTCAGAGTAAAAAAATTGGATTTAGATATGCCTTAAAAGGAAGAAATGGTAATGGGGTACTCCAGACGTTAAATGGAAAGCATATAGGAAGCGGCACCATATTGATTCCCGTTGAAAATACTGAAGAATTTAAAAGTTTCTTGGAAAGATGGAATGTCAATTTTAAAGAATCAAGAATACTCCAAGAGGTCTGATAGATTTGGGAAAGAAAAATCGATACAAAAGAGGAGGAGTAAACTACTGAATCTTTATTTCTCCTTTTTTTGGCACTGAAAAGCAGCGTGGCTCGTTGCAGCTACTAATTTTTATCTTACAGGCTGTCTCAAAAGTCATGTTCGTAAAAAAACAAGTCGAATGCGGGCTTTAAATGGGAAAAAGATCGATTTTTTCGAAAATATTGAGTTTTAAGATAACCTGAATAAATTTCTTATAGTTGTTATGATCGAAAGAAGAATGAGTGTTATAAAGGAAACAGAAACGGCAAATATCCTGAATATAATTATTTTTAATTTAGAGGTACTAGACATGATAAATATTAATGATTTCAATTTTATGTATATTTTTTGGAAATTAATTAACGATTGCAGTTTGTAGTGAACATATCTAAGGCTATTGTATCGGTATTAGATATAAAGAAGGGTTCTAAGTTGAGGTGAAAGCTCATACATGGCGATTTTTCTGATCAAGAGGCTGCCAATACTATTAATTTAGCACATTTTGCTAAGATAAATTGTTGCATTCCAAAGGTAAACAACAATTTTAGGTATGCAACACATTTTTATAGATTGTTGCCACCATAGATAACATTGGACGTGATACTTGGCGGCAAAATAAAAATGAGACAACGGAAAATAAAAAGCTTTCTCGTGCTGAGAAAGTATTAAAAAACTGTGCTATTCGCCCCGAAAATAGAGAAATTTTAGAAAGATACGATAAAGAGAATAGAACGTTAGGTAAAAAAGAAGGCACAAGGTATAATCTTTTATTTCCTTTAAGAGACCTAAGCATTTATACCAATAAACAATTTTCAGAGATCGAAAAAGAAGATATCATAGACTTCTTCGATTATCTTATTGATGAAAAAGAGGTAACAGAGTCTTCGATGAACCTTTTTAAGATATCTATAAAGGCATTTTACAAATGGTTCGAGTGAGATGGTGATTTTTATCCTAAAAAAGTGACTTGGATAAAGAAGAAGTCATTTAACAACCAGATACCAGAGTTTTTAAATGAAGAAGAATTGCCTGTCTTTTTTAGCGGAGCAGAAAATCTAAGAGAGCGTGTGATAGTGCATTTATTATACGACAGTGGCGCCAGATTGGGAGAGTTTAGGGAGATTAAAATCAAAGATATCTTACCAGACAACCAGTTAAAATTAAGAGGCAAGACTGGTGAAAGAATTGTACTTTGGAGACTTCAATAAAAGATCTTAAAGATTATCTAAGCGTGCACCCATACAAGGAAGATCCAGAAGTCTATCTATTTTTTACAAGAGATCCGCTCAGTCCGGTATCTGAGACACATCTAAGAGAGCTAATCTACGATATAGCGAAGAAAAGCGGAATAAGAAAGCACGTATATCCCCACTTATTAAGGCATAGTAGAGCCACTCATCTAGCACAGGGAGGTATGAATGAACCCAACTTAAGAAATTTCTTCGGATGGTCTCCTAATTCTAAAATGCCTTCTTTGTATGTGCATTTGGCGAATAAAGATCTGTTAGAAGCGGTTAAAAGAGCGAGAGAAGTTAAGCCTACTCCTATCGTACCCGTGGCGAAAGCAAGTGAGATAGAAGATCTCAAAGAAGAACTCTCTGATTTGAAAGATGTATTGAAGGCTCAAAGTGCAATTTTAGCGGAATTTATGAAGGGTAAAGATATTGAAGAGATCAAAAAAGCTATAGATTCAGCAGGAGAAAAGCTAGAATTGCTCAGAAAGGTTAAAGAAAAGAAAAAGGTTAGGGAATTTCAAAAGGGTAGTCTGTGGAAACTTACTAGTACCAATCGTTCTATCAACTAGTACGATTCGAACTAGTATCATTAGTACTATTAGTACTACTAGTCTTTCAAGTACTGTAGTTAATGTTGTGTTGTTAATAGGTAATGAGTACAGTAATTACGTTATAGAAATTTGAAAAATCAATTTCGTGTTTTCAAATCGCATTTAAAAGAAAATTTAACTAATCTCATTTGCATTTTCAAAGGAAAATTGTTTTGTTTTTTAAAATATCTGTATATAGCTCTTCAAATTCTATACAGAGAGATTTTAACCTATGATTATGAATGCAAAACATTAATTGAAATATATAATTTCAGCAAAGATTTTTAACTAAATGAATAGAGCAAAAACCTTTAAACTTTTTTATATTTTTTAAATTATAGACTAAAATTTGAGTTTTCTTTAAAATGATTCTGAAAGGGATTTAATTGCCTCCTAGATTCAGGATTAATAGTGGTAGAGCAGGACACAAGCAGGATCCCTACAAAACATATGTTGCTTTAACTGATAAAGGAAAGGAAGTCGCAGAAAGAATAAAATCATGTGTAGAAGATGTAAGCGAAAGCGTATGATTTAAATAACTCACTATGTATCAGCTTCATTCTAGCTTTAAATCATAATTGATCTTCACAAGAAAGGTCATTCGAGTCTTTTAACCGCCAATTTTATATCTCTTGCCCTTACTGTCTTTCTACCAGCGTGTTTAGCTAATTTAGTAGCTTCTGATGCTATTTTGATGCCGTATTCTTCCATATGTTCTGCCAAAGCCTCTTTTGCATCTTCGCTTACTCGATCTGCACCTGCCTTCCTCACAATTCTATCTACTTGTGCTAAAGGTAATTCAACCATATGTTCCTACCTCCAACTAGTCTATCTAAATCTAACGTGCTTAAAAAACCGGTACTTTTTTCTCAATCTTTAAGTATTTAAATTTTATGGAAAAATTAACTTTGGAAAATAGGTTTAGGTGAAAAATGGCTCGTAATAGTTATTGATTGTATCTTACCATAACTTTTTTACGAATAACATGATATTTTTCATCTCTGGATCTTATATAAAATTTGAATTATTTCCGCAACGCAAGTGAAATATAAAATTTATATAGTAGTATAGACGAGTCTTATTGACCGAAAGGACTAATGTAACAATTGCTTTTTGGGATACCTGATTAGCTTTTGTGTGTTTTTAAAGAAGTACAAACATTTATAATAAGTTTGGAGGAGTGGAAGATGGAAGTTTGCCCTGAATGTGGGGGTCATAAGGTAATTAAAGATGAGAAAAGAGGCGAATTAGTCTGCAAATCCTGCGGACTTGTTTTAGAACAAGATATAATAGATAGAGGCCCAGAATGGAGAGCTCATGATTATCGACAGTGGGTAACCAAGAGTAGAGTTGGTGCCCCTATGACCTACGTTATGTATGATAAGGGTCTATCCACCACCATAACCCCCAGTACAAAGGATGCTAAAGGTAGGCAACTCGCTCCTGATCAAAGAGCCAAACTCTATAGGTTAAGAAAATTGCAAAGAAGAGTGAGATTGTCAGATTCTGCCGAAAGAAACCTTGCCTCCGCTTTGTCTGAATTAGAATCGATATCTTCACGGTTAAACTTACCAAGGCATGTCAAAGAGACGGCCGCCCTTACCTATAGAAATGCTGTAAAAAGTGATTTGGTCAAGGGCAAGTCCATCGAGAGCGTTGTTGTAGCTGCCATATGCGCGGCATGTAGACAGCACAAAGTGCCTAGGAGTATGAGCGAGATTGCTGATTCCGCTAGAATAGAAAAAAAGAGATTAGGCAAGATCTACAGGTTATTAGGTAGGAAATTAGGATTAAAACTCAAGCCAACAAGCCCTACTGAATATGTAGCTAGATTTTCAAGCGAACTGGGTTTGTCAGGAGAAGTGCAGTCAAAAGCCATTGATATCATCAAACTCGCTATAGATAAAGAAATAATCACAGGAAAAGATCCGACAGGGGTCGCAGCAGCTGCAATATATATTGCTGGTTTGCTACAAGGAGAAAGAAGAGCTCAAAAAGAGGTTGCTGAAGTAGCTGGTACATCAGAGGTCACCGTAAGGAATAGATATAAAGAACTTGTGGAGGAGCTAGATTTAGAAGTGGCGGTCTAAATATGTCTAAATTATCTAGATAATCCTAAGCAATCAATCTCAGTTAAAGACAGAAATTAAAGCGATTTAGGAAGAAAATAGCGTCTCCGTTTTCTATGATAAATAGGTCATGGATTTTGAGTTTCTTCTGATATATTTCCTACTCAGCTCTGATTTTGGCTGAGCAAAAAATAAGAGGTATTTTCCTCCTGCGTCAATGACTTTAGTGCCGATATTGCAAGTGGACCTCAAAATACCGATGCGTGATACAAGCAGTAAAAGATAGACTAAGGAAAGCAACGTCAAAAGTGTTGAAAGCAACCTACAATTGAATAAAGTCCTCTCTCGGATGTTCAAGGACGTGCATGATAAAAAGGTAATCTCTAATGTGTCTTGTAATTAGGAAATTTCTTTTCACATGTTCCTTGCCATTTTCTCCAAGTTTCTCAGCCAACTCCGAATTCCTTAAGAGCATGAGAGTTCTGTTTACGGCACCCTCGATAGTACGTACCAGATACCCAGTTATCCCGTTTTTCACTTGCAATGGTATGCCTCCAACAGCTCCGCCGATAACAGGCTTTCCCTTCCACATGGACTCAGATACAGTCAAGCCGAAGCCCTCCCGTAATGATTTCTGTAGAATCACTGAGGATGCCCTCTGTAAAGCATTAACCTCTAAATCGCTAATGGAGACTAGGAGATGGATGTCAGGATCTCCTTCTACTCTATTCTGTACCTCTTTGTAGACAACCGCTCCTTCTGGGTCATCTGTGGCTGTTCCACCAGCCAATACAAGCTGACAATCCCTGCTCTTCTTGATCCTTTTATAAACCTCCACCACTCCTATTGGATCTTTAAACCTGTCAAATCTCCCCACTTGAGTTATTATAGGCTTTTCATGGCTAATCTCGTATTTATCAAGAAATCTATTCACTTCTTCTGCTGAAAGATCTCTGTTCTTATCATCGAGGGGATCTATGGAAGGTGGAATCGTAAATTGTTTTAGAGTCAAATCAGGTCTCCCAAAGGCAGGAATGGAAAAGATAGTTACGTCGTATCTGTTTATATATCTCCTCATAAAATTCCAAGCCTCTTCCTGAGGACTGGACAAGTCGATGTGGCATCTCCACACCCATTTATGGGAGTTGTCTTTCATGCTAATCAAGGCTGCGGGCTGTGGATCATGGATGAATATAACATCCCTGTCAAAATTGATTTCTCTGGCATTCATCTCGTTTGTCTCTAAATAGGTGTTAAGCATGTCCGCTGTGAGTTCTAAGGGATTTCCTTGGAGGCCGTTATGAAAACTCTTTGTAACCCTGAAAAACTCTTGACCTCCCTTTATAACATCCCACCTCGTATCAATGTCCAATTCATTCATGAGAGGTACTAACCGATGCAGTATCTCAGCAACTCCTCCCCCGATAGCAGTTGAATTCACGTGCAGCATCGACTTATGGGACAGTCTATCAGCTAACATAAGGAGTTCCTCAATAGCATTTCTTCCCACTATCTCCACATAGTCCCATAACTTCGTCATTTATCTCCTCTCAGTTCTTCTTCAGTTAGTCTGATGAGTTCTTCTTTAAGATCTTCCAGCGTGTATCCTAAGGGGTCAAGAGAAGCTATTTTTTCAGCTAATTTCTCGTGGCCGAGGCTCTCCGATATCCATCTGGAGAAATCGTCGTTATATATTCCCTCCACCATCCCTAAGCGAAGCCAAGATTCGAAAAAATGGTAGAATATTACTTCTATATCAACTGCCCTCAGGCATTCTAAGAATTCCTCCAAGTTGCTTGCAGAATACTTTGTAGGGTAAACCACGCAGATTGATTTGGCAAAATGGAATTCATGGAATCCGTCGGTAGGGACTCTCGTTGGAGATTTTTGGTTTTCTAAATGTACTGTAATAAGTTCAACCAACCTTTTCCTAATTTCCTCAACATTTAGGTATTCGCGGATCTGAATGTTTGCAAATTTCTCTGCAAGGGCGTATTCATGGAGTATGTTTTCCAGCCAGTAGGCGAAGTCGTTGTAATATTCAGGTATTACAAAGTGATACCTCAGGAGGGAGTGATACATGTGATAAAAAATAGATTTTTCATCTATGGTTTTGATTTCTTCCATTAATTCCTCAAGATCCCTAGCTTTCCTTCCTGTCAATTCTACGAGGTATATTCCTTTATGGAAGACGAATACCATGTCAGCATTCAGAACTAATTATAATATATATTTCTTACGCTTTTTCTCATTTGAGAAACAATTTTGAATGAATTTCAGATTACACTTACAATCTATTTCTAACATCTAGCCAGTCTTTATTAAACAATCTCTTGCTCTAGTGAAATTTTATTCTCAAAGTTTTCTCCATAATCTATCAGTTAGGTTTAAAATTTTTCTATTTTTAATAGACTAATCAAATCAAAATTAACAAATTATTGACTTGATCTATTCTATCAAATCTTCTTCTATCTCTCTATCACTTTCTATATATAAATCAGGCCAGATTCGAACCTCTGAGTCTACGAGTGCCCTATCATCCAACTTGGTTCTTGCACCAATTACAGCTAAATTTTCAATTTCACATTCCGATCCAATTTCGACTTCATTATCTATAATGCAACCTATCAATCTAGTTCTCTCCTCCACCTCTACTTCATCGAAGATTTTTGCGGATAATAGTTTTGAATGGTCTTTTATTTTCACACTATTTCCAATTGTAGAATATGGGCCGATTATCACCTCATCTCCTATATTTACGTGGTTCCCGATGAGTACCGGTCCGATTACCTTTGTATTTTCTCCAATAACAACATTATGTCCAATTTGCACTGGTCCTACGATATAAGCATCCTCCATACGGACTTTACCTGTTATAACACTTCCGCTCATTTCATTCATCAAATCATTTACTGATTTCGAATAGCTGCTGGGTCATCCCACATCAGTCCATCTGTCAGCTGAAAGAAATCCATAAATCTTCTTTCCTTCTCCTATTATACGGGAATCACATCATATGCAAAATCTTTTCGTGTACCTTTCTCTATATAATCAAAGATCTCAGGTTCGAAGATGTATATGCCCATACTCACTA
>JBHIEG010000038.1:0-13501 GCA_046760505.1 Candidatus Hydrothermarchaeota archaeon
AAAGTACCTATCGACCCGCTATACGGTATTACACACCCTTTAGGAGAGACTCCAACTGAGTATAGGGAGTGTAAAGCAAGACCTAAATCCTTCCAGAATTCCTGTTCATACACCAAGTAAAAAGGACCCATAGGATATTTAGAGGGCATTCTATATGAGGTAACCCAGCTAAAGAATGATCTCTTTCCGTATCTCCTCTCCTTCCATGAAAATGGCACATCTTTCCAAGGGTCTTGCGTCAAGCCGTAGCATGAGATCTCGTATCCAATATTTTGCCATAGCATGAGATCGTTTTTAATATCGCCGTCCATTATTGTATAGAAGGGGATGAATAAAGTGGCTTTCTTTCGATTTTTTGCCAGTAGCCTGTTTATTTTCAAAAATTCATCCTTTACTTCCTCTCCATTGAAATCCACTCTTACCAAAACAGCGCTCTTAGCGCCATCTGGCCATAGACCGAGGTAGGCCAGAGGTTTTTCCTTAAAATTAGACGCTTTTCTCAGGGAATTTAGGGCTAGTAGATTCATCTCCTGCCTATGGGTCACCAAATATTGATAGAATGGATTGAATTGATACCATATAACCAGACCCTTCCCATATCTGTTCGTGGCAATTGCAGGATAAGTATAAAACCTAAAACTTGCAACTTCGCTCAAGTTAGCATTCGCGGGATAGAGGTTGTAGGTGGGGGAATAGACTTGAAAAGAATCTCCGTATACTCCCTCTGTGATCAGATCTTTCTTGGTAATAACTACCTCTCTGGTGGTAATAGAATTCTGCAGGGCGCTACCTTTAAGACCCAGTATATCTAATGCGAGACCGTTCCTAGGATTGCCATTCGCATCAAGAGAAGAAGGAGCACCGATAGCAATCAAGACCCCCCCGTTTTTTACAAATTCCTTTAATTTTTTGACTTCTGTGTTGGAAAGACTTCTATCGTCTATTATAATGAGATCATATGGGGATATAGAAACTTCATCGATAGGACCGATTTTCGAGTAGGGAATTTCATAAAAATCTAGGTATCGTCCAATCTCGTATGACCGGGAGAACTTATCGTCTCCCTGATACACTGCGATCCTTAATGTCTGTTGACATAAACCAACAGAGGCTATTACAATTAATGTGAGCAGCATTAAGGCTCTCATAAACAATACCTTAGGAGAATGTGTAACTTACACTAAATAGATCTTTCGTCAGACACTTTTCCACATATCGACCCAAAACTTAGCGGCTTCAAGGGTTCCGTTTCTGTCTGAGCCCGCTATAACTAATACGTCTTTTCCGTAGCCAAAGGGATCTTTTATGAGTTGAACTACTCCGTTGCCGGGGCCGGGATAATCGTTCGTTATCTTAATTTCCATCTTATCAAAAACTTCTTTACTCAAAGAATTTGCAACAGGTCCGCCTATCAAGATTAGGTTGTACCACTTTTTCGTATCGTTAGTCACCTCTGTATCTAGGTATGTAAGGTGAGATAGAACTACCTTAAATCCAGACCTTTCTTCTTTGAAGGCCATTGTTCCAATTTTTCCAGCTATTAAGGAGGCGCTCAACCCATCCATGGCTGGAGCAGGTGTGTTTGCTCCCACAACTATCTTTGCCCTCATGTAGTCAAAATTCAAGATCTCGCTTATATCGGTGGATATATGGGCATATGCAGGCATGAAAATGGAAATCAGGATAATTGTCTGTAAGAAATAACTTTTTCTCTCCATGTATCAACTAACACCTCTACCGAAGCGTTTTTTATGGTAGATCGAATAAGGATATCCCATATATGGGGATTTTCCGTCTTTAAGATACTTACATCAACACCCTTAGTGCTGTTCCCTATAATTTTTTTTACGAAGTTGCCTGCATTCTCATCGGCAAAAAGGACTTTTACTGCTGTGTACTTCTCGTCCCCCTTCTTTTTTGTATCTTCAATTTCCTGAGCGAGTTTTGAAATGGAGACTTTTGTTCTTGAGAGTTCATCGCTTACTCTTTCATTTTCAAGTTCTAGCCCCTTCAATCTTTTATTCATACTCCATAGAGCTAGACCACTCATGAAGATGGTTAGAACCAGCAGAATAACCAACATCTCATCCTTCTTAATAGGCATTTTCATCCCACGAAAGTCTTATCTACTCAACCCCCATATAAACATATTTTGTCTGTGGTCAGTTTGTGATTTTATGGCAGACGGAAAATACCTTACGATTGTCGTAACACTTCTAGTTATCCTATTATCTATTCTAGGTTGTCTACAGACAACAAGTGAGAAGGAGATTTCGACCTTAAAAGAAAGGATAATGTCGATGAATGCTACCATTATCGCGCAGAGAAACATCATAGAGACTCAAAGGGAAACTATTGAGAACTACAAAAAGATGATTGTAAAGCTTCGGGAGAAAATCATACAGTTGAATGAAAGTATTACTACAATTTCACAGATAAAAAAGATTGAGTGCGGGGAGAAAAAAAATGTTACCATTATACAGGAAAAACCTTCAGAATGTGAGGAATTATTTGATCGGAAGCCAACCCGCTCTCTAATTATTGCTTTAAGTGATGAAGAAGTAAAGGAAGACTTTGAAGAGTGGGACAAATATTATTTCGATTTCGTAATCATATCCAAAGTTAAAAACTTGGAGAGATTTCAAAGGATCGATCAAAAAATACACAAAGAAGTATGGAATGTGACGATACATGCGATTCCAAAGAAGTGGAAAGAGATATACAAAAATAAAACATACATGATCTATGTGGACATAGAGCGTGGTAAGGTACTGGATAAAGAAGAGAGATAATCTTTTACTTATACAGAATTGCAGACAAATATGCCACCCTAAATTTTATATTAATATAATTATTATACTAAAGAATGTGGAAAAATGCGCAGAGTATTTGCCTTATGCTTAATCTTAATGTTGTTGGTTCCTGCATCTGCTAAGTTCAAATACCGATTTGATAAGGCTTGGGAAAATCCTGAAACCGTATTCTCGGCTTGGATAAAGGTAAACGATGTACTGAAAATAGGCGACAGGTATTACCTCAAACTTACCGATGTAGACTCAGATAAAAAAACAGCATCGATAGAGTTTGTAGTACTATTAGACGGAAATTACCATGATCTTGGATTGGGAGAGGCCGGATTGATTTCAAGAGAGCAGATAATAGACGGAATCACGATGCAAGCCCATGAGCAAATGATATTTGAAGACAGCGATGAAAGGCGCCAAAGACATCCATTTAGGGTTAGTCTTACATGGGCTGATGAAGATCAAAATGCGGCGTTCATTCACATTTCGCGTAAGAGAGATGATGTCATAAACGTAACATGGTTTGTTAAAAGCTTCGGAGGATGGCTCAGCGAAGGAGAGAGTATCCAATCAGGGGAATACACAATTTCAATGCTAACTGCTGATTACTCTGGAACAAAGGCTAGAGTGAGAATTGAAAAGGATGGAATTCCCATAAAAGATATTCGGATCTATAAATTCCCTGTTTTTGGAAGAGTAATGGATAGCGCAGGGGATGACATCATAGTGGAGTTCGTGGATGGAAAATATGGAGCATGTGCCGCGAACATCAACGTATATACGCGGAGAGCCTTAGCATGTGGAATCTTCAAAAAAGTAACTGCGGAAAAGGTTACCGTGCCTAAGCCTGTTGCAGTTCCTGAAGTAACTCCTGCACCAACTCCTACCCTTGCGCCTCCGATTAAACCCAAACCTGAAATTAGCGTATCGAAGCAAGCGTATGAAACTGAATTAAATCCCGGAGAATCAACAAGGATAATTGTAATTTTGAAAAATAACGGAGAGGGACTGGCAAAAAATCTGAGAATAAGTGATATGGTACCTCCTGCATTCATGATCACGAGTGGAACCAACGTTTGGTCCCTAGATTCTCTGGCACCTGGACAATCAACATGGTTCTTCTACTCAATTTCTTCCAGTATCCCAAACGTTTATGAACTTCCTCAGGCTAGCGTTTCCTACCAAGACGAGGAGGGGAACTACTATCATGCTGATTCAAATAAATTAAAGATTACGGTAAAGAAATCAGCACCAAAAATCAAAGAAGAAAAAGGTTTGATACAGAGAATCCTTGGATTAATATTCTCTCTCTTTGATTGATATGAGATCTCTTATAATTTTGATTATCTGTTTTTTCCTGTTCTTTTTTTTATTCCTTCAAAATAATGAAAATGGATATGAAGATCTTAAGAAAGAGAACAAAGAACTGAAAGAAAAGTTGATTGAAAAAAATCAGAGATTGCAGGATCAGGAGAAAGAAATCTCAGAGCTAAGGCTTAAAATATTAGAGTTAGAAGAAAATATTGAAAGGAAAGACAAAAAAATTGCTGAACTGGAAAATACAGTGAAATATTATTCAGGTAGAGATCCAAAGGCATTAATTCGAAACGAGGACGTGTCTTACTTGGTTTCCAGAATATGTTTGGGAGCCAACCACACTGAATGCGAAAAGAGGATTTTCTACTATGTAAGGGACGAAATAAGATATCAGCATGATGTCCTTGGACTTGAGGTATGGCAAACTCCATCAGAGACGTTAAAAATAAAGAAAGGGGACTGTGAGGATAAGGCAATACTCTTGGGCAGCATGCTAAGAACAATAAACTCACCGGAAGAAGTTTTCATAAATGTTGGGAAAAAAGGAAACTACGGGCACGTATGGGTAACCCTGGAAGGAAAGATATTGGAACCATATGACAAGAACCCTTTCGAGTTGGACGAAAAAGAAAATTATGAGATATTCTATAGGTTTAACGATGTTTATTTCAATTTTTCGTACAGTTCTGTTACTTCATCGTAGAGTACCTCTATTCTACGCTCGTATTCTTCCCTTGAGATTATTCCCAACTCATAATCATGAGAAACCTCTCTATACTCTTTTTTTATTTTTCTGAGTATATTCTCCTCTTTGTTTCTTCTAAAAACTATGAAAACAGAAGTGAAGAAAAGTGAAAAAATGCAAAGCGATGATCCTAGGATCAATAGGTTTTTCCTTGAATTTGTTTTTTCTCTCTCTTCATCTATAAGGTAAATGGTCTGATATGCCAGTTCGCTCGATTTTTCCGCTTCTCCTTTGGCTAAAGAGTAATCTCTAATCTCTAAAGCATTTAATGCCCTATCGTAATGATTTTTTGATTTAAGATAGAGATCGTTTATTTCTTTTCTATTGGGCTCGATCCATAGGAATGAGGATTTATTCAGTTCTTTTAACTTTTTATTTGCAAGAGATAATGCGTTCTCTGCTTTTTTTATTTGTTGAAGAGTGATGTTGAGTTTTTTCTTCTCGAGACTTTTCTTGTAAGATCTTATGTTCCTCTCCACTGCGTTTGTTAGATAAATTGCAGAGATTAGAATGGCTCTTGACTCTTCAAGCTCAGACCTATAAACCTTCTCCTCAGAAAATTTTAGAAGATCTTTTGCAACATCCAAAGAACTCCTGTATGCTGTAAGATCTTCTTCATTCATTATTTCTTTTTCTAAATCTTTAATTTTGAGTCTTTGGGTTGAGATATTGTCGATTAGATCTTTTTTTTGTCTTTCTAGTTCAAATAGTCTTTCTCTCTTTTCTTTCTTTAGTTTTAATTCTTTTAATTCACTAATTTTTTTCTCTTCAAGATCGTAATCAATTTTAATCTCCGTTACGTTGAGAATTGGAGTCAAATGATAGTAGAAGACGTTCCTTCCTCTTTCAATAAATATTTTCTCTGGTTCTGGGTGATATTCTTTATAAACAGCTCCCTCAGGTAGTTTAATGAGTAATTCAAGATCTCTGACAGGAATGTTGTTCAAAGGGTAAAATTTGAGATTAAAAGAGAAGAAGAAACTACTTTTCTTTTCGATTAAATCTTCGGTGTAAAATTTGAAGTTGTAGTTCACTTTTTCTTTATAGTAAATAGGTCTTCTGAAATTTATGGTCATTGACGAGTTTTTTAATTCGTATTCTAAAGGTCCTTCAGAATCTTGTGCGGAGATATAAAATATCTCATTTACGTTTATATAAAATATGTCATAGAGTGCCATTCCCTGCAAAAAGTTTGTAAATGTTACCTTTCCTTCAACATAGGTTGTACCACCCTCAGAAAGATCGCAGAAAATATCTACTTCGTGCGTGCCAGAATATGCGTGGACCACGTGGACCAAATGCATGAATATACCGGATGTTATAGCTATGATAAATGTAAGAAAGATATACCATCTATGATTAAGTGCTCTTAGATCTAGTGGATCGCGTAGGCGCATACTGATCTTTGCACACTAAAAATATTTATTCTATGCTATAACCCTCTTTCAAGATTTATTGCCAATCTTAAAACCAAATAGACTCTCCTGCTGATTTTTATTTATTGTAAATGGTTTCTTCTTTTCTGAAGTCATCCTGATTAAAAGTTCTGATTAAAAGTATAGATACGATATAGAAAATCATTAACGAAAATCCCGCGATCATTCCGGCTGCGAGGATCACTTCACTTTTGCTTTTTTCTATGATTGATTTTGCATTCCTTGCTTTCAAATAAGCTGTTTTTGCATTGTTTATGGCATTGCTTTCTTCCTTGATTGCATCATCATATTTTCCAGAAAAATAAAGTTGTTCTGCCTTTGAATAACTCATTTTCGCATTCTGTAAATATATTTTCGCCTCGTTCAGATTTGAGATCGCGTTTCTCATGTTAGATCCCATTACTGGCAAGTTATAAGAATTTACAGCAATATTTGCTTCATAAACATGATTTTTCGTCACGTTTATCTCTTTGTTGGCGTATTCTAGAGATTTTTCTATTACTTCGCTGGATAGCATATCAATATCGTGGATTGCTTTTCTTAGGTATATCTCAGCCGGAACTGTCAGGTTAAAAATTCTTTCGTAATCGCTTCGGGAATACAATTCTTCTGCATCTCTTATTAAGGATTTTGCATTTTCAATCTTTTTTGAATCATCTGAAAGCCTGTCTCTTTGAGCCTTAAGGCTTACTCCCCAACTCGAAATTACCTTTATTCTTTTATCAGCAGCATCGTAACCTCTCTCCGCATCTTCCAAAAGCGAGTGCAATCTTTTTAAATATTCTTCCGATCTCATCTTTGGAAGGGTTACTGCCTTCGAAACTATCAGGGAGATTTTAGATGATTCTATCGTATTTTTCTGGTCAAGGAAAGTATAATCTACTCTGACAGGTTTTAAAATGTAACTTCCTCTTTGGTTGCCTTTTATACGATATGACAAAATCTCAGCATCATAGGGTCCAAGCAGAATATTCCAGTAGTTTGTTCCTATTCTAGTTAGCCCTGCCGGAAGTTTTTCATCCATTACGACTGCATTTACTCTGCCCCCCTTATGATTTCTTACCTCTATGTGCACTCCAATGATTTCCCCTTTCTCTATGACTTGCTTTTCTAGTATTTTATGAACCGTAATTTCCGGTTCCATCCTAGAATAGTCAAGTATCAAACCGATTATTTTGGCATTTTTATCGATTCTAGGTTTATTCGTTTTTTCATCGAACCAAATACCATCTTTTTGAATATCGATTAGGTAATTAACACCATTTTTCACAGATATCAGATATCTTTGATCTACAGTTACTTCATAGAGATAAAGCAATGCGCTAGCGCAATTGCTCGTGACATCCATATCATTCATCCAGCTTCCGTTCTCCTTTTGGGCATTGACCAAATAATCTCCGGCAGCGGTTGCAGCACTCAAGTATTTAAAATCTCTCGATATTTTGAACAGATCCACCATGGATACGATGACAAAAGGAGTTGAATAAGGGGAAGAGTGAAGTTCAGATATTTTTGCCTCAGTGCAATCATTTAATGCGGCGTATGGAAATCCACCATCTAGGGTTTGAACTTTTAACAGGGAGCCTCCTATGTTAAGAGTCTTTTCATATAACCATCTGTCCTCAGTTAACATATACAACGAAGCCATATCATGCAGGTAAAGGCCTACTTCTTTTATGTTCTTTGTTCCACAGCTCTTACAGAAGAATTCAATTGTTTTTTCGGTGGATTCTAGATATTCTTCCGAGTTATCATAGTTGTACATTGAGAGAAGAGCATCCCCTACAAGTGAACTTTCCCAGAACATTGTTTCCTCTGTTCCCCACCTAAACCCTCCTATGTTATGTTCGAATAACCACCTAGTGCCCTCTTCGGCTTTTTCGAGATATTTCTTATCGAGTGTATTTAGGTAAAGTTTTGTCAGGCTTTTTACCACTATAGCTGTTTGCTCTGCTCTTGACCTCGAGCCTTCGAATCTACCCCATCCTCCATCCTCATTTTGAACTGATAAGAGCCAATTTGCACATTTTTTCGAAATTTCAATCTTATCTTCCGCATATATCGGGGTTGTAAGCAGAAGCATGATACAAAAAATTGCTAGGCGCATTATTCATCCTCATGGGGTTATGTTTGTATATCTATGAATTTACCGTGAGAGAATAAACAATTTACATAGACAAAATTGCGGTATAGGGGAACAATTTTGCCAAGATATGTTATTTAATTTTTAATTACTCTCTTTAATTCATCTCATCAATTTTAAAGATTCTAAATAATCGCTCTTTCCGGTTTCTAAAATCTCAGAAACTTCTTTCGCAACTCTTTTCCCGATTCCCGAAATTTCTTCCAGTTTTCCTTTTATGTAGATTTTTTCTATGTCTTCTTTCAGTTCTTCTATTACTTCCGCAGCTTTTTTGTATGTTATTATTTTGTACTGGTCCTCTCCTCTCAGCTCTAAAAGGAAAGCAATGTGGTAAAGAGTAGATGAGACTCTGTAGTTGTTTTGAATAACTCCTTTAGGTAAGGGCCTTTCAATGTAATTTCTTATGCCGTATTTCTCACAGAAGGAAAATGCTTTTCTGTATACTTTCATTAAATAGTCTCTGGTTGGTGAAATATTTTGATATAATCTTTTATAATTGGAAATCAACTCAGGAAAATGAATTCTTAAGATCTCAAAAAACCTTTCTTTTTGCTTATCGCGGAGCGTCATTTCTGCTCCACACAAGACATAATCCGCTCCCGCTTCTTTAGCTCTTTTTATGACCTCCTTTATGTTCTCCTCTGCATCTAAGATGAATGGGATGATTGGACAAAACATAACCCCTGTATTTATTCCATGCTTGGCAAAATATTTCAGAGCCTCTATCCTTTTTTCTGGGGATGGTGCCCTAGGCTCAAAAATTTCCACCATTTTTCTTTCAAAGGAAGTGATGGTAAATGATACACATGCCCATGATCTTTCATTTATTTCAGAGAGGATATCCAGATCTCTCTTCACCAAATCGGATTTGGTTATTATATGCACAGGAAAGCCAAAATCCCTTAGAACTTCGAGACATTTCCTTGTTATCTCAAATTTTTTCTCAATTGATTGATATGGGTCGGTAACGCCGCTAAACGCAATAGCATGTTTTGGATGGGAGAGTTTAGCATTAACACCAAAATCTAATAGTGTTTTAGTAGGATAGCCCATTTTCCTGATTTCTTTTCTTAAGAGATCTGGAGCATTCTTTTTTATATAAACTGTTCGATCAAAATCTTCGTGAAAGTAATATCTATGAGATCGTGAATCGCAGTACTCACAGGCGTGCTCGCATCCTTGGTATGGATTTAAAGAGTAAAGGTTCCAGAACCAAGTATCCACATATTTGAGTTTTCTCAATATTGATTTGGACTTTATTATTTTGTATTTTACAGCCATATTGAACCTTATTATCCTTCTATTCTTTTATCTATTTTTATTTTAACTATTTTAAAGAGAAATATCTTGTTTTTCCAGTTTTTCTCTAATTTCTTTAAAAAATTTGGTAGCGGGGCTTGGATTTGAACCAAGGATCTCCGGGTTATGAGCCCGGCGGGATTACCTGACTACCCCACCCCGCTACATAAGAAAAGATTTGGATCATGTATTTTAAGTTTTTGCATTCTTTATTTGAAGGTATTGAGGCTTTTTAGAGTTTTCTTTCTTCTATATCAGACACATCTATCCTATCTCTTTCTGCAATCATCATAACTGATAAGACACCTGCCTGTACGGGATCGGTCACAACCAAATCGGAAACCTCTGGGACGCTGCCAGCCATGTTCAGGGATATTACTGGAATGCCGTGTTTTTCTCTCAACTCTCTCACCGCTTGAGATATCTCTCCCCCCATTATGGAGCCGGCTAAAACCAATATGCTGGCCCTATGCAACCTACCTACCGCTCTCACAGCCTCGGCTAAAGTTTTTTCCCCTACAAGCGGTATTGTGTCAACGCTTATCCTGTCTCCTCTAATGTTCTGCCTGTCCGCTTCTGTAACTGCTCCAAGAACAACCTGACTAACCTGCGCACCTCCACCGATAACAATAATTCTCTTTCCAAATATCTGCTGGAATGGTCTCAAAATCTCAAATTCGAGGATAAATTCTAGTTTTTTTAGATTTTCTACCATTTCATTAAATTTCTGTACCTCTTCTACCTCTAAATAAATTAAACTTGTTTTATCTCTGGAGAATGCATGGACGTAGACTATGTTCGAACCGTATTCAGCTATAATGGTGGTTATCTCCTTTAAAACACCGGGTCTATCCTCTGCAATTATATTTAATGCCCTTATCATGAGGTTAGTTTAAAAGGAAAAGAGATAAATTTTGTGGTAAAAATCAACTTTCTTTTTCTTTCTCCTTTGAGCTAATGTCCTTGGTTATATACGCCATAAATGTATCTGGTTCTTCGTAGTAAAAGTTTATAAATCTCCTAAGTCTTTTTTGATCTCTTATTCCCTTGTTTTTAAACCAGAGCAATATTATCTCCCTTTGAGCGAGTATTTCGTTCAGTTCGGATAGGTCTATTCCTTTCGCATGGGAAATTTCTTCCAAAAACCTGCTTGGGGTCTTTAACCTCTCAAGGAGATCTGTTTTAGGATTCCACTCATATAATTTATTCATGAGCACCTTGCCAGATTCGTATCCCGCTATTTCGGATATTTCGGTTACCCTTCTGATCGAGCCCTCTACACTTTGAAATCTGTTTTGCATCACTATGAGGTCTAGGGCACCAATTAATATCTCTGGAACATTCATGGGGGCACTTGTTAATCTTGTTATCACTTCTTTAGCCGTATTCGCATGTATCGTACACAGACATCCGTCGTGACCCGTATTCATGGCAGTGAATAATGTATTCGCCTCCGGACCTCTGACTTCACCTACAATTATCCTATCTGGTCTCATTCTGAGGGTGTTTTTCACAAGATCGTCCATTGTATTATTTTTGTTTGATTGTAATTGTATCCAGTGCTCGTGGGCAAAATTGAGTTCTAGAGTATCCTCTATTGTTATAACACGCTCGTCTATCCTGAAAAAAGATGAAAGAGTATTTAAGCTGGTGGTCTTTCCGCTAGAGGTCCCCCCAGCGAACAGTATATTTGCTCTTTTTACATTCAGACCTTCTAGACATAACCAGATAAAAGCACCGGCATTTGGTGTAATTGTATCATTGTTTATGAGGTCTATGATTGTAAATGGTTCCCTTCTAAATTTTCTAATCGTAACTGTGGTATCTTTTGACACATGTGGGCGTGTGATGTTTACTCTGCTTCCATCTGGAAGCATAATGTCAAATAAAGAATTGGAAGAGATATCAGAGATTCCGTAACCCAAAATTAAGTCATATATATCTTTCTCCTTCGGAATTATATTTGTCTTACACATTCCATATTTCCTGTGGACAACGTATATTGGGATGTTCTTTCCAGAGATCATTATCTCTTCCAGCTCATCGTCTTTCTCTAGAATAGAGAACTTATCTCTGAATGAATTACCGTGTTTTACGAAGTACTTGAGTTCAAGTCCGTGCTTGAATATCTTTGCGTCATCACTTTCTTCAATTGTCTTTTCACCCATTTTTTCCTCTTCAATTAAAGTTTTTATCTTCAAAATATCTAAATCAACATCAAAACTCAGATCGACGTCTTCAATTTTCTCTTCCTTCAAAATGATCTCCATTTTGTTGATATTTTTGTCTATTTCCTCCCTTCTTTTTTTGTATTCAGCCTCTGTAAATTCTCCCAACTCGTATGCGTATATTAAATTCTCTAGTTCTTTCTCCAATGAGACCAAGGTATCCCAGATCGCATCCTTCCGCACTGCTTTCTTGATGTCATCTATCTTCATACAGGATCCTTCTCTTATGCGGTGAGTCTTACTCTCTCATCTTTCAATTTATCATCCTACTATATTACCTTAATCTAATCAACTCTAATCTGTAAAGGTGTTATAAAAAAATTATCCGAGAACCTCGAGTATCTTTTGCGGCTTGGCACTCCTAAAGGAAAAAGGTTTTTTTAGTACTGAAACCTTTACTAAATCTCCTTTCTTAGCATTAGGACCGTTCTCGAGGAAATAAATATTTGGAGAAACTCCTGAGCATAGATCATATCCAATTCTGACCTCTGCTAGCGATTCTTTTGTATCTAAAACCTTTCCAATGGTATATTCCCTTCCATATTTCCTGTTGAAGAATAGAAAGAAAATTCCAACCGTTATTAATGCGAATAAAATTAAATAAGGGGATGGAGAGTTTGGTCCGAATGTCCTAAGATTAGAAGGAGTGATTCTATCTACGTACAGTAAAAATAAGGGCATGAGCAGATAAAACCCAAAGAATACATAATAAGCGTTCCTGTCTTCAGGAAAAGCGAATCTAATCTGAAAAATCAGCACATAAAATACGAATGAAAAGATAAAAATCGCTATTATAAATAAGATCTTTAAAGACAAAAATCTGAATAATGAGGCAACAACCGACAGTACAAATAGGATACTCGCTATTTGTAATTTCAACACCAAGAAGTCTTTTTTATCTGCATGAAATCTAGCCAGAAAAGAGATTAAAAACTTAGGTGGTTCTGGTATCTCTCTTTCTTTCTTTATGAGGGATTCAATTTCTTTTCTGCCAGATAATATACCTTTCTTTGTTGTTTCAGGTAATCTTATAGCGCCTTCACCTGCTCTTAACACGGCTTCACCAATGTGTTCAATCAACCTTACCGTATAGTCTCCTATTTTTCTGAAAAGTTTCATTTCTTCACTTCCTCTTAAAATATTTGTTTCTCTGGATTTATATTTTTTATCTCGATACGGTCAAAAACTTAGATAATCTAGAGAGTTATGGAATGAAGGTGCTGAAAAAAGGAGATTTAATCTTAATCCTCTTCCTCTACTTCCTTATCATTATCGTCTTTTTCCTCTTCTTCATGCTTTTCCTCATATTTCATCTCTATGTCTATCTTTTCCCCTTCAGTACTCTTGGACTTGTATTCCTCTCCGCTTTCAAGTTTATACTTTATTTCTACGTTGCCATTCTTCCCATGATACTTGAACTCCTTAAGTACGGTTTCAGGATCTAAATTTTTCAATGAAGAAGGTATTTCTATGCCTCTTGCACTTAATTCCTCTATTATATCGTCTACTTTCCTGTCCTTTATCTCTAT
>JBHIEG010000039.1:0-13252 GCA_046760505.1 Candidatus Hydrothermarchaeota archaeon
GGCTCATGTAAAAGTACTCATTTAGCTTAGTTAATTCTCATTCATTTTTCAGCATCTAAAAGCAGGTGATAAAGATTAGATCTTGCTGTTGATTGCCTCGATGAGGCTTTTCTTGTCGGGCCTTCCGACAAATTCTACGGTTCCGTTTATTGCAACGGTTGGAACCGCATATATTCCGTATTTCGATACCTTTGAAGGCTGCTCTGACACGTCGATTATCTCGATTTCTGTCTCATTTCTCAATTCTTTCACAACACTCTTCACAAACTCTATGGTTGGATCACAATAGGGACAATCTGAAGACTTAAATATCTCTATCTTAACTGGCATTAGTTCACCTCGCTTGTGATTGAAAAAAAATTCTCTTATTTATATCTTACGAGCACCCAACCTCATCCTAAAAATCTTCTCAAATTTGCCGCTCTCAGAACGTATTCTCCCAGATATTCTTTTTTGACCTTTCTTAATGAACTCAAGATATAACTTGTTATTTCTTCGTGTTCTCCATTGGTTTCGTAATCTGTAAGTTCACCTACTCTTATTTCCTGAGATTTTGGTAATAAACTCAGTGATTCTTGATTAAAATATTTGAGGGCGTCCCTTAAATCATTCTCGAAATTTACATAGGCTTTCTTAACAAATTGGAGATCATTCTCATCTAAAGCGTTCAAACCCAAGATTTCTGGTGGCAAACCTATAGAATACAGAGCAGCAGTAAATTTTATCGCTCTTGGAAGTTTAACCCCTTCAACATCTCTCGAATAACCGAATAAGCCTATATGTAACTTTCTTTTTCTTCTGCTTGGCACATAATTTGCAATCTCGTTGATTACTGGTGCCAAGACCATTATCTGTTTCCTATATTCTTGTGAATATTTCTTAATTATTTCAAGACATATTTCTTCATCTACTTCTTGCGGAGAATTTCTTTTCTTCCTCTGCATCTTTCTTATTGCTTCTCTGACCTCTTCTGGAGGATTGTCATACTTGAATGCGGATTGAATGGTGAATGTATGGGCGCTTGGATATTCTTTTCCAACCATTTCAACTGTTTGTGGTCTGAGGTTGCCTCTGAACGGGGCTGATCCAACTCCGACGATAGGATAAATTTCAACCCCGATTTCCTTTGACAATCTTTCTAACCTTTGGAGAGCAATTTTATTTAGGAGAACTGCGCTAACCAACCCATAATTCAACGCAGGATCTGACCTTGCTAGGAAAACTCTTTGATACTCTACATTTTTGTCCTCCAGATACTCTTTGGTTATACCATGGGCGTTGAGCATGTGTTCCATGTCTTCAAAGAGAGGTATAACATTGATTCTTTCTGGCTTAAATTCTCCAATCCATTCAGCTATTGTTATATCTCTCTTTTTTAAAGATTTATTCTGTTTTCCTACGACAAAATCACAGTAATACCTGTAAACTCTGTCAATACATCTTGATGAATCAGTCATTGGCAGGATAACTTCAAATATCGGCGGGATATCATCCTTATAGAATAATTTGGCAGCATCGAATGATCTGGGAATGCTCTCCAATGTTTCCAGTAATATCTTTGCTTCAGATTTTTCTACGCTTGGATTTGGTACCCTCAAAGTTATGAATATGTCCTTTCCTAATTTCTTGTTCCTGAAAAAGGATTCATACTTTGTCAATAGTTTTTTAACAACGTAGTTGTCCACTTCTTTGCCCTCGCAATCCCACATTTGCTCATCGCACCCTAAGTGAGAGAATACATAATATGCTTCCTGTATTTCGTCCTCTCCACCAAGTTCAGTATTTTCCGCAAAGAAAGGAGGGTTCACGTTATCTGGGTGTTGTGTACTCATACACTTAGGTACCTTTGGCATTTCAATCAATCTTATCGGTTATTTTCAATACTTATAAACTTTCAAAAATCAATAACCTAATTTCTTGATGGGGGCACAGGGATTTGAACCCTGGTCCACGGATATCTCCGATCATCGAATAATCTCAGTACTCCAGAGGATTCCAATCTCTGGAGTCCGTGATGATAGCCAGGCTACACCATGCCCCCGCGAATCCAAAGAAATCAATTCTCTTTTATATAACTTTCGTGAAATTTATCTTATGGTTTTATTTTATGATTTCCACAAGATTGTGGTGAGCTAAAAAATGAATGATGAAAGATTGTTGGAGGTAAGAGCATCTTGGTGGAATTTCTTTTGGCACATAGCCTTCGCTTGGTTAATCATCCCGCTTGTTGTTGCCCTATGGAAGCGCGCTTCTCTCGTTTTTCGTGTCTATGAGGATAGAATTGTTCTTGAGAGGGGAGTTCTCTCGAAAGAAATAAAAGAGATATTCATTACGGACATTCGCACAATCGATGTAAGGCAGAGTTTCATCCAAAGGATTTTTAACATAGGTGACTTAATGATCGCAACATCTGGAACATCAGGGTACGAAAGCATTGCATATGGTTTACCAGATCCAAAGGGCATCAAGGACGTGATCATAGCGCAACGCAGGAGTAAGTAGATTAATTTATAGAGATAATAACCTATAGGGAACTCTATAAAGTCTAGCATTTAATGCTCTTCATTATCTCGAGTATTTTTTCGCTTTGGGGATAACCAACTGCGTAATGAATCTTTTTTTCACAAACCCAAAACAAAGAGTAACCTTCTCTACCATTTTCAAAAACAACCTTGGAGAGGGTAGCATTCTTTCCTTCTTTAAAGATCAAAGTAGAGTTTAACTCTTCTTTTATGTCCAGATATCCAGCTAACCTGCTCTTGAAAATTTCCGGGTTATCGATGATGTTCATGGACACCTCGGTTATTGAGCTGTTGTGATTCGAAATTTTAAGAATTCTAATGCCGTAAAAATCTGTTTTAGCCATCCTCACACTCCAATCTTTCGGAACTATAACGTAATTGTCCGGATTTTTTACATCACCTATTTTAGGATTTAGGTAAAAAATTAGGGAAATTGACGCAATACAAAATAGGATTATCATTCCAAAGAAGAAGAAAGAAAGAATCCTTATCCAGTTTCTTTTTTCTTTAAAAAGAACTTTTGGTCTTTCATAGGAATTTTCTTCGATTCCTAGTTTATCTAGGATCTCCCTTCTCCTTCTTTCATATTCCTCATCAGAGATCTTGCCTAGTTCATAGTACGTCGTTAGTTGATCTAGTTCCATCCTTAATCTTTCTTCTTCTTCCATGAAATTAGAATGTGCACAATTAGTATAAATAATATGATCCAGACTTAAGTATCACTTTTATAATAGAGTGATAAATGAGTAATGGATTGTGGAGGAGTAAGTTAAAGAAACAGGTTAAAAAGGTGAAGGACGCCATGATAGAGTTAAGGTTTCATGGGAGAGGAGGACAAGGGGCTGTAACCGCTGCTTCACTTTTGGTTTCCGCAGCCATTGAAGAGGGAAGATATGCACAAGCGGTACCTAGTTTCGGACCAGAGAGGAGAGGTGCTCCGGTAGAAAGCTATGTGCGCATTTCAGACGAACCTATACTCGCAAGATACGATGTTTTGGAACCTGAGTACGTAATAGTACTTGATCCCACCTTGCTGAACGTTGTAGATTATAGGAAGGGATTAAAGGAAGGTGGAATGCCTATATTAAACCTTCCTACAAGACCCAATGAAAAAGGGGTTGCATGGGTAAATGCTACCGATCTTGCCAACGAGATTCTCGGAAAACCCATAACAAATACGGCCATGTTAGGTGCTTTACTAAAGGTAAAGCGTCTTGTCAATTCTAGATCCTTGAGAAAGGCCATAAAGGACCAGTTTCCTGGTAAACTTGGCGAAAAAAATTGTAATTTAATAAGAAAAGCCTATAAGGAGACTGAAATACTATGAGTTGGAGAGAATTGCCAATTGGTGCTGTAATAAAGGGAGGAGCAACATCTTTGGTAAATAAGACAGGTTCTTGGAGAACAATGCGTCCGGTAATTATGTACGATAAATGCACAGACTGCGGTATATGCTGGCTTTACTGTCCTGATTCTGCCATAAGAAAAACAGAAAAGGGAAATTATGAAATAGACTACGAGTACTGCAAAGGATGTCAAATTTGCGCTGCAGAATGTCGTGTTGGCGCAATAGAAACTGTTGCGGAGGAATATAAAAGTGATTAAGCCATTGACAGGTAATTATGCAGTAGCAGAAGCCGTCAAACTCTGTGATGTAGATGTTATCGCTGCCTACCCTATAACACCATCTACCCAGATGGTAGAGAGGATTTCAGAAATGGTGGCAAATGGAGAAATTGATGCTGAATTCATACCTGTAGAATCCGAACACAGTGCGATGAGCGCCTGCATAGGGGCTTCTTCAACTGGTGCGAGAGTATTCACTGGAACCGCTTCTCAGGGTCTTGCATTGATGCACGAAATGCTATTCGTTGCCTCGGGAATGAGACTCCCGATCGTTATGGGGGTTGGAAACAGGGCACTTTCTGCGCCACTTAGCATTTGGTGCGACCATAATGATACTTTGGCTCAAAGAGATTCCGGATGGATACAATTTTATGCTGAGAACTCTCAAGAGGCTCTAGATCTTATATTCATAGCGTATAGAACTGCTGAGCATCATGAGGTGCAGTTGCCTGCTATGGTCTGTTTAGATGGATTCATACTCACTCACACGGTAGATAGGGTAAATGTACCTGAAAAAGAACTGGTTGATTCTTTCTTGCCCCCAAGAGATCCTATATATACGGTAAATCCTGAAGTCCCAACCACTATGGGTGCGTATGCGTTTCCAAGCCATTACTTTGAGTTCAGGAGGCAGCAGGAGGAAGGAATGAGAAATGCAAAGAAATTGCTTCCAGAATTTACCAAAGAGTTCCTAAAAATATTTGAGAGAAAATACGGATTCTTTGAGATTCTAAATCCAGAGGCAGAAACTTTCTTTTTTGCAATGGGTTCCTCATGCACGACAATGAAAGGCTTAATTCAGGGGAAGGATGATCTCGGATTGTTAAAGTTAACAGTTTTCAGACCTTTTCCCTATGAGGAACTGGAGAAGGCTCTAAAAAGCGCTGAAAGGGTGATAGTAGTGGATAGAGATATTGCACCAGGAGCACAAGGTGCCATTCTATATGGAGAGGTAAGGAATGCACTGTACGAGACAGGAGTAGATGTTATCAACGTGATAACAGGCCTAGGTGGAAGAGACATTAGACCTGATATACTTGAAAAGGCGCTCAAATTGGAAAAAGGAGTACACTTTTTGGGGTTGAGAGAATGAAGATGTCTGAAATTCCATTGGAAGAATACTTTGCAAAGGGACATAGAGCCTGCCAAGGCTGTGGGGTAACTATCGCAGTTAGGCTTGCAATGAAGGTAATCGGGAAAAATTCCATCATTCCCTGCGCCACAAGTTGTTTAGAGATTGTATCCACGCCCTTTCCTGAAACTGCATGGGAAGTTCCATGGATTCATGCAGCCTTTGAATGTGCAGCCGCTGTTTCTTCAGGCATAACAAGAGGCATAGATGTCTTGATGAGAAAGGGAAAATGGAAGGGTGAAAAACCTAAAATCGTTGCCTTTGCGGGAGATGGAGGTACTTTTGACATTGGGCTTCAAGCTCTTTCCGGCTCATTAGAGAGAGGAGACGACTTCACATACATTTGTCTGGACAACGAGGCTTATATGAACACAGGGATTCAAAGATCCGGTGGTACCCCCTATGGGGCTTGGACCACGACAAGTCCGCCGGGAAAATTGAAGATAGGCAAGGAAGAGTGGAAAAAAGATCTCGCTGCAATCGTAGCTGCGCATCATATACCCTACCTCGCTACCGCAGGTATAGCACAACCAATGGATCTCCTCACCAAGGTAAAGAAAGCAGTTGAAACGGAAGGACCGAGTTTCATACACATTCAATGCCCATGTCCAACGGGATGGAGATTTGAACCACATCAAACCGTTATTATAGCCAGAATGGCTGTTCAGACAGGAATGTGGGTCTTGTACGAAGTAGTGAACGGCGAGATGAATCTAACTTATCACATAAGATCTAGGAGACCGGTTAAAGATTATTTGAGGGCTCAGGGAAGGTTTAAGCATCTCTCAGATGAGGATATAAACTACATCGATGAGATCGTAGAGAGAAGATACAAAGAGTTATCAGAGAAGAGACTTATATAAACCCAGAAGGTGGAGATTCCCCACGTGGACGTTATTTAAATATTTCTTAGAAGTCTCCAGACATTTCTTAACCTGCGAGAATGGAGTAACAGATAGATCCTTCATGTAAAATTGAGGGTGAAACACAAGAAGACTGTAAGGTATATCTCGATCAAGGTCTGATATGAATCTTGCAATACCCTCCACTTCCTTTTCATCTACGTATCCTGGCACAAGTAAAGTCGTTGCAGTGAGCAGTGGAACCTCCTTTCTTTCTTCATAGAAGTTGTGGTATATCATCTCGAAGTTTTTGTAGGCCTCTTCGTTAGAAACACCTGATAAAGCAAGACTTAGGGTAGGGGAAAAGGTTTTTAGATCAAACTTGATAATACCTCCACTCTCCAATGAGATTTTGGCTAATTTTTTCACCAAATTTTTGTTACCACAACCATTCCATTCCATACAAATTCTTACTAGTCTATCAGCCTCTTCTAAAATCTTCCTAGATGCTCTAATTACAAAAGGAAGCTGAGGCTCAGGAGAGCCCCCAAAATAACAGACACAACTTATTTTACCGTTACTCTTAATTTTATGAGTAAAATCGGATATATCGACCAGTTGGGAGTTTTCCAAATTTTTATGAGAGTAATTTTGACAGAACAGGCAACTGAAATTACATCCATAGAAAAAAACAGCGTAATTATAGTATCCTAGCTCGCCGGATTTTCTGTAACTGTACTTTGGATATCCTCTTCCAGTTGCAGGACAGAACCATGCAGCGCAGCAATTAGTTATGTGTGGATCCAGATACGAGTACAGGAGAGCCCTATTCCCGCTTACTTCTGAGTGGAATTTCCCATTCTTGTTCCATCTGAGTCCACAGTATCCTCTCTTCCCTTCACTGATCCTGCATTTATTAGAGCATAAATTGCAAGATATTCCTTTTTCTCTTGGAGGCATTATTGGGAGATCGTATGGAAGCCTTGCATTTTGATGACTCTCTATTATGTAAGGAAGTGCTTCTTCACTTGATCGGATACAATCAGCACATATGCCCAGAATTTTAGAAACACTAACTTCTCTGCCGCATATTCGACATCTTCTCATGGATTAATTTTCCTTTCAATCACTTAAAGACCTTTGCCTTCTTACGTATAGCCTAAGTCCCTTGATATCTTCTACGACAACAGGAGTATCTTTTTCTATATCCCCCTCTAGGGATATGGCTTTCCAAATTTCTCCATGAATCTTGACCTCGCCCTCTGGTTTCAGTGGGGTTATGGTGATTCCTTCAAGCCCAACCATTCCCTCTCTTCCAGTAGTAGGTTTTCTTTTGAATGTTCTTATTACCGCTCCCAAAACAAGGATAAAGAAGCCGGCCGTTACAATTACGCTGGCCAATATCAAGTTGAAGGATACTTTGATGAATGGTTCTTTTTCTACATTAGGTAGTAACAAAGAACCCAGTATTAGAGATATTATGCCCCCTACGGTTAAAGCACCGTAGGTAGGTGTGAGGAGTTCTGCAATGAATAAAATCAACGCAAAGATTATTAACGCTATTCCAGCCTTGTTCATGCTTAAAACATTAAAGGACCATAGGGCTAGAATTATGCATAAACCGCCAAGAACTCCGGGTATCGTAGCACCAGGATTTGAAAGCTCTAATATTATACCATAGATTCCTATCATAAAGAGTACGTATGCCACGTTTGGATTCGATAGGGTGTGGAGAATTTGTTGGCGCAGAGTCATCTCCTTGTACGTTAATCTTAGATCTTTGGTGCTCAAGGTAATGTTCTCACCCTTTACACTAACATTTCTGTTATCTATCTTCTCTAATAAGACAGTTGTATTATCAGCGATTAATTCTATTACGTTGAATTTTAATGCTTCTTCTGGAGTCGCAGACATGGATTTCCTTACTGCATACTCTGCCCAAGTGACGTTTCTGTGGTGTCTTTCTGCAAGAGCCTTCATATAGGATGCAAAGTGTTCCGTTATTTTTTCAGGCACCTCTCCCTGACCCGTAATCTCTACTGGATGTGCTGCCCCTATTGTAGTGCCAGGAGCCATGGCGGCTATATGACTTGACATGAGAATAAATGTTCCCGCTGAAGCGGCTCTCGCGCCTGAAGGATAAACGTAAACTACCACAGGAGAATCGGAAGATTCTATATCTTTTACAATTTCCATCATAGAATCGCCCAATCCTCCAGGCGTATCTATTCTGATTATAATTATGTAATTCTCCTCTAAAAGAGATAGGTGGACGTATTCTGCCACGGTAGGATCTATTACTCCTTTTACATCCAGTACTAATCCCTGCTTTCCAAAGACAGGAGCCATTATGAGCAGAATTATAAAGAGTATTAATCTCCTTCTCATATAGGAACTTTAAAATATTGAGTATATATTTATGTTTAGTGTTCAAAATGGATATCCCTTGGACGGAAAAATACAGACCAAAGCGGCTTTCTGAAATTGTAGGTCAAGAGGAGATTGTGAAAAGACTGGAAACCTATGTGAAACTAAGAAATCTACCACATTTACTCTTTGCAGGAGGAGCCGGAGTAGGAAAAACTACATGTGCTTTAGTTCTTGCGAGAGAATTTTTTGGAGAAGAGTGGCACAGAAATTTTTTGGAATTAAATGCAAGCGACGAACGCGGGATAGATGTTGTTAGAAATAAAATTAAGGACTTTGCTAGGACCATACCTCTCGGGGAGCACGGTTTCAAGATAATTTTTTTGGACGAGAGCGATGCTTTAACGCCGGATGCTCAGAATGCTCTGAGGAGAACAATGGAGAGATATACGGCTACTTGCAGGTTTATTCTTTCCTGTAACTATTCTAGTAAAATTATACCTCCTATTCAATCTAGATGCGCCTTGTTTAGGTTTAGGCCACTGAATTCTGAAGATATGACAAAAAGACTTAAATATATAGCGGAAAAAGAAGGAGTAAAGCTTGAAGATGGCGCCATTGAAGCGACCATTTACATATCAGAGGGGGATATGAGGATGGCGATAAACATACTGCAAGCAGTATCTTCATTTGGAGAGACAGTAAATGCTGAGAAGGTTTATGAGATAGCAGGTACGGCGAGACCAGCAGATATAAGAGATATGATCAAACTGGCCTTACAAGGTAATTTTATGGGGGCCAAAGAAAAATTGGAGAATTTACTCACGAATTACGGAGTTTCAGGTTTAGACGTTATCAAACAAATCCACAAGGAACTCTTCAACCTAGATATACCCGATAAATTGAAGATTTTGATGCTTGATAAGACTGGAGAATTCGAATTTAGGCTGGTTGAGGGGAGCAATGAGAGAATACAACTTGAGGCATTGCTGGCGAATTTTGCTCTCTTAGGTAAAGGTGGTTGAAATAACAATTTCAGGGCTCTCCTTCTCAAGGGAAATGGTAGAGAAGAACATACTTGTTATGGGGAAGGTAGACTATGAAGCCAGCCTTAAGATCTACAAAAAGGTGGGAGAAACGGGTTATGACAGGATAGCCTTCATAGGCAAGCGTGACTTGATAAAAACTCTTCCATGCGATTTGAGAATTTCATGGCGAGAAATAAAAAATGATTCAATTATCGTTCCCATAGATTACTTTGAGATGAGCGAGTTTGAGTCATTGTATCATGCTGCGGCGGGATACCATCCTTCTTTTGAGGAATTAAAAATCTTGGAAAGAATACTTAATACTCTAAAAGAAAAGGGAAAAAACAAAGCCCAAGATTTTCAGGATATTGCTGAGGAGATTCTTGAAAGCGAAGGCGGCAGTGCAATTGAGAAAATAGTAATAAAATTAGTCGGCGGAGCTACGGAACGCTTATCTTGTGTACTGGGTGACGAAAGAGGACTGGAAAAAATGAAAGGAGACATTGTGATAGACGCTACGGAATTACCGGGTACCGGACAGAGAGCAATGCTTTTTACGCTCGCGAGCAGAATCCCTGCCTCGAATCTAGTAGTTTTTTTTGATAGGGGTGAAGTGCTCGCAGAAACCTCTCCATTCATAAGTTACGATTATACAATATTCAATGAATTGAGAAGGAGAAATATTTTCTTTTTCCTGATCATAGAAAGCCTTGAGGGTATTCCAAAGATAATTCTGGATCAATTCAGGTATCATCTCGTAGGAAGGTTAAAAAAATTTGAGGTATCTATACTTAGGGATTTCTACAAAATGGAAGCCAAGTTAGCTGATATAATTCTAGACCTCCCAGAAGGAGTCTTTTTGTTATTCAAGGATAATAAGTTCATAGACGTTGTAGAGGTGTAACTTTGAGGAGCATCTTATCGGTTTTAGACTACAAGGATGTATTATTTGATCTGCTAAATTTTTCTAAATTTTTGAAAGAACACAAGTTTCAGGAATTATTGAAGGGTAAAAGCCTTGGGATGATATTCGAAAAGCCTTCTACTCGCACAAGAGTCTCATTTGAAGTAGCAATGACCCAACTAGGTGGTCATGCGCTGAATCTTTCTCCCGGAGATTTACAGCTTGCAAGAGGAGAATCAATAGAGGATACTGCAAGAACCTTAAGCAGATACGTCGATGCAATAATGATTAGGGCTAAGAAACATGAAAATTTGGAGCTTTTTGCTGAATACTCAGGCGTTCCTGTTATCAACGGCTTAACTGAAAGAGAACATCCATGCCAGGCTCTTGCAGATCTATTTACAATAAGAGAACACAAAGGTTTCGAATGCAAACTGGTCTGGATCGGAGATGCAAATAATGTTTGCAATTCTTTAATGCTTGGCTCATCTATTTTAGGCATGGATATGGTAGTTTCGTCCCCTAAGAAATACAAACCAAGACCAGAGATTTTCAATATTGCTAAAAAACTCTCAAAAGAGACTGGAGGAAAAATAGCGTATATAGAAAACCCAAAAGAAGCAATAAAAGATGCAGACATAGTTTATACAGATGTATGGGTGAGCATGGGAGACGAAGAAGAATACGAAGATAGAATCATCGCCTTTAAACAATATCAGGTTAATAAAGATCTCTTAGAACATGCTAAGGATGATTACATATTCATGCATTGCCTCCCTGCTCAGAGGGGACTGGAAGTAACTGACGATATAATCGATGGAAAAAATTCGGTTGTATTCGATCAGGCTGAAAACCGGCTTCATACCCAAAAGGCTTTATTAGTATATGTGATGCTTGGAAGGCAGGCAGTAAGGAGGTTTTTGCATGGGTAAGACGATGGCTGAGAAGATACTTAGCAAAAAATCTGGAAGAGATGCTTATGCCGGAGATATAGTGCTCGCCGATGTAGATTTCGCCATGGGTCAAGACGGTACTACTCCTCTGGCGATAAAGTCATTCAACGAAATGAATGGAAAAGAAGTATGGAATGGGGAAAAAATCGCATTTGTAATCGACCATAGTGCGCCAAGCCCAAACGAAAAAATATCATCTCTCCATAAAATGATGAGAGACTTCGCAAAAAAAAACAGGATTAGTGTTTACGACATAGGCTCTGGAATATGCCATCAGGTAATTGTAGAAAATGGCCATGTACTTCCTGGCTCACTCGTAGTTGGTGCAGATTCTCATACTTGCACCTATGGTGCATTAGGAGCCTTTTCCACAGGTATTGGAAGCACTGACATGGCTGCGGTATTCATATCAGGGAAATTATGGTTTAAGGTACCGGAAACCATAAAGTTTACTATCAACGGAAACTTACAGGCAGGAGTTTACTCAAAGGATCTTATTTTATATTTGATTGGTAAAATGGGAAGCGATGGTGCAACATATATGGCTTTGGAATTTGAGGGGGACACTATTTCTTCTTTAAGCATGGATGCAAGAATGACTATTTGTAACATGGCAGTTGAGATGGGTGCCAAGACAGGAATGATAAAGGCGGATGAAAAGACGATAGAATGGCTGAGAAAAAGAACTTCTAAAAATTTTGAGGTTATAGATAGCGATGATGACGGTAGCTTTAACAAAGTAATAGAAGTTAATGCCTCTGATATTTCTCCTATGATTTCTTGCCCACATGCAGTAGATAACGTTAGACCTGTAGAAGATGTAGAAGGAATTGAAATAAACCAAGCCTTTTTGGGAACCTGTACCAACGGAAGACTTGAAGATTTAACCATAGCCGCGAAAATATTGAAAGATAAAAAAATAGATGAAAATGTAAGGATGATCGTTGCTCCAGCCTCGAGAGAGGTATTGATAAGGGGAATGGAAACAGGAATCATCCAAGAACTAATAAGGGCTGGTGCATGTCTAATATCGCCAGGATGCGGTCCGTGCGTGGGAACGCATCTTGGAATCCCGAGCGATGGAGAGAATGTTATATCTACGGCGAATAGAAACTTTAAGGGAAGAATGGGTAACAGCAATTCATTTATATATCTCGCATCTCCCGCAACAGTAGCGATCTCAGCACTTCATGGAGAAATAAGAGATCCGAGAGAGGAGATAAAATGATTTTTGAAGGAAAGGCTCATAAATTCGGAGACAACATAAATACGGATTACATCATCTCCGGAAAGTATAAGTTCTCTACTCTAGACATGAAAGAACTAGCAAAACATTTGATGGAGGATATAGACCCTAATTTCTACGAGAAAATCACTCCGGGAGATATAATTGTTGGAGGAAAGAATTTTGGTTGCGGCTCAAGCAGGGAGCAGGCACCTCTGGTAATAAAGCATGCCAACATTTCATGCGTTATAGCAAAGAGTTTTGCGAGAATATTCTACAGAAATGGAATAAACATAGGACTTCCTCTGATAGAATGCGAATCCGTTGATGAAATAAGCGATGGAGACTTAATCACTGTAAATTTAGAAGAAGGCAAGATAATAAACAGGACCAAGAATAGAGAGATTAAAACGAAAAAATTACCAGAATTCATGCTTAGAATACTCAGAGAAGGCGGTCTTGCAGAGCACTTTAAGAAGCATGGCGGTTTTAATTTCTAAAGAAGGGGGTCTTAAGTAATTTATACTGAATTTACACTATTTCACCCTACCACCCCCTCTCTACACCCCTTATAAAATAGAGGGTGGAAATAGGGCGGATAAAAAGTTTAGAACGGAAAAAGAGTAAAAAAGTAGAAAACAACCCTCTTGTCT
>JBHIEG010000040.1:0-12559 GCA_046760505.1 Candidatus Hydrothermarchaeota archaeon
TTGGTAAATCAAGTCTTTTGAACACTCTTCTTCAGAAGGAAAGAGCCATCGTTAGCCGGTCTCCTGGAACCACCCGTGATACCATAGAAGAGATGGTCCTCATCAAAGGATTTCCTTTGTGGATAATTGACACAGCAGGACTCAGAGAAGTTGAAAGCTACGTTGAAAAGGAAGCGGTGACAAGAACTCGGGACAAAATTGAGCAGGCCAATATAATATTGTTAATGGTGGATGGGAGTCGTCCTCTGGCTCAAGAAGATGAGTCTATTTTTGAAAGAGTTGAAAAGAAGAAAACATTAGTGGTTATAAATAAGATAGATCTACCCCAGAAAGTTGACAGAGAAAGAATGAGATGTTTTTTTCCTGGTGTGCGAATGGTGGAGATTTCGGCAACTCAAGAGATTAATCTGGCCGAGCTCAAACAAGAAATAGCTCGCTTTGCCTTAAAAGAAGCTACTCTTCCTATTTCTAACCCCCTTATCATAAACTTAAGGCAACAATCTGCTCTTGAACTCACGAAACAACATGTCAATAAAGCACTTGGCAGTTTAAGGGAAGAGTCTTCGGAGGAATTAATAGCCTTTGAGGTAAAAGAGGGGATCTCCCGGCTGGGAGAGATTACCGGAGAAGTGGTGGCCGAGGAGATCCTGGATCAAATCTTCTCTCATTTTTGCATCGGGAAATAGTAGCTCACTCCTTCAGGAAATTATCTTCATTATGGTACCAATTAATGTTAGCGCCTGGATTAGATATGAAGAGGGGAGGAAAAAATGAACATTATAGAAAGGGTAAAAGCAGTTCTTTTAAGGCCTAAGGAAACCTTCGAGCTAATAAAGACCGAATCGGCTACCAGCCAGGGCCTTATCCTCAATTATCTAGCCATATTGGCAATAATTCCTGCAGTGGCTTCAATAATTGGGATGAGTGCGGTGGGAATCTCTGTTCCTTTTATGAGAGTATTTCGCTTTCCCCTGTTGAATTCGGCGTCAAGAGCCATAGTTCAATATGTCTTAACTCTGGTGGGAGTTTATGTTCTGGGATTAATAATAAATGCTCTGGCTCCTACTTTCTCAGGGGCAAAGAATAATATCCAGGCACTAAAGATAGCTGTTTACTGTGCCACTCCCACCCTGGTGGCTGGCATCCTGTACATTGTTCCGGCATTAGGCGTTTTGGTGATAATAGCAGGACTCTATGGGCTTTATCTTCTCTATTTAGCAATCCCCATTATGATGGAATGCCCCCGGGAGAAGGCTTTGGTCTATACCATAGCAGTAATCGTAGCCAATATCGTCATATCCGTAATGATTGGTGCCATCGCCGGAGCTGCTACCGCCACCAGGTTTGGATTCAGACTCCTCTGATGAGTAGCTCCAAACCTAAATTAAGAGACTCGTTTTCTTTTTTTTCTTCGCCTAGCTTTAATGATCTTACTTGATTTGTTGCGGTAGCCTACCCTCTTTCGCTTAGACAAGTGTCTCCTTCCGTACTGAGCCATTATCTTCACTCCCTCATTTTTACTCGCGAGAAGATTTGTTGGCATTTATTTTATAATTAATCTCTGTAATAAAAATAAGTCGGTTTAATAGATTTCCAGCTATAATCTTGAGAGTACCAGGAAAGAAGCATTGTAATAATTTCGAGCAATGAGTCAAACAAGCGTCAAGACACCAGATTTAACCGGGGCCTCTTGACTTTTTCAAAAATTTATTTATAGTATGTGACGATTTAGTCGCTTGTGACTAAATCGTCCACAATTGGAAAAGGCAGCCTCACTGAGCAATGGAGGACATGGGTCAAAAAATGACAGAGGTCTTAAGTCGAAGTAAGAGAAGAAAAATCAAGACTTTTAATAGAATTATAAATGCTTCTTACAAAATCTTTCCCAAAAAAGGCCTCTTCAGGGCTACCCTTGATGAGATTTCCGAGGAAGCTGATGTGGGGAAGGGAACCATTTATCGCCATTTTAGAAATAAGATGCATCTTATAGCCCATTTAACTAAAAAAGGCATCGACGATTTGCTGAGTTATTGCAAAACAGAGATAGCTGAAATACAGGATCCTAAAGAAATAATCAAGAAACTCATAGAGGCTCATTTTGCTTTTTTTGAGAGGAGAATGGCTCTTTTCAAGATTCTTTTTTTTATAAGGGGGGCGCTCCAACAAGATTTTGAGAACCGTTATATAAAAGAGATGCAGAGTCGTTACAAAAAGTATATAAGCTTTCTGGCTGACAATTTAGATTATGGGATTAAGGCCGGAGTTTTTCGGCCGTTTAATATAATGAATCAAGCTTATATTTTAGTGGGTATCGTTAATGGTTTTATTTCGCAATGGATAATTGATGAAAGAAAAGGAACTTTTGTGGAGAAAGCAGGAGTTGTTGCGGAAACCTTTTTGCATGGTATTGTATCCAATGAGCAAAAGGACAGGCAACGCAACAAAGGATCCTGCAAGATAACACAGCGTCATAAAGATTTCCAGGGACGGGGTGAGTTAAGCATGGCAAAGAAAGAGGAAAAGAGCAAAAAGGGAAAGAAAGGCTGCGGGAAGTAGCGCACTCTAAAATTCCAGTTTTAACATGTTAGTCTCCTACTAGGGTTGGAGGATTAGCTAAAATAAAGAATTATTTTGCAGGGCGAGTCCAAAGACTCGTCCTTGTTGTTACATTGGCGGAAAAGGTAATGTTAAAAGCAAAGGCCGTTGAAAAAGATTATCAGGAATTAGTAGAGCGCTGGCCCAGCAGGCGGAACCTTCCGCAGGAAAGTTATGAGAGTAGGACTTCTTACTTCTGAAAAAATCGAATCACCCCAATCGCTTCTTGGATCTTTAAATAATTACCTTCTAAGCAAGGGTATAAGTTCTCAAATAATTAGTCCTTGGGTAATTAATCCTGATATTTCCTCGTTAAGGAACTACGATGTTGTCATAGTAAAGATTCGTGAGCGCGAGTATCTCTGGTTAGCCCAATACCTTGAGGAGATGGGAATTAAGGTGATAAACTCCTACAAGGCTTTATCTCTGAGTAGTAATAAGTTAATTTCCGATGAAATAATGAAACAATCGAGTTTGAAGGTACCGAGGACAGTGTTTGCCTTAAAAGAAAAAATCTTAGAAAATGTGGATGGTTCTATGTTTCCTGCCTTGGTGAAGCCTTTGTATGGGCGTTCAAAGGGAATAATATATGTAAAATCAGCAGAGAATCTAAAGAATTTGCGAAAAAAGTGGGTATATCTACAAAAGTTTATTCCCAATAATGACGGCGTAGCCAGGATATACAGGATAGGAAAGGTCGTTGAGAGTTTTTTCCATCCCAATGAGGGCAAGGCACGGGAGGTATTCCTCCCGGATGAGATAATGAAAGGGGCTTTACGCTGCTTTGACAGGATGGAAATGGAGATAGGAGGAATGGATTTGATAGAAGGTGAAGATGGTTATTATGCCCTTGAAGTAAATGACTTTCCGGCAGGGGTAAAGCGCATAAAGAACTGGTTAGGACTAATAACTGATTATTTAGTTGAGGCCCTACATAGATCCAGAGAAAATAAAGCCCTATGATCTCAAAGAACGAATGGAATTTACTTAAAAAAACTCATCAACATAAAGAAACAGCATTTGTTTCCGCCTATATCAATAGTCCTTGTTATCACCTAATTACCTGGTTTCTCATTGCCAAAAATATCACTCCCAATCAGGTAAGCATTTCCACTATTTTTTTAGCAATTGGAGCTAGCTTTGCTTATATTTATGGAAATTTTATCGCCGGAGGCATATTAGTCCAGCTCATCAATATTGTGGATGGTGTTGACGGAGAAATTGCCAGGATTAAACATATCGGTTCTCCTTACGGAGAAATTATTGACTCTCTCTCAGATCGGGTAGTGGAAATAGTTTTATGCCTAGCTATAGGATACGGCGTCTGGCATACCGAAGGATCAGCTTTAGGATGGGTATCTAGCCTAATTGGGATAATAGGCTTTTTAGGGGGTAACTATCTTACTGAGCTGGCAGGAGCCAGAGTAGGAAGGGAAGTTCTGAAAAAATCCTGGAAAGACTTAAAAAAACTTATAAAATTTAGATTAAACCACAGAAGCAATCAATTATTTATTATTTTTGTATTATCTTTGTTGGGATCACCGGAATTAGCGCTTCTCATAATAGGTGCAATATCAGTTTTTTATTCAGCCCTAAGATTTTACCGAATGCTGCCACACCTTAAAAACTTTCCTGTAATGGGTATTAGACATACATGAGAATATGTATGTCGCCTTGCTATTTTTATCCAGTGATAGGCGGAGCCGAGACTCATGTATTTCATTTATCAAAAAACTTAGTGGAGAGAGGACACCAGGTCTTTGTGTTAACTTCGGATTGCATGCCTACAAATAATTGTCACCCATTAACAAACCGAGAGGAGATTAATGGGATACGTATTCAAAGGTTTAAAACTTTTGACCTTGGGGCAGGGCTTCGCATCTGGCGAGGCTTAGCAGGCGAAATTCTTCAACTTCAGCCAGACGTAATTCACGCTCATAGCATTGGCTTTCCTCATAGTGATATATGCGCTTTGCTCAGCAGAATAAGGAGAATTCCCAGTATTGTCACCACACACGGGGCCCTGGGGATCGGTGATCCGGCTCATAAAGAGAATGTGAGGAGAAGGATCTGGGCAAGTATTGTGACAAGATGGACTTTAAGGTTTTTTGACAGGATTATCCTAATTTCTCCTGCGGAGAAGCCATGGGTAGTTAAAAGAGTTCCTGTGGAAAGGATTTGTGTTATTCCCAACGGAGTGCCGGGAGAAATTTTTGATAATAATATTGACCCGGTGTCCTTCAGGAAAAAATACGGATTGGAAGACATCCCGGTAATTCTATATCTCGGCAGGGTGATTGGGAAAAAAGGCGTGGACCACCTATTAATGGCAACACCGTTAATTCTTAAAAAACACAAGGTAAAGATTCTCATCGCCGGGCCAGATGGAGGTAAAAAGAGGATGCTCATGGAGTTATCCCAAAATCTCTGCCTGGACAAAGATGTTATTTTTACTGGAGAGCTCTCTGAAGAAGACAAACTAAAGGCTATAGCCTGTAGCGATGTGCTGGTCTTACCCAGCAAAAAAGAAGCACAGGGAATAGTCCTCTTAGAGGCGCAGGCGATGGGAAAACCAGTTATAGCTACAAGACAGGGGGGAATTCCCTATTTTATTAAAGATGGCGAAAATGGGATTTTGATTGACTATGGCAGGCCGGACCAGATTGCTAATGCAGTAGAAAAATTATTATCTGACAGGGAGTTTCGGGGAAAAATAGGCAAAAAGGGGAAGGAGACAGTCCGGATGCTTAACTGGGATGTAATTACCCAAAAAATTTTAGATGTTTATGAGTCAATCATCGAGGAATGTAAGAACAAATTTTTGTTGGCGAAAGTAGGATCCATCACCTAAGAGTGTATTTACGGATATTCATTACATAATGGCTGTTTTAGGAGGGGAACTCACTGTGTGTTAAGTCATTTAACTAGAGTTCTCCAAATTGCCAGATCTTCGAACATCGAACTTTTTAAGACAAGTAAACATACACTCCCACATAGAAAAAGTCATAAATAGCTTAATGATCTTTTAGTGGGATGATTAAGTTTGGATTGAGAATTATAAATTAAATTTTTGATAAGAAAGGGGAGAAGAGAAATGAGAACTTATCAGAAAGTATTATGGGTGGTGGGTATGGAAGGTATGAAGATAAAAATAAAGCCAGCAAAAGAAGGGGTGGCATCCTATGTAGCCTTATCAGCCCAGGGTGAGGCAGAGGGAGGGATTCCTCGGCTGGTAAACGATTTTCAAGAGATGGTCAAAAAATATCTTGTGGAACAGGTGAGAACTCCCAATGCGGAAAAGGTAGAGGTAAAAGTAACAAAGATATTTTAAAAAAGGGGAAAAAATTGCTGTGACAGCTTTTGTTATTGCCTTAATTGCTCTGGGACTAGTATTTATGATTTTCTTGGTATGCCAAAAGTTAAGATTGTTTCTGAAGAGAAGGAGAAAAAGTAGCTAACTTTCGTTGCTAAAGCCTTGGAGTATTAGGTTTGTTGACGAAGGCAAAAGGGGAGACAAACTATTGATTGGCTTAAAATCTTGCGTCTATGAGGCTCTTACGGCGTTGTTTGAAAAAGAAACCAGGACAGCTTTAACTCTATTTTACAAATAAGCCAATTTTAGGCTGAATAAGAGGCAAGGAGGAGAAAATGAGTTTTAAGGGAGTGTTGATTGTTATTGGAATAGTAGTTTTGGGTGTTCTTATTACCTTCGGATTTGAGGAAACCAGATTTAGAGTTATGAACAGAGCTCTCCTAACCGAGGTCAAAGCCCTTCGAGGAAAAAACCAGGACCTACTGGTCAAAAATAATGGTCTTTCCGAACAGATGAAGACTTTAAGAATTCAACTAGAGGTAAAAGAGCACGAATACGAGGAGAAAATCACTCAATTAGAAGAAGAAGTGAAAGGACTTGAGGCACCTAGTCAAAACGCAGCACCTCGCACAGTGGAGGTTAGAATCCTCCAGGAAAAAAACCACCTTCTCCAGGCCAAAAACGATAACCTTACCAAACAGATAGAGACTTTGAAAGCTCAGCTCGAAGCAAAGATACACCAAAGCGAAAAAGAGAAAAGGGCCCTTGAGAAAAAAATCAGCCAATTGAAGGGTTTAATAAATAAAGCTCGAACTATTTTAGCGCCGGGAGAGTAGCTTTAGTGAACTTGTTCTTTCTTCAGGTATTGTGCGATATTGTCGCCTATACTCCAAAATTGAAAGAATATTCGACTGTGTCGGATATTAACAAGTTGGACCCAATTTTGTCATAAGGAGGATAAAAGCATGAAGGGAAAATCATCTAAATCCGAACCTCCGCAAAGGAGAAGAGCCACCATGGGAGGCAACAAATCCCTTGGGCCTGTAATCAACTTAGAGGAGCATGTAGAACCCGATTGGTGGCGACGCATATTCAATTCAATCTACTTAAGAACAGATGCAGATGTGGTGAATGATCAGGACATCACCAGGAAGGAAGTTGATTTATTTTCAGAAATTCTCAGGCTCTCCCCCGAGGATAAAATTCTGGATCTATGTTGTGGACAAGGACGGCATTCCCTTCAACTAGCAAGGTGGGGGTTTCCAAATGTTGAGGGCTTGGATCGCTCGCACTACCTGATTCAACAAGCCAAAACACAGGTGAAAAAAGAAGGGCTAAATGTTAGATTTAGAGAAGGGGATGCCCGGAAGCTCTCGTACTTACCCGATAGCTTTGATGTGGTGATGATACTGGGGAACAGTTTTGGCTATTTTGAAACAATTCAGGACGACCTGAGAGTTCTAAAAGAGGTTTCCAGAGTTCTCAAGCCCTGAGGAAGACTCCTCATCGATGTTGCTGATGGGACATACTTGCAGGAACACTTTCAACCCAGATCCTGGGAATGGATAGACCAAAAGCGCTTTGTCTGTCGGGAGCGTTCTCTATCATTGGACAAACAGCGTCTAATCTCACGAGAAGGGGTTACCCATGTGGAAAAAGGGATTATTGCGGATCAATTTTATGCTGAGAGACTTTACACCTGTGATAGTCTGAACGAACTCCTGAAAAAAGCGTGCTTCAGCGACATTACCATACATGGTGCGATATCACCTGATTCACAGCAAAATCAAGATTTGGGGATGATGGCTAGACGAATCATTGTAACCGCTGTAATCCGTAAAGAGTGGACACCAATAAAAGTCAAGAAAAAAAGGATTTCAACAAGTGTGGTTGTGATTCTTGGTGATCCCACAAAATCTGATCCACTGAAGCCTTTGGGTATCTTTGATGAAGATGACTTCTATACCATGGATCAACTGAAAGGCGCATTGAGAGAATTGGAGCAGACCGGAAATTACTGGTTTACATACCTTACCAATCACGATACACTAATTCAAGACCTCATCAAACTCAAAGAAAAAGGTAAATTGGACCTTGTCTTGAATCTGTGTGATGAAGGGTATTCCAATGACTGGACAAAAGAACTCCATGTGCCAGCTTTGCTGGACATATTGAGAATTCCTTACACCGGAGCTGGACCTCAATGTCTTGCTTACTGCTACGACAAATCATTGGTACGTGGCATCGCCAAGCAGATGGGAATTCCTGCACCCGAATCCTTTTTCGTCAAACCAGAAGATAGAACTTTTGAACTTCCATTTGATTTTCCTGTCATGGTAAAACCAAACTTCGGGGATTCCAGTTTTGGGATCACCCAAAGGAGCGTAGCATACAGCATTGAGGAATTTATGAATGCGATTTCCGAAATACGAGAAAAATTTGGCTATGATAAACCCGTTCTTGTCGAGGAATTCCTTACCGGAAAAGATTTAACCGTGGTATCATTGGTAATTCTCCTGAGGATTATACTGTTTTGCCCATAGCCGAAGAGGATTATTCATCGCTTCCGGAAGGACTTCCAAAAATCTGTGGCTACGAAGCCAAATGGCTCCCTGATTCTCCATACTGGAACCTTCGTTCCATTCCCGCAGAATTACCTGACGAAACGGAAAAACTCATTGTTGAATGTTGTTTGAAACTATTTGAACGGCTTGAGTGCAGGGATTACTGCCGATTTGACTGGAGACTTGATTCAGAAAGTAATCCAAAACTCCTTGAGGTAAACCCCAACCCTGGTTGGTGCTGGGATGGTCATCTTGCCAAGATGGCAAAAATTGCAGGAATTTTGTATAATGAAATGCTGAAAATGATCTTAGAGGCCGCTGAGCAAAGGTTAAAACTTCTGGAAGAGACTGAATTGGAGAAAAACCAAATGGAGGAGCAAAATAGGTATGAAAGCCTGGATTCTTGTAAAGAAAGGAATTTTTAATTCTTACGAAAACAGACGTTTTCATGAAGAAGCCAAACAAATGCGAATTGAACTTGGTTCTCTATGATGTTAAAACTGGGCCTTTCACGGTGTGAAAGATTTTGCTTACCCGTCCAAATTCTGCTTACGCAGAACTTCTTTTGCACCGATACTGTTGTCTGCCATATTACTCAGCATGGGAGGTAATTAAAGATGTTGAAACTTATTAAGAAAAGATCAGAAAAGGTTGGTCTTCCTCCAGGAACTCTGGTTCATATAGGAGAAAAAAAGACCGAGAAAGTAAGGATTACCATTATTGACTATGATGAAACTAATTTTGAGGAGAAACAGATAAAAACGGTTGAGGAATGTTTTCCTTTTAAAGATAAATCAACGGTAACCTGGATTAACATCGATGGAATTCACGATCTAGAGATTATCAAAAAAATCGGAAGGCATTTTGACTTACATCCACTGATTCTGGAAGACATTGTAAATACCGAACAACGCCCGAAAACAGAGGATTTTGGAGATTACATCTATATCATTTTAAAAATGCTTTATTATAATGAAAAAGAGGATGAAATTCAGGCGGAACAAGTCAGTTTGATTCTGGGCGCAAATTTTGTAATTTCTTTCCAAGAAAGGAAAGGGGATCTTTTCAGCCCCATCAGAGAAAGAATTGCGAGTGGGAAGGGTCGCATAAGAAAAATGGGAGCCGATTATCTTACCTACGCTCTGATAGACACCATCGTTGACAGCTACTTTATAATCCTGGAAAAACTTGGAGAAAAAATAGAATCTATGGAAGAAGAGTTAGTCGCTAATCCAACACCAGAAACCCTCCGGGCTATTGACCATTCAAAAAGAGAGATGATATCTTTGCGTAAATCGGTCTGGCCTTTAAGGGAGATAGTGAGTCTTCTAGAAAGAGGAGAATCAATACTTATTCATGAATCTACCCGCATATACTTAAGAGATGTTTATGATCACACAATTCAGGTAATTGATACCATAGAGACCTCTCGGGACACGCTTTCCGGGATGCTTGATATTTATCTTTCCAGCATCAGCAATAGAATGAACCAGGTTATGAAAGTATTAACGATTATTGCTACCATATTTATTCCCTTGACTTTTATAGCGGGCATTTATGGAATGAATTTTGGTTATATGCCAGAGCTTGAATCGCCTTGGGGTTATCCTGTGGTTTTGCTGGTGATGGTTGGGATAGGTATTTCTATGTTAGTTTATTTCAAAAGAAAGAAGTGGTTATAAAAGAGAAAGAAGGGGAAGAATGACTTTAAGAATATGTTTTAAAAAATTCAAAAGTAAACTTAGGAGGCTTCAGTAATGGGTGGAATTATCTTTATAATCATTGTGGTGTTTATTATTGTTATGATAAGAAAGGTAGCTGCGGTAGCCCTTCAGCTCACCGGTCTTGATAAGCCAACAGCAAGCTTTCAGGCTCTTTCAGCCCTCACCGGCACAGGCTTTACCACCAGGGAGGCAGAATTGGTGCTTAATCATCCAATGAGGCGACGAATAATTTCTCTTCTCATGATCACCGGAAATGCGGGAATGGTGGCGGTTATTGCTGCACTGGTCTCGTCTTTTCTGACCGTAACCTCTGCCTGGGCGATATTACGTTTCGTTGTTCTCATAGTAGCCCTCTATCTAATATTTAAAATGGCCACTCACACCAGGCTCGCACGCTTGCTATCTAAGAAAATAGGGGAGAAACTTCAGGAAAACTTCAAACTTCAGAAAAGAACTGTAGAGCGAATTCTCGACCTTGGAGAAGACTTCGGTATCGCTGAGATTACCCTATATGAAGGCTCCCCCTCTGTGGGAAAGACCCTGGCTACCTCGGATTTGCGCAAAAAGAAAATTCTGGTTTTAGCTATTGAAAGAGACGAAGAAAGAATTCTGGTGCCCAAGGGAAACCATAAGCTCCATACTGGAGATAACCTCATTTGCTATGGCAGCTTTACAGAAATGAGAGCCATAACTTAGGTGAGATCTCCAGTCTCCTCAAGACTTCACGCTGCCCTTCCTCAGTTTTAAGGGGGTTCAAGATGAGATTTCCAGTTAAGGACACTTTAACGGACGAAGAAATCCAATCCGGTCTTAGAGCTATCATAAAGGATGGTTTAACCTCTCAAACGATGGTTACCCTGACGGGAGGCGCCTTCCTGGTAGCCTTCGCTTTAACACTCGGAGCTTCTAACCTGGTAATTGGGCTCCTAGCGACTATCCCTCCCTTGATGCAACTGATTCAGATTCCTTCGATTTATTTGGTTGAAAGATATCGACTCAGACGAGCAATTACTGTGTACACATCGGCAGTAAGCAGGCTGTTCTGGTTGTTAGTTGCCTTGATCCCGTTCTTAGTCTCTATTGAAAAAAGACTCACCTTTCTCATTGCTGCACTTTTCCTCCATTCGGCCTTTGCTGCGGTTGGAGGCACCAGTTGGAACTCCTGGATGCGTGATCTTGTACCGCAAGACCGATTGGGATCTTTTTTCGCCAAACGAATGAGCTTGGCTACAGCGTTAGGCATCCCTGTTAGCCTGGCTGCCGCATCTTACATTGACTTTTGGAAAAAGCTATTCCCCTCATTATGAGCTGCAGGGCTATTCAATCCTTTTTTTACTCGGATTCCTGGTAGGTATGCTTGGTGTTTACTTCATCTCCAGCATACCCGAGCCTCGTATGAGCCTCCCCAAGGCAAGGCTAAGGTTTATCAGATTGATCCTCCAGCCATTTAAGGATGTCAATTTCAAAAACCTTATCATGTTTTCAGGTTCCTGGAGTTTTGCGGTCAATTTAGCTGCTCCCTTTTTTACGGTGTACATGCTTAAAAGGCTGCAATTAGACATGTCTTTTATTATTGCTCTCTTGGTACTGAGTCAACTCATGAGTCTTGTCTTTTTGCGAATTTGGGGGAAATTTTCCGACCGTTTTAGTAATAAGTCAGTACTTGGAGTAAGTGGCCCCTTGTTTGTGGGATACATTCTTGCCTGGAGTTTCACAACTATGCCCGAGAAATATTCCTTAACTATACCTCTATTAGTAGCTATACATGTCTTTATGGGTATTTCCACGGCAGGAGTAAATCTGGCTTCAGGAAATATCGGACTCAAATTGGCACCAAAAGGACAGGCAACTGCCTACTTAGCTCCCCGAAATATTATTACTTCGATGGCAGCGGGTATTGCACCAGTCTTAGGAGGCAGGCTTGCCGACTTTTTCGCAGAACGTGAGCTTTCTTGGACCCTCAGATGGACAGGTCCGGAAAGAGAACTCGTTTTTCGCACTCTAAGCTTCCAATACTGGGATTTTTTCTTCTTTTTCGCATTCCTAATCGGCTGGTATTCTATCCACCGATTGGCTATGGTAAAGGAAGTGGGAGAGGTCAAGGAAAAAATTGTGCTTCATGAACTTATTGCAGAGGTACGAAGGGCCACGAGAAGTCTTTCAACTGCTGGTGGACTTCGCCACCTGACTCAATTTCCTTTTTCAATTATCCGAATCACTCACAAAAGAAAAGAGTAGCGGCAGTGAATCAACTATAAAATGGGTACTGGACATTCCCTAAAAATTTCATATTGTTTTCTTCCGAAAGAAAAATTAATTACAAGGAGAAAATATGTTTCTAAAATCTCTTCTTCTTTCGTTTA
>JBHIEG010000041.1:0-10591 GCA_046760505.1 Candidatus Hydrothermarchaeota archaeon
AAGTAGTGCATTTTTAGTTCTACGTGAGCGTATGCCTGTGGTAACTCGAAAATACCAAGTTATAATTCCTAAGAAGATTCGAAAACTGCTGAACTTATCTATTGCTGATGAGATAGAATTCATTCCAACCAGCAAGGGAGTACGAGTGGATCAATTGCAAAAACAATAATTGTGAATTGGTAATCTACAAGGAAGGACTTCTCCTGGATGAAAGAAGATGTTTTGGAGCCAGAAGAACTTCTAAAATCGCTTGGTTCATATTATTTCATTCTTAAATCCGAAATTCCCGACTCTATCAAAAATTTACTGCATAATTTTAGTACCCATTCCGCCTCTTCTATTGTAGAGGAGGCCGTACCCTCATCAATTATATCATAGGGATCTATCCAAACGCCTTCGACTTCTAATCCATATTCGGACTTTACTCTTTGATCTGCAAGTTTATTCACAATCCTCCCTAATTTTGGAATCTCTTCTTTGAACCATTCTGGCATCTCTTTTTCCGTCATAGCCTTTCCCAGTACTCCACTCGTATCATGACTCTTTGGAATCAAGTACCCTAGAGTTAACAAAACAGATTTTGTAGCAAATTCAACACATCTCTGGCAAGAAAAGACACAATCGGGGTATCTTCCAGCCTTGAAATCATCTATTGCAGATGAAAATGCATCTTCTGCCTTCTTTATTAGTGATACTGCTCTTCTCGTATTTATCAAAGTTCTATTTCTCCTGCTCTCTTCATTTTGGGTTTAAGATTCCAGTAAATCGTTCCGTCAGGAAGTTTTTCTTTTTTTGCTCCCAATTCTTCCAATTTTCTCCTTACTTCTTCTAATTTTTTCTTCATGAATTCTCCTCGATCATATAGGATCTGACCTTCAGAAACCATGTCAAGGTAGAAGGGTTGCGTAACCTTCGCCTCTTTTCTTGTTAGAAATATTGGAGAGATTGTTATTCCATGTTTTAGGTTAAACACACTCACGATTTCGGAGGTAAGTTCAGATCTGATCATTTGATTCTCTGGAAGATTATCTAAAACGACCAAAAGGTCTATATCGCTATCCCATGTATGCTTATCCGTAGTGTACGAGCCAAACAATACAACAGAAACCAGATCGCTCCCAAAATTCCTTCTCAAAAGCCCTATAAATTTGTTGATTAATTCCATGATTATAGGTTGATGGTTACATAATAAATTTTTTCTTTTCTAAATCTTTACATCATATCCATCAGGATTTGTTTTTCTAGCGGTTTGAAGTCCAGATAGTCTCTCCATACCTCTTCAATAAAATTGAATCTTCTTTCTTCGTCTCTGCTAAGTATAACCTCTCCTTTCGTAATCTCGTATTTTAATCCTAGTGGAGCGTAGTTTAATACTTTTACATCTACTGGAAACCTGATACTTTTTTCTAGAATAATTGAGAGATCTATTTCATAATCAAGGCAATTTTCTTTCTTAACTTTCTCTTCATCTACGAATACTGCTATGTCTATATCTCTGAATCCATAATCTTCGAGAAAACTTCCATGGATGTAGGCGAATATTATTTCATCTCTTTTTTCAATAAGATCCCTTAGGCTATTCTTTATTTTCTTCATCTTGTTTTTTGAAACATGAATTCTTTTCATTATTTTTTCTCCAAAAAAACCTTTATTGGATTAGCCTGTATTTTGCGGATCGCAGGTATTAGGATCAGATATAAACTCATCTTTTCCTATGGATGCAAGTGATCTGAGTCCGTTTATGGCTCTTTTGATCTCTTCTACTCTTCTCTTTACAAGGCTAATGTTTAATTCCAATCTTATACCTCTCATTAATTTGTTTTCGATCCTTAAAAATATTTTTACGGTATTTATTCAACTAAAGGTGGTTCTAAGCGTGTTATAAAGTTTATACGATCGAAATGCCTATCGAATGAATATATCTCCCTTATCTTATACTTCTGCATAGTTAGACTATTTAGTGCATCTACATAATCGACGCCTGTTTTAGTAGCAAGTTTTACCGCATCTAGTGGAAAAAAATCTCCTGGAGTATCGAGTATCTTCAGACCTTTAAGTTCAAAAATTGCCTCTATTAGCTCTTTTATTCTACTCATTTTCCAGTTGACTGTCTCTAATACCCAAACGATTTCAGCTATAATGATACTTGAAGTTGCACATCGTTCTTTTCCTTCCTCAACCCTTTCAATGAGCGCGCTTGATCTTCGATATTTATCCTTAGGCTTGCCTAGCATTTTGTATAAGAACAGGTTTGTGTCAATGAATCTCATTATTCTAGATCCATCAATCGCTTTGAAGCGATTAATTTAGTTATCATGTGTTGGAGCTCAACAGCATCGATTTCTAAGTCTTTTAGAGAGCAATCCAATGTTTCCGAAGGTTTGAGCTCTTTTCCTGCTTTTTTCATAAATATTTCTCCATTTCTTATGTCAAAAATTATTTTGTCTCCGATTCGAAGCTTCATTCTTTCTCTGATACTTTTTGGAATCGTTATTTGGTACTTGGAAGTTACCTTACTAGTCTCCAAAAATATCACCTTACCAATTCTACCTTACTTATTTTTTCTTACTTAAATCTTTTCAAGCTTTAATATCCCCGATTCTATCAACAACGCAAGGTAAATAAGGCAGGAAAATTTTTAAATTTTCCATGAAAATGAAAAAGATCTGCGTCTTTGGATTAGGATACGTTGGATTACCCACGGCAAGCATGCTTGCTACCCATGGATTCGAAGTTCTAGGAGTAGAGATCGATGAAAAAATAATAGAGTGTATAAACAGTGGAAACGCTCATATTGAAGAACCTGGTTTAAATACTTTGGTTAAGGCTGCTATCTTATCAAAAAAACTCAAGGCATCCAATAAACCGAGCGAAGCAGATGCATTCATGATATGCGTCCCTACGCCACTGGGTCCTGACAAAAAATCAGATTTAAGTTACGTTAAATCCGCTGCAAGATCAGCCATTCCTTATTTAAGAAAAGAGAACCTTGTCATCCTTGAGTCTACGGTTCCTCCTAAAACTACCGAAGAAGTTTTGGTTCCTATACTGAGAGAATCCGGACTTGAAATCGGCTCAGAATTGTACGTAGCTTATTGTCCTGAAAGGGTGATTCCGGGAAGAATAATTGTAGAAATGGTTGAAAATGACAGAATAATTGGAGGAATAAATGAAAAATCAGCATTGATGGCAAAAGAAATATATCAGACTTTTGTAGAAGGAGATATATTTATAACCGATGCTACAACGGCAGAATTTGTGAAATTAATGGAAAATACGTATAGAGATGTTAACATTGCTCTTGCAAACGAATTTGCTAAAATAGCTGAGAAAATCCATGTTAATGTATGGAATGCAATAGAATTGGCAAACAAACATCCGAGAGTAAATATTCATAAGCCAGGACCTGGCGTAGGAGGACATTGTATTCCTATCGACCCATGGTTTGTTGTAGAAAAATTTCCCCAAGCAGAGATGATCAAATTGTCTCGGAACATCAACGATGAAATGATTTACTATGTATTTGATATGATAAAAGAAACTATTGGAAAAGAAAAAAGAAACATAACTATTTTTGGAGTTGCCTACAAAGGAAACATCGATGACACAAGAGGATCTCCTGCTAAGAGATTGATCGATATTTTGCTGAGAAAAAATTATAGTGTAAAGATATATGATCCTTTGGTGCGAAAATTTGAATTTGAAATCAATGGCTTAGCCGATTCTGTGAAAAACTCGGATTGCATAGTTGTTTTAGCAGATCACGATGAATTTAAAAGAATAAAACTGGAGGAGATAAAGAAGATTGGCAAGTTAATGAGCGATAAAAATATTATAGATACCAGAAACTGCCTTGATCATGAAATTTGGAAATTAGCAGGGTTTAATGTTAGAATATTGGGCTCAGGGAAAAGCATAAACTCTGAGAAGTCTCCTTAAACATTTTCCGAAGCACTCCACATATCTTTTTACCTCCTCCAAGATACACAGATACATCTTGGAGGAACTATTAATATAGATGTTCAACACTCTTTACAGATTGATTTTATGAGAGGAGATGTGGGCTTTACCCATGGGATAGAAAAAGAGATCCAAGTAGTAAAAAAAGATGGCACGCTAGAACAAGATAAAGAGGATAAAGCCATCAGAGATTTTGAAAACATAATGAAATACGTTCCTGATAAGTATAAAGAAATCATAAATCTTCCTGGAAGTAAGAAAAAAGAAGGATACAGGCAAATATGGCGAGATCAGGGATGGCCAACCCAGTTGGAGATATCCACAAGACCCTGTTTCGATTTTGTATCTCTTAGAAGTGACTTAGAGAATCTATCTACTATTGTCAGCAAGGCTTGTAAGAAAGCAGATCTATCATTGATCGCGAGTGGGGCAAATCCTATATCTGAGCCTGAAGTGGGAGAGTACTTCGGAGAACACCATCATATAGGTATAGCAAGTGATGAGGAGAAAATATATGTTTATAATATGCTGAGGTGTTTTACAGGAGAACTTATTGCCCTTACTGTAAATTCTCCCGTAAGAAAAGGAAGAGCATATACACAAAAAAGTTATAGAATAGGTAACAATCCTGCTGTAGGACCTCCCCAAGGGGTTCCATACTTAAGGGAACTGACGGAAGAAGACTTTGGGGCAGATCCAAGACAATTAGATATTACTCCATTTTCCAATTATCCTACGGTGGAGATAAGGTTCTTTGATGTTCAAACATCCGTGTGCAGAAGCATTGGACTAGCAATAATATTACAGGCTCTGGCTCTAAAGGCAAGAAGATACCTGTATAAACGTAAGGAAATACCTGAGATCTCCCAAGATATTATAGAACACAACAGAACTTATGGAATTAGAGCAGGATTAGATGCTGTATTCAGATCGGATAAAGATATAGAAAACAGGTTTGCATACCATGGGAAAGGCATAACCAGATTGAGGGCGAGAGAAGCCCTGCATCATATGCTTGAGTTTATTAGACCAGAGATAGGGGAGTTAACAAAGAATCTATCACAAGATATGATTAAAAAATCTTTAAACCCTATATTTGCGAGTATTTACCCTAAAAATACAACAAAAGACGTGAGAAATCAGCAGGGAGGTACATTGGCAGACTGGCAACTCACCCTCCTAAACAATGGCATAGATCATTTGATCGAAGAATTGGCAAATTGGACGTTAAAATCCTCTAAATTTGGAGTAGATCCCCTTCTGGTAGATAAAGATCCATCTAGAATATTGATGGATTATTTGGGTGTTGCAAAGAAAGAGCTCAGATTCCAGCCCGTGAAGTTACTCACACCAAAAGAGGTCAAATCAACAAAAGTAAAAAGAGTATACGAAGGAATAGTGGTTGAGCCCCCCAAGGGAGGGCCCATCAAGATTTTTGACGTCAGGCCATATCGCTGGACGCTGAGGGTAACTAGAATAAGGCAACTGAGCTGACTATTCCTCTTTTTCCTCCTCAACCTCTTCTTCTTCCTCGACCTCTTCTTCTATTTCATCCTCTAACTCAGCCTCTTCTACAACTTCGACTTCTTCGACCTCTTCCTCTATTTCTTCCTCTGCTGGGGCCTCTGCTTCTTCCTCTACCGTGACCTCTTTTTCAACTACAGGTACCCTGGGTCCTACGGTTATCGTAATTCTTTCTCCCATATCTTTGAAAAGTCTTCTGAGTTCTTCAGCATCAGTTCCGACATACATGGCTGCATTTGTGAGTTCTGAAATCTTTTGTAGTAACGGAATATCAACCTTCCTTGTTGCCTTAACATCTATGCTGCCATCTTCTTTTCTTTTAATATCGCCTATTGCGACCGTATAGATGAATATCCCTTTTTCTTGTGCTTTTTTTACAGCATCTAGGGGATGAACCTCGCTACCGTATTCAACGCCGTCCGTGATGAGAACTATGGATTTGAAGGAATCTTCCTTCCCTTCTCTCTCAAATATGTCCACTCCTGCCAAGATAGCATCTCCCATGGCAGTTAATCCACCCAGACCCTCTTCCTTTGCGTTCAATAGATAGTCCTTTAACATTGGAAGGGTATCTTCGGTAACTCTGAATAGCATCCTGTTTTCGGTATCTCTTATTGCTATGGGCTTGTCGGCATAGAGTATGAATCCAACGTGATCTATTTTTCCCTGAATAGCCTTTGATTCGACGAATTGCTCAGCTGCTGCGATAGCAGCGTCCAATCTATTTTCGATTCCTTTCTCGAGATCTTTATAATCGTCGGTTATCATACTCGTGGAGAAATCTATGCAGATAACCGTATCTGCTACCTCAGGCTGTGTTGTAACTAAGAACTCAGTGTCTGGAAGCGGTATAGCTACTGCATCGCCACAATCCGGCTCAGTACTATCTAGCTGCACCTTTATATCTTCAGGGAGAACCACAAACTGATTCTTAAGGAAAGGTCTCTCCCTCAAAATTTCGTACAAAGATGGTAACATGTTCACTTTCTTTCCATCTAATGCTGTGGCAGTAGATATGTATCCTCTTTCGATCTCAACCGTCTTTTCAGCCTTGTAGACTTGTACTTCGTCTCCTTCATCAAGTAACCCGAGAACGTCTAGTATATCTGCGCCCAGTCCGATTTCTTTCTCCGAGACGTCACCTGGCTTTGCCTTGTATACTGCTTTTCCTCCTGGAGACTCAGCTATTACATAATCTCCCTCGCTTATTCCCAGATCTTCCATGGTTGCTTGGTTGAGATATGCCTCTGGTTTGTACAACAGTTCTCTGAATATCTTTACATTAAGAATCTTCATGCTTTCACCTCCTTCAATTTTCGTAAACTACCCGCTTTACCGTATAGTCTTTATTTAACGTGCTCGCTATTCGTTGAGCTATCTTTACGAATATTTCATCCAAGGATTCTGTTTTGTTTGTTGGTTTATAGGATAGAGCACAGTCTTTTACTAAAACTACATCATCTTCTTCAATAATCTTGCTTGATCTTATTGTATCTTCTTTTATACGAATAGACGGGACAAACACATACAGTTTTTTTTCCTTCTCCTTTGCTATAATGCTTACAGGTAAATCAAAGTTTTTATCAGTCGCATAAAGGTAAACATCTTTTGAAAAATTGTGATTTTCCTTATCGATTGGATTTATCAGAGGTTCGACTTTACCTAAGACATTGTAAATCAGACTTGTCCATTTTCTCTTTATAAGATGAGCAGGATCTTTGTCTACGGAGTTGATTACAGCAACTGCCCCGACGTAATTATTTTCTAAGCCCTTGATTTCTTTCCTTGTCTTTGCTATCATTTGTTTTGTGTATCCTTCTCTAGTGGTGAGATTGGCGATATTTTCGCCAAGGATCATCTTTTTATCCTCTTCAGATAGAAGATCGGTCTCCTGGATAAATTTTTTAGTTGTAAGGATGTTTTTAGCCATCCCATAAGGCAAATCTGTTCCAAAAAGGATATTTGAGGGAGGCACGTGCTCAACAATGTTTTTTACGAATTCTATTCTATTTATGGAGAGTTCCAAATAGACAATGTCAGAAAACTTCAATGCAAGATCTATAGCCTTTTCAGTTCCCATTCCCTGAGAAAAAGAGTGTCCAAGAATAATTTTAGCACCGGGGACGCTTTCCTCTACAGAATAAAGCAAAGATTCAAAATCCTCTGGCATATATCTTTGTTCTCCATTTACCCCGTAGTTAACTTCCGTATGGAATATCACTGGAACACTGAGGAGGCGGGCGTTTAATATTAGGTAGAGAACTTCATTACTGTCTACTCTGAATTTTTGCATTCTGGGGTGTAGTTTAACCCCCCTTAAGTTGAGGAATTTTACGCATCTTTGCAGTTCACTTATTGCATTCACGTGCTTAGGATCTATTCTACAGAAGCCAATAAACCTATCTTGAAACATGGAAATTTCTCGGCTAAGCTTGTCATTTGCCTCTCTGAAACACGATCCAGCATCTATTTCATCCATGGGAAATACTACAGCCCTATCGATGCCTAAACTCCTAAGGGCGAAGGATAGGGTTTTCGCACTCATTTGAGAGCCATCTTTGTCATTGCCTATGTGGGTATGAGCATCTATAATCATTTAACTAGCCTCTCCAACAATAGATTTACAGGCTTTGATCCTTCCACAGGCAAGTATGGTAATTGTAATTCAATCAAGTCATTTCCATCGTAGAAAAACACAGTCATCTCTTCTATTATACTTCTGAGAGGAGATGAGTTGAGTATTAAATCTATCAATTCTTTTGTCTCCTCTAATTTTTCTTCAGTTATATCACAAACCAAGTAGAGATTTATTTTCTTATACTCCCCGGATACTGTTCTGATAGATGTCTTTTCATCGATTTTTGCTACCTCAAGCGGTAAGTTTTCTCGCCAGAGTTCTTGAACAAATGCTTTGACATCAATGACTGAAATCTTCTCTCCTTCCTTGAGGACTTTATTGCATAACGTTTTCCCATACTCCTTCTCATTAAATTTAGCTAAATCCGAGTTTTTTTCTATCCTTAAGATTACCTCACTCGCTGTTGGTATATCAGCCATTCGATATGCTTCCAAAAGATCTCCCTCTAGCACAGAGGCCGAATCAGCAATGTCCAGTCCTAGTATAATCTCATTAGCTTCTAGATCCTCATTAAGTTCTACGGTGGCGAGTGTCTCGGTAAATCCTTTGACTAATACATTATCTCCCTCAGAAGATCCTAGAGCCAAGATACTCTCCTTGTTTAGCATTACTTTACCATCAATATTTTCAAGAATTTTTTTTACCAGAAATTCCATCTCTTTACCTCTATGCAGCACGAATCTTAAGTGTTTGGGCGAATTCTTTCCAGAGTTTTCTCAACTCATCAGGAGTTGCCTTGTAGACGCTACCTCCAGTTGGTTCAGCGAGGTATTTAAGAAAATCTATATCTGCGTCGCCAACTCCTACTCCAAAAAGGATTATACCCTGATCTTTTGCCATCGATGCTACCTTGTCTACGTCAGTCACATCGTAGTTTTTGCTGGCGTTTTCGTATCCGTCCGTAAGCAAGATTATTTCCTTTATGTTCTCTCCTTGGGATTTTTTTAGCATATCTATCGCATAGGCAGTAGCATCCAGTAGAGCGGTTATTCCTTCTGGCTTAATTCCCTTTATTTTTTCCTCGAAAAACTCCATCTTGTCTACATGCGCCGGGGTCATGGGAACGATTTCTTCTACGTCTGTGCTGTACGCAACAACACCTATATGCTGTACTAATCTTGCTGCACTTACTTTTGTCTTGAAAAACTCTATCGCTGCTTTTTTAGCTTCCTCAATCCTCTTTCCTTCCATACTGTTTGATTTGTCTATTACAAGTACAACATCCGATCCCACGTATCCACTTACGAGCGATATGTTTACCTCTATCCCTGTATCATCGGTTACCATACCCACCACGTTATTGTCTAAAGAAGGGGCGGACTTTTCAACCTGAATGTTGATGTCTTCCTGTACGATTAATATCTGATCTTTGATCAAGGGTCTACTCGAGAGAATTTTCTTAAGCAATCCCCTCCGGGTAAATGCATTTATCTTATCCACATCTATTCCGCTGCCACCGGGTCTAATAAGGAGGTCTTTCAACTCTACTACTGTCTCAGGAACCTCGACAACTACCTCATCTGCCTCCATTATTCCCAGAGAGTCCTGCAAATCTGTCCCTAATAACACTTCTCCTACTTCCGCATAGATTTCGGTATAGGGGTCAGGATCTTTGGAAACAGCAATCGCGGCACTCGAATACTGGGGAGTCTTTAATATTATTGGGCTCATCTCTCCGATATTAAGCCGCTCCATATCCTCTTTATTCATAACTACCGTCTGATCTCTTCTTATACCTCTATCACCAACAACAAAAGTCTCCACTTTCAACCCCATTTTTTATGTGTTGCGATACTTAAATATCTTTGTGGATGATAAATGAAAATAATAAAAGAAGCAGAAAAAATCTCGTATTACGTAAAAGTTGATAATTTCGTGATGTATCATTATATATAGACAGAATTGTGCAAAAAAGTAAAATAATATAGATTCAATTACTTTTTGTTGTATTTTGGAAGTGATGAATATGAAATGGGAAGAAATCTTTTCAGAGGGTATTAAGACGAGTGAGGGAGTGGAAATAAGGGTTAGTGTTGCTGAAAATCCAAGAGCAGGTATCGTTCTTGGGGTAAGAAAGTGGGTCCGAAGAGGCGACACAATGATACCTACGAGAGATGGAGCTGCGTTTCCTGCTACCAAAGAAACGGTGGACACATTAATTGAAATATTGCAGAAGACGAAGGAGTTCTTGCCTGATTAGGCAGTAAAATTACTCATCTAATTACTCATCTAATCAATCTTTATTAAATGTTGACCAAAGGAACCTCCACCACCTTTTATAAAGGTGGGACAAAAGTACTACTTCCTTCGGAGGTAGAACATCTCCCATACATTTTGCTTTGCTTTTTTCGAGGAGTTCTATTTGAGATGTTGAATTGCTTGCAATTCGACCTAATGATCTCCCTCCACCTTTTATAAAGGTGGATCAAAGGAACTACCTCTTCGAGATAGAGCAGCTCTTTTGGAGAT
>JBHIEG010000042.1:0-10583 GCA_046760505.1 Candidatus Hydrothermarchaeota archaeon
GTTTACGGCCAGGACTACCGGGGTATCTAATCCCGTTCGCTCCCCTGGCTTTCGTCCCTCATCGTCGGGCCCGTTCTAGCCAGACGCCTTCGCCACTGGTGGTCCTTCAGGGATGATAGGATTTCACCCCTACCCCTGAAGTACCTCTGGCCTCTCCCGGCCCCAAGCCAAGCAGTTTCCTTGGCACGCCTCATGGTTGAGCCATGAGATTTCACCAAGGACTTGCAAGGCCGACTACGGACGCTTTAAGCCCAATAATAGCGGCCACCACTCGGGCTGCTGCTGTTACCGCGGCGGCTGGCAGCAGTCTTGCCCAGCCCTTATTCCCGAAGCTTTTTACACTTCGGAAAAGCGAGTGCAATGCACCCGCACTCGGGATCCCCTCGTCACGATTTCTCGCATTGCGAAGGTTTCGCGCCTGCTGCGCCCCGTAGGGCCTGGATCCGTGTCTCAGGATCCATCTCCGGGCTACCGCTCTCACGGCCCGTACCGATCGTCGGCTTGGTAGGCCGTTACCCTACCAACTACCTAATCGGCCGCAGGCCTATCCTCTGACAGGTATCGCCTTTGAAGGCGATCCTTTTGGACCGAGAGCCATTCCAGGTCCCTCGGTCTATCCGGTATTATTCCCAGTTTCCCGGGGTTATCCCGGATCAGAGGGTAAGTTACCCACGTGTTACTGAGCAGTTCGCCGAGGGCCGAACCCTCTCGACTCGCATGGCTTAGTCGGATCCCGATAGCAGTGGCCTCCGGCAGGATCAACCGGATTGGAGTGGTCGCATTTTTTGACGGTATTATGGTCTACCAGGGCTTTTTTCGGATCGAAACTCTTGCGAGTACTTCGATCCACATCTCCTGTACCTACGGCAGGAATCGGTTCGTCATATTGAGGAGTTTCTCCTCTCTCGGATCCACGCCTTCTACCGCAGGGCAACATTTAATTGATTGATACCGGGTATTTAAATTTTTAGGTTGATTCCAACTATAAGATCTCTCTTCTCAGATAAAAACCTTTTTAACATCCATGTTGTCTAGAGTATCTATCCTACTAGATCAAGTTAAACATTTTTATGGCAAAACATTGCGGAATATTATTGATATTACTGTACAGCAACATATATAAACAAGACCTTACCAAAGGCTTCCAGATCAAAACGTGGCCGGGGTGGGGTAGTGGTTATCCTATGGGACTGTGGATCCCATGACTCGGGTTCGAATCTCGGCCCCGGCCCTACCTTATTTATAATTCATTTCTCTTATCTATCAGGCAAGATTTAATTAGTTAAATACAAATTTTGGCGTGAATGATATCACAAATGCGAATAAAAATGAAGAAATTGAGACAAACAAACCAATATATGAGTTTATTAGCCCATCTCCTTTGATTTGAGCGTAGAAAATTGCCAAAATCGTTGAAATCACAACCGTAGCCAGAGCGAGAATTGTGTGGATTTTAACAGTTGGTGGGCTAAGAGAAGAAAATATGAGATAGTTCACATGCGCTAAAGTACTGTATGCAATGCCGGTTGTGGCATTTAGCAGAGGTACTGCCAGTAGAGATCCCCATTTGAATGCGTCCGTGCTTTCTCTTAACATTTCTTTGCTTTCTTTCTCAAACATCTGTTTTGCCTTCAAATTTTGATATACGCTATCTAAAGTCCTTGAACATGCGTGATAATCTTCTCTTCCTAAATCATCCAGTATTAAAAGTAACAATCTAAGGTATTCATTTTCTTCCGAATTTCTGTCCATAAATCTGGAGATAATTCTCTCTATATCTGGACAAATTTCTTTGGGAACGATTTTTTCCAAAGATTTCAAGGCGTTCAACGGGCTCTTTGTTTGCTCTAGTTGGACAGATAGATGGTAGAAAAAATCTATGTAATACTCCTCCTCGAGATCTCTTTTGTATTTTCCCCTGAAAATATCGATGTTTGGTAAAAAGAAACTTGATAAGAAGAAGATTCCAAGTGATAAAGAAAAAAGTAAGGCTAGATCTATTTTATTGAAGAATATAGCGAGAAATAAGATACTAAAAAAAATTCCAAGGGGATTTTTCTTGTCTTTCACATTAATAACTTCTAATTCAAACAAATGAACACCGGATGAGAATAAAAGGAGAGGATAGAAGACGAAGAAATAGAATATGATGAGAAATTCATCATATTCGGTAAAACCCAACATAATTACCAACACTATTCCAATCATCAAAGGCAGTATTACGCAAAACATCAGAAAAAAAGAGGAATTTATCCTTAATCTTTGAGCTTTAACTTTTTTATCCAAATTTTGTGCCCTGTAAAAACTATTCAAAATTTGATCCAGTTGTGTTACTCTTTCATCCAAGCTTTTATTTTCTATCGCTGAAATTATCCTTAACAGTGAGAGAGAAATGAAACCCTCAAATTTACTTGCCAAATCCTTAATTGCGCTTGTATATGTATTGTAATGATTTACCCTCACCTTCCACGTTATCTCATTGGCTAATCGATTATATTTGGCTGTATTTTCAAAAGCGTATGATAATATAGGTCTAATCTTTAAATAAGCTATTATTTTGGGAATTAAATCAGAAACTAGATCGATTTCCCTATCTTTTTCTTCTTTCTTTATTGATGAAAGGACAATAAAAAAAATTCCGAGTAGAGAGCATTCGTAACCGGCAAAAAAGCCAAGTACAAAAAAGATTGTACCAAATAAGGGAAGGGTACAATCATCGATATCCAAAACCAGTTACCTCCTCTCTCCATAGGCTATAAATATCTTTTTCTCCAAAAAATTTGTGCCAAAGATTGTTTAATCTAAAGAATTCATCTAACTCAAGTAATCTGGCATTTCTGCTTCCCATATCTAATATTTCATCAAAGAATAGACACCGGTTTTCCAAGTAGTTCATCGCTTCAGAGAACTTAAACCCAATTTTTTTGGATTTTTCTTTGAGCATAAGTGATTTAGTTAGATCGCCCGGTACACACGAGAATATTTCTTCGTCAAAAACAAACAACTTTTTGAATGCTTCCTCAGCTACAGGATCTTCAAGCCAAGGAATTTGTTCTTCGATTGAAATCAGCTTCCTCGAATACTTTTTCTTTCTTTGTTTTATCGAAACCGAAATCAGCAAATCAGTTGCTTTAAAGGATTGTTTCGGTACATTTAGATCAAATACAACCCTCTCGAAACAATCTTTCGCAGTATGGGCATGTAATGTTCCTAGCACAGCCTTAGTCGAGGCGCCAATCCTTTGTCCCTCCCACAATATCTTTGCTTCTTTTGACCTGACCTCTCCCACCACAATAACTGATTCTCCAGCCCGCAGTTGTGCTCTAAGACCCTTTTCTGCATCCATTTCAATGGTATCATCATCTTCGAGTACGCTCTTAATCTTACTTCTCAATATCTTCATTCCACACTTCTTGAAATCATGGACCGGCAGTTCTAGTGTATCTTCGATTACAGTTATTCTCTCATCTTTAGGCAGTTGAGCAAGCAATGCAGAAAGCAAAGAAGTTTTCCCAGCACTCCTATGGCCAATTATTATCATTGAAGCCCCAGTTAATAGCATGAAGTCCAAAAAAGCCGCTGAAAAAGGATCAAGCATGCCTTTGCTGATTAAAAGTGGAAATGTCCATGGTTTACTCCTGAAGTTTCTCATACTCAGAGATATCCCATCCGGCGTAAAAGGAGGTCTTGTAACCATTATTCTTGAGTCTCTGATCTCAGCATCTAGCACTGGATGCGCACTGTCAAATGGTCTCTTACAGATAGAGGAAATCAACATTGACCATCTCTCCAACTCAAAATAAGAAGGCCTTAAGTTGGAAGAGATTAATCCAAAATCGCTATGCTCTAAGTAAAGAGGAGTCAGATTTTTTGGAGGGTCAACGTATATGTTTAAAACTTTTGGATCTTTCATCAGGTATTCCAAGGGCCCAAAGGCTATAAATCGATCAAAAAAACCTATTAACTCCTCAACCTCTCCAATTTCCAACTCATAAGATCTCTCGATAAAAATCTTTGAAACCTCTCTGTATTGGTGAGTAAGATCATTCGCAACCTCGTAAAAAATTTTAGATTGTTTTGGAGTGAAGTGAAACTCAGGTAAATCTAAGAAGTAAGTTATTTCATTCCCTTCGAGGATGTATACGCTGGCATCATCTATTTTGTAAAAATCTAGTATGACGACCTCTTCATTTGGTATGATTTTATGTCTTCCTGAGCCATATGGACGTACATGCCAAGATACCTTTAAATTTTTTAAAAAGGCCTTGAGGTTTGAGTGCAAGGATATTAGATATTCATTGCACTTCTTACATAGATCTTCTCTTTTTTCTAAGTTTTCTTCAGAAAATAATTTTAAAACCAGATATTTCCTCTCTCCATGGCAATCATCACATATTTTGCTTTGGAGGAAATGAGAAACTTTTTCTATAAGATCTCTTAGATAAAAAATTTTTTCTACACTTTCCTCCTCATAAACCTTGCAATATCCATCAAAGAAGACTAAAGGCTTTTTTTTGAGTTTGTCGATGATTTCTATTCCACAATTGATTAGAGAACCCTCTAACCCACAATTTTTACAATCGATCCATTGCTCATCTTCATTAAACATGATTTCACAGTCATTTTTTTTCATTTTTACTCAGTCTTACGATTGTTCTTGTCAAAATCTCATGCTTAGCCTTCAATATTTTTAATTCCTGCAGTAAATACCTGTAGTTATTCTCCAAATCGGAAATCCTCCTCAGTAACTCCACATCATTTTTCTTGAACATATCTCTTGATGAACTAGATGAAAATATAAACCTCTACCACGCTCATGTCACATAAATCTCATAAAGGGCAAATCTTAGAGGAATATATTGAAATAGCGGTTAGTGTTCTTAACTAATGCCCCACAAGACTGTTTTAACTTCTATTTCTCCCATGAGAGCATCGAACAACTAAATTTAAATATAATCGCTATGTTCATAGTTCCGAGCGCCAGCTCTCTCATTACCCCTGATTGCTCGCCTTACTGGCGCTCTCCCCTCCCCACAGAGTACAAATTCGATGCAAGTATTCTTATAGTATGGAATAAATTCCGAGGTCATGGACCCATTGGAACCTGTTAAATTCGCTGTTTTGTTTGCTATATTGTTTTCATTTGGTGTTTGGCTTACGGGAAATATGAAAGAATCCATTGAAGAGTTAAGATTCATGAGCGAAGTTCAGAATATAAAGAAACCCTTACATGAGGTAATGATGGCTCAAGGAGAATCGTTCATGTTTTATGAGATATCTATACCTGAAAACTACTTCATTTCATTCTCTGGGAAAAGAATCTGGATTTATAAGGATAATAAGCCCTATACATATGTTGAGTTGCCATATTCTACAAAAAAAATGACTCTGGAGTCAGGAAATCACAAAATAAAGCTCAAAAATAAGGATAACATGATTGAAATAGAAATCCTATAAAATTTAACATTTTAAATTTCAATGGCAGGCGCTTTTCCCACTTCTCCGGCCTTTACTATCGCATACTTTACGCTTGGAGGACCTATTATCTGGAGCACCAATGTTGTGGCAGTTATCACATTTATCACCAAAAGGCTCATTTCTTGAGCAGCAGGACCTAATGTAGCAAAATCATGGTAAATAGCCAAGGCCAATCCTACAGCAACCCCTGCTTGGGAGAACAGGCACAGATTCAGGTACTTACGTACATTTTCACTCGCGCCTGATATCCAGGAACCTAGGGTGGCGCCTGTCATTTTTCCAAGGCTCCTTAAAATAAGATAAATCAAACCGATGGCTCCCATTTTTGCTAGTAAGCCTATTTTTAGTCTGGCACCAACGAATACGAAGAAAATGACGTATATGGGTGGAACTACTACTTGAACTATGTTGAAGACCTCGTCACTTTCTGCAAGGTTAATGTAGGAAACTCCAAATAACATGCTAGTTAGGATGCAGGAAAGACCGTATTTTTCAGAAATACCGCAGCCTATGGTAATAAGGGCAACGGTTAGAATAAGTTCTCCTGTTCTATCTGTCACTTTCTTCAAGGAAAAAGCAAGGAAAATTCCTAATATGGATCCTAATGCCACAGATCCGAATATTTCCAGTAAAGGTTTTCCTATAGCGTAAAGCCATGAAACTAAGCTCTCACCAAAAAATATTTTAGCATAAGACGAGGCAAAACTGTACAAAATTATTGATACAGCATCATCTAAACCAACAATTGCCAGTAGAGTCGTAGTTAGAACGCCTTTGGATCTATACTCCCACAAAACATCGACAGTAGCCGCAGGTGCGGTAGCTGAGGATATTGCTCCGAAAATCAATGCCAAGTGCAATTTTTTCGTATAAAGGTATATTCCCAACGTTACAAGGATAAACGCCATTAGAGATTCGAAAATCAAAATTGTTGAAATGCTTTTACCCAATCTTTTGACAGTTTCTATCCTGAAGTGACCTCCAATATTGAAACCGATGAATGCAAGAGCCAGCAATATCAATGGTCTTGACTTATCCAGTATTTCGGTTGAAAAAATCCCTACGAGAGATTCTCCAAGGAGAACACCCATTAAGATGAATCCAACTACCTCTGGTATTCCAATCCTATGAAAGAATCTACCAGCAAAGAATCCCATCGCTATGGCAATGCCGAAGATAAGAAGGACATTTTCCTCGCTGATAGGTACCATACCGGCTAAGTTCATAGTATCACGACCACACTATTTTTCCTCATCCATCCTATCCAGAGAATTCAGCTATAGCCTGTATTATATCGGCTCTCGAAACGATTCCTACGAGTTTTCCTTTTTCATCTACCACAGGAAGTCTATTTATGTGTTTTTCGCTCATTATACGTGCTGCTTCAGAAATACCAGTTTCAGGAGAGACTGTTTCTACCTTTTTGGTCATAATCTCCTTCACTTTTGTTGAAGCATTCCTTTCAATATCCCTAAGGGCCCTATCTAATTCTTCTCTAATTTTTGATGAGAGTTCCCAGACATACAAATGTCCTACTGTCTCCTTTTCACATATTTCCATTATATCCGCTTCAGTTACTATTCCAACAACTTTTCCTTCAAGAATTACAGGTAATCCACTGATTCTATTATTTTTCAGTATATTCACAACATCTAGAACAGTTTCATCTGGACCTACGGTAATTACATTCTTGGTCATTATGTCTTTAACCTTCATAGTCGTTCCTTTTAGGTATGATACAGTTAATTTGTAAAAACTCAAATAAAAAACTAGTGCGAGAAAAGAATCATGTGCGAAACGTCGTAAAAGACCCCTGATAAATCATTCAATGCATTCTGCAGATCTCTAGCACTGATCGTTATTTCTTCAGGCTCAAGAATCTCCATCGCAACCGGGTTCCCCTTCAGAATAAGATTTATTAAAGATGTAAAAGAGGTGGAAAAGAGCCTGACTCCAATAAGACCCTCAAATCCATGGCTTTCTTTAGTTTTAATGGTTTCTACTCTTTCAATTATTAAATCAGGATCTTGAATTAGAAGTAAAAGATTTTTTTTCAATTCTTCCTCGTCCTTTCCTTTCGCCTCAAATGCGAACTTCATTAAAATCGCTTGTTCTTTTCTCATTTCATCCAACTCAAACTCATCTAATTCACGTACTTCAGGCAAATCTTCCAAATCAACCTGAAATGTAACTTTAAATTTATCGTATAGCATTCTAACGTAGTAAGATATAGCGGATAGTACCTCCAAAAACTCTTTTTTTGTCAGTTTTATCTGTAATGGAGAGATTATTTCTATTGCTGAAGGGGCATAACGCATTGTTGCCTTTGATAAGGTAATAAGGTCTTTTGCAAGAAAAGATACCTCAAAAAATCCTGAATAAGTTTCATTATCCTTGATTATTTCGTCAACATTAAGTTCTTTTACTTCTAAATCTTTTTGTTCTCTTATTTTCTTTATCAAGGTTTCCATACTAATCTCTAACAGCTCTCGGTCGTTACTTTGAGTCTCTATTAACATATGAGCCTCAATCAATTTTCTAACTCCTTATCCTTCTGAAAATGCTGAAAACTAGCATGCTTCCTAGTATTAATCCGATTCCACCTTTCCATATCTTTGTCTTTATAGATAATTCATCTAATTCTTTCTTTTTTTGCATTATTTTGGTTTGGTATACTTCGTACCAGTCCCTATACAGTCTAGTATCGTTTTTGTAATAATCTGCCAGTCTTTTTTTATCTTTTGCTCTTTTCATCTCCTCATACATCTCTTTTTGTTTACTCTCAACTTGCTGGGAATAATAGTATATGTCTTTTTGAAGTTGTGTCAATCTTGACTCGTAAAATCCCTGTTTAACATTTTCACTCGTATCTATAGTGGTTTTAGCCCACGAAATAGCCTTTACGTAGTCTTCTTCTTCAAAAGCATTCCAGGCAACGGAGAGTTGATACTCTGCCCTCGCAAGCTTTTCGCTAACATCGCTCACGTCTTCACCTTCTTTTTTTGCCCTTTCTATCGACTGTTTAAGTGCCCATATAACTCCACTGGCTTCATCTATTCTACTTTTGGCATAAATCCTCTCATTCTCTATCAATGTACTGTATGCCTCTTCAGCAAGGGAATTAGCCTTCTGATATTCTCTTGCGGCATTGACTAGGTCATCTCTTTCAAAAAAAGTTTCTGCTGCCAAAAATACATCCCTTGCTGATGCCAACAACTCCCTTGGTTTAGAAGTACTCATTCCGATGGATCTTACATTCAAAATCTCTTCGTCCACTCTCTCAATATTTGTTTTCGCAAGATCCCTTAGAAAGATTACCCCTTCTGAAGATACCTCAACCTCGCTCGGGAGTGATATTGGTATTCCGCCTGCCTCTAATTCTTCTTGGACCACACGGAACAAGTTCGCTTTTATCTCCTGATACTTTACCAGGGCGATGTGCTCGTCAACAACGATGTGTGGGAGAAATTCTACGTTGTATTTATCTATAAAAGGTCTGCTCGTTGGATCCCTTGTGTTGTACTTTTTTATCACCACATTGTCGCCATATCTACTCTTAATCTCCTCAAGCATTGGTTCAACAAGTTTACAGGCGCCGCAGTCTTCATTCCAGAAATATTCCAGTAAAACTGCTTGGTGGCTGCAGACTGGACAAAAAAATAACAGCATTAAAATCAAGAGAAGAATTTTTAACTTAATCATCTGAGACCGAGCCTCTTTTTTCTTTTGTTGGATCTTCTCAGACCGTTTTTTAATCCAGCTGCTATTACAATCGAACCGATCAATATACTGAATACGAGTCTGATGTATCCGTTATTTCTTTTTGCTTCATTTACTTTTTCATACAAAAGTTCGAATTCTTTTCTCTTTTCAAAGTATTTATCTTTGTATATTTGGGCTTGTTTTTCCCAGTATTTTGCTTCTTCTTCATATTTCTCTTTTTTCTCTTTCCATTCTTTAGTTTGTTTCTCATAAAGCGATAGGGTCGCCTTTAATTTATTCAGCTGGGATTGAGTTTCCCGAATTCTTTTCTCCTCAGAAGTGTACTCTTCCGTGTTGATCTTTATTACCTTCGAGAATTCAATACTTTCAAACACGTTTGGTTCTATGGGGCAGTATTCTTCGGTGCACTTTATCCATCCATAATCTATGGTGAAACTCATCTCTGTTTTATTTGAGGCAGGCTCTATGTTTGAACCGATTGAGAACTGGTACTTTTTGTACTCTCCCGGATTTATTTCTCCTATCTCCCCTTTTATTGTGCTCGTACTTGTAGACAAAAAATAGAGGTTAGAATTAGATAATTTTCCATTCACTACAACATTAAAGGCTGTTCCATTGAGAGCATCGTTTCTGATAATCAATGCATAGATCTCTGTTCCACCGGATGTGATTTCTTCAGGACCTTGAATACTTACATGCAAATCCGGCGGACCATTTCCTGCTAGAGAGGGTATAATCAACAAGCCTATGATAAATAGTAGGGCTTTCCTCATTTTGCACCTCAAAACAGTTTTATCGCTTTGTAATTTTACCTATTGCTTTCTTCCATTAAAGCGTTAAGAGTTATAGGAGACCTGGTTGAGACATCAATGGTATTTAACGGTTATTGTATTTCTGCCCTTTGTCAAGTCTGATACCAATATAAGTTTTCTCTCATTATCTCCGTATTCAAGCCTATATGTCTTAGCCCCACCTACTTCCTCTATGAAATTTGTAGTTGGAGGCATTTCGACCTCAATCGTTGCCCCGTTTATGTAATCTTGCGCCGTTACTACTATTTGAAGAGTGTTATTTTCTATATGGGAATGTACTATATCTATGTTTTCCCTGTGTTTCCACCAGTTGTAGAGTTCATAGTAGGTTGCATCCCAGACATATGGCTTGGTCTTTAAATGATTTAAAATTGAATTGAGTTTCCACGGGTATTTGCCACTTCCCTCCGTAGTAAGCCAGAGGGATATGACTCCACTTTTTTCGTATTTGTCATCTATCTGATTGTTTAAGAACTCCACTCCCTTTTCAGCCCTATAATTTGAGAATGCATAGGAATCTTTGTCTATCGTCTGGGGTATAAACAGCGGACCGTATAGATAGAATGGCAT
>JBHIEG010000043.1:0-10501 GCA_046760505.1 Candidatus Hydrothermarchaeota archaeon
ACAAATCTCAAAGAATCTCAATGAGTTTCAATAAATCTCAATATCATTCATTTGACATTTGGATTTTGAGCTTTGTTTTTTTATTTTCTCAGGTCTTTTACCTTAATTATTCCCCCTGAATCTTGGGCAATGTACAAATAGCCTTCCTCATCCCTGGCAAGTCCTTCCTGATTGTCCCCAAGAAAAGCATATTCTTTGGCTAATTTTCCTTCCAGGGTTATCTCCACCAAGATGTTATCTGCATCGCTGACAACATTTAAGAGTCCTGCTTTAGAATCATAATACATAGCTGCAGGGTCATCCATTTTGAAGGGTAAAACCCTGGTAATCCGAGCTTCCGCAGTCTCAGCTTGGCTTGATTTTAGAGGAACCAGAATTTCCATTATACAAGGAGGATCGTCTTGATTACCCACATAGAAAGTTCCTCCTTCAGGATGATTTTCATTCGAGATAAAAGCAATGGATTCAATGCCGTTATCATAGTCCTTCTCCTGCTTTTGGAGAAAGTTGGGATCGCCTTGGAATTCTCTATTAACGGGAAATTTTCGGGTGACTTCTTTCTTATCAGGGTCAAACTCAAGGATGATGTCCTCTCCCTCTATTATTAGGTATAGAAGCCCTGATTGAGGGTTAACTGTTACTCCTTCCAAATCTCCAGGAATCTTTAAATTAAAAACAGGCGTTCCATCAGTCTCCATCTCAACAATCTTTCCCTCATCACTCACTACAAAAAGAGTTTTCCTAAGGGGATGAAAACAAATACCAGAAGGCTCGACAAAATTTTGCTGGTCAATGTTTCCAAGCCATGTATAAGGAAATCGAATTGTTGGGGAATATTTTGCCGGCAAACAATTGGCTAATAGGATTAAGGCACTCAACAAGAAAAACCTTATTTTCATTCTCTATTCTCCTTTAAATAAATTATATTAGCAAGAGATTTAAAAAAAGCCAAATATCATTTATTTATTTTTAAGGCAATCACTTTTTCTTTACCTCGAAAAGAAAATTTATAACATTAAAAAAATTCATGTCAATGTTTTGATTTGATTTTCTAAAAAAATAGAGTTATATTATTATCAAAATATTTTGGGGAAAGCTTCGAATAAGGAGAAAAAAATGAAACGAAAAATTTTTCTTATTATCACTCTATTTCTTCTCATAGCTCAAAGCTATAAGGCCAACGGACAGTTCACTCCTGCTGAGATTGCCCAAAGGGAAGAAATAGAAAAATTCCTCAAAACTGCAGAGATAGTAAAATACAAAGATATAAGGGAAGGTGTTACAAAGCCGATTGAGGTCTACTTAAAAAAGGGAGATGTAGAAAGAAATGGTGTATGGAAGAACCCCAGCGGTATCCAGAAGGGCTACCTTGAAGGATGGCAGTATGAAATCGCTGCTTACGAGATGGATAAACTTTTGGGGTTAAATATGGTTCCGCCCACAGTCGAGAGAAGATTTAGGGGGAAGAGAGGGTCTCTTCAGCTTTGGGTTGAGCATGAATACAGCGATCTTGAAAGAATGGAACAAAAAATTCAGATTCCTCCTACTAAGTCCGACCATTGGAGCAAAATGAAGTATTTAATGAGAGCTTTTGACAGTTTGATCGCCAACGAAGACCGAACCCAGCAAAATATCCGCTATACCAAGGATTGGCGTATGATTCTCATCGACCATTCCCGTTCTTTCCGTTCCTCTAAGAAATTCACTGAGAAACTCCTTTTTGGAAAGAATGCCGAAGGTCGCCCTCAACCATTCAGAAAACTTCCTCGGGCTTTCGTGGAAAAGATTAAAACCTTGAACTTTGATAACATCAAAAAAGCTGTGGGTCCCTATTTGAAGGACAAAGAGATAAAAGCTATTCTCATCCGCAAACAGCTTCTTTTAGAGGAGATCGATGAAATGATAAAAGAAAAAGGCGAAGATAAAGTTTTGTATTAATGTCTTATTTTATGCCATATTTAAGATAAATTAATCAGAAAATCTCAATTATGAAGGAGGGGAAAAGATGAATAAAAGAATCATTACCTTTTTCTTCTTTATAATTTTCCTGGGTTTTCATTTTCAATCCATAGCTCAGTTCACTCCAGAAGAACTGGCAGAAAGAGCCAAATGGGAAGAATTCCTCAAAACAGCAGAAATTACAAGTTTTTACCAGAAGAAAGGGCGAGAGGCAGTCACTGAACCCTGGGTGCTGACTCTGGAAAAAGACGGCATCACTAGAGATGCGTTGTGGAAGAACCCAGAGGGCCGGATGAAAGGGTATATTGAAGGCTGGAAATGGGAAATCGCTGCCTACCGATTAGACAAGTATTTAGGTCTGAATATGGTCTCACCCACTGTGGAAAGAAGATTTCAGGGAGATCGAGGCTCCTGTCAATTATGGGTGGAATATGAAATGAAACTTAGGGAGAAAAATGAGAGAAAAATTAAAATTCCCTCTTACAAAGTCTTCTATTGGAATAGGGCAATCTACTTGCAACGAGCCTTCGATAACTTGATTGGCAACGAAGACCGTCATGCGGGGAATATTCTCATTACTAAGGATTGGCGTATGATCCTCATCGACCACTCCCGTTCCTTCAGATCTTCCAAAAAATTCACTAAAGAACTCATCTTTACCGAGAAACATAAAGAAGGACCAAAGCTTATGAGAGAGCTTCCCCGGGCTTTTGTCGAGAAAATAAAGGCCTTGAATTTTGAATTGATAAAAGACATTGTCGGGGAATATTTGAAAGATAAAGAAATTAACGCTGTCCTCACTCGGAAGGAGCTGATACTCAAGGAAATCGACAAACTTATCCAGAAGCAGGGCGAGGATAAAGTCTTATACTGATTCCGAGGCTCAAGCCTCTTTAATTTTCTTATACATAGTCAGAATATTCTGATTATTTTCTCGCTTATAATCAAATCCATCCATAAGCTTGGAGGAAAGGAGAATTCCTAATCCACCTTTTTTCTCATTCCTGATGATTTCCCCTATATCAGGCTTCTTCGCTTTTCTTGGATCAAAAGGAATACCCTTATCCCTTATTTCTAAAAATATCTTTCCCTCTCGATGCCAAGTCTTAAAGGAGATCTCGCCTTTCTCCTTGGGATAGGCATATCTGATGATATTTACACATATTTCCAGTAGTGATAGCTCAATTTTATAGTAATCTTTATCTGAAATATTCAATCCCTTGAGATTTTTTTTCAAAAAACTTCTTATTTTGTCTAACTCTGTAAGATCACTTGTAATTTTTAATGTCTTCATTTTGAATTGATCTCTTCTTTTTCAAACACTTTCTTACATATCAAAAAAAAAGGATTAATTCAACCACATAATTAATTCTGCACTATTCTTCTCTTTAAAATAAAAAGCAAAGTAGTGTCAGAAAGATCAACTAATCAGCCAATACAGAAAATTACTGACTTTTTAGGGTAGTTAGTCGCTTTTTAGCATCGATTAATTCAGAAATACCAGGGTCAGCATCCTTCCAGAGATTGAGAAATTTCTGATAATGCTCTATGGCTTTATCTTTGCCACTTGGGAGTAAGGATATCTCTTAAGGTAATCCCTAATCTACCCAAAAAGGGATCTACATTATTGTCTTTGCGAGGCAAGAAGAGCTCGATACTCAGCCGCCTTATCTTCTTTACTCCAAGCTTCGTACAGTTCGATAAGATAGCTGATCGTCTGCTGAGTCCTTTCATTCTGTTCACCCAGGCTATCGCGCAAGACCGGGAGAGCAGCGAGGAGTTGCTCTTCCGCATTTTCAAAACGTTTCAGCTTAATCAGACACGCACCGTACCTGCTTCGAAGCTTAGCCACATCCTGATTCTTATCACCAAGATACTTCAACCCAATCGATAGAGCCTCGACGAAAATCGGCTCGGCCGCCTTATAATCGCCCTTTTTATTCAGCAACTCACCCAGATTGCTTAAGCCTATGGACAACCATGGATGCTGTTTCTTCCGGAGGATGGTAACTGCCTCCCGAAGTAGCAGCTCACTTGACTCATAATCCCCTTTTTTCTGAAGAAGCCTGCCAAGATTGTTGAGGTCAATTGCCACATTAAGGTGCTCCTTTCCCAATAGCTTACGGTCAACTTCCAAGATCTTTCGGAATAGTGGCTCGGCTGCCTCAATGTCGCCTTTATCCTGAATTAACAAAGCCAAGTTATTCAAGATATTCAATACTTCCTCATTTTCGTCTCCATGCAATTTGCGTTTAATTGCCAGGGCCTCGCGATAAAGCGATTCAGCCTCATTATAATCACCCAGTTCATGTCTTAATATACCAAGACTAGTTAGCGGTCCTGCTATATCCGGGTGATCTCGACCAAGTGTGTTTTGAAAAATTTCTAATGCCGACCTTAGCAACTTCTCAGCGTCCTCGTAGTGGCCGAGCCTTAGATATGTAATCCCGATTGTATGACGGACTTCTGCCTCTACCTCTGGTTGTTCAACAAAGGACTCGGCGATTTTTTCAGTTGCTGTCTTCAGCGCCTCCACTACTGTGATATCACGGCTGCTTCCCTCAATCGGGTTTGCTGAACCTAAAGTCTCCATTAGGAACGTGTTGATAGCCATAGCCTTCGTAGCTTCTCTATCGGCTCTATCACGCTCGGTGGCAATCCGGGCCGATTGCACTGTCATAGTGATGGCGAATCCCAGAAGCAACACAAACAGTAATCCCACAAAAGCAAATATAGTCTTGTGTCGCGCTACTAGCTTTTGTAGCTGGTACATGGTGCTGGGAGGGCGAGCCAAGACGGGTTCGTTGCTAATATGCCGCTGGATATCCAGGGCCATAGCATTCGCGGTTTCATAGCGGCGTGTACGGTCCTTTTCCATAGCCTTCATGAGAATCCAGTCCAGGTCGCCCTTAAGCTGTCTATGAAGGGAAGTCGGATCTGTCCGCCTGTGTTCAGCAATTACGCTTTGGGTATCGCCTAGGCTGCTTAGACGAGTGCTGGCCTTTGGTGGATAAGTTTCACGAATGATTCGCTGAATCTCGCCAAATCCAGCTGATCGGAGTGTTTTTGGGTCAAACGGCAGCACTCCCACCAATAGCTCATAGAGCATGACTCCCAGGGAGTAGATGTCCGTCCGCGTATCCACATCTAGACCAGACATCTCTGCTTGTTCAGGACTCATGTACTCAGGTGTCCCGATGAGCTGGCCCTGCTCTGTGTAGAGTGTCTGCTGGGTTAGGCGATGATCTATTGCCTTGGCGATGCCAAAGTCGATTATCTTTGGAATAGGCTTATTGTCCTGAACCGTCACCAACACGTTGGAGGGTTTAAGATCACGGTGAATCAAACCCTTCTGGTGGGCATGTTGGATCGCATGGCATATCGGAATGAACAGCTCCAGCCGCTCGCGCATGGAGAGTTTATGTTTGTCGCAGTACTCAATAATAGGCATTCCACGGACAAGCTCCATCACAAAGTATGGACGCCCTGTCTGGGTGGCTCCACCATCGTAGACCTTGGCGATGTTGGGGTGGTCCATTACTGCGAGGGCCTGACGCTCTGCCTCGAAGCGGGCCACAACCTGTTTAGTATCCATCCCTAGTTTAATGATCTTAAGGGCAACGCGTCGTCGGACTGGCTCAGTCTGTTCGGCCAGAAACACGGCACCCATGCCCCCTTCTCCCAGTTTTTTAATGAGCTTGTACTTTCCAGCCAAAGTTATTCCTGTGGTTAAGTCTTTCATGGGTGTCTCGAGAGTCTTAGTATGGCAAACAGAGATTTCATCTGGAGAAGGAAGTGGGGTTGCACACTTACCGCAAAAGCGGGTATCAGCGGGATTATCAAAATGACATTTGGAGCATTTCATAATCTGTTGTTTCCTTTTGTTTATTTGATAAAATAATAATATTTAAAGAGAAAATAGTCAAATGTAATAACTAAAAAAATGCTTTAATTGGTATCGCGTCCCTAAGACCAGGTTATCTTATGCTGATTCTCTCCAGGGGTATATGGTGGGATTAATACTTGGAATGAGGTCCGGTTTTCTTATTAGAAAATTTCTTCCTCTGAAAACTTAAGTAGAATAAAGTGGTTCAAATCCCATCTTCAAGCTTTTTTTATAACCTATAAAAAAAGAAAATTAATTTTTGGGTCTCTGAGCCCACTTTTTTTCCAGTTCAGTCCACCAGTTAGAAAGGTCAACTTCTTTTCCATTAATGAAGAGGCGCGTTACCTCATTTCTTAAATCTAAAGGATCTCCTGTGCAGATAAAAAGATCTGCATCTTTGCCAACCTCCAAACTTCCTAAACGGTCATCAACCCCCAAAATTTTGGCTGGGTTAATGGTCAAGGCTTTAATAGCTTCCTTATGACTCAGACCAAAAGCAATTGCTCGAGCAGCATGATAAGGTAAATCTTTTGCAATTGCTGGGTTTCCACCTGAAGAGAAACAGAAAAGAACTCCTGTTTCTGCCAATTCCACAACATTGCGAAAAGGAGCATCGTAGCCATCTTCTGGCTCTGCAGGATCAGCATAAAGGTCATTAAGAATTACAGGAATACCTGATTCCTTGATTTTGTCTGCTACTTTGTATCCTTGAGCACAGCCTCTAAAAATAGCCTTCAATTTTTCTTCCTGGACAAACTTAATGGCTAATTCAATATCCTTTGCTTTTTCAACAGAGATTATCACTGGTAAAGTGCCATTTAACACTGGCTCCAATGCTTCAAACTTTAGGTTTGTTTCTGGAGGAGAAATCTTAGGATTAGAGGCTGCTATTTTTTTTAACTCAAAGTATCGCCTGGCTTGTTTAAGGTATTTTTTAATTTTTTCAACCAGTTTTGAGGTTACCTCTTTTTTTGCTTTTTCCTTTGGTGCTAGCCTTACTCCTCGAGGTGGCTTAGGTGTGATTGGAAAGTTAATCAAAGAAGTAGCAACCTCTTTTACTGCCATTTCAGGAAAAGTCCATCCATCCATTTTAACTAAAGCAGAGAGCCCAGGAAAAATTCCTCCACTTGGGGCTACCAGAGCTGCGGTTGTCCCGTTTATCCTGCTATTAGCAAAATGAACCGAGTGAGGATTTATTGCCCAAGCAGCTTGGAGTTCAGGATTGTACTGACCCAGCTCTCGAACATCAACTGTACTGGGAATAGCATAGATTTCTGATAATCCGAGTCGAGTGAATCCATCAATAAATCCTGGATAAATGAACATACCAGAGGCATCTATTACTTTAGCTCCGGGAGGTTCTTCAATCTCTTTTCCGAGCCCAGCAATTTTTCCATTCTTTATTAAAAGTGAGCCTCCCTCAATTTTTCCTGATGTTACGGGAATAATAGTGACATTTTTTATGAGAATGATATTTGAATTCTCCGCAAAAATAAGGAGACAAAAGATTAAAATGGCTAATACGATAAACAATATTTTTTTCATAATCCACCTCCTCGTTAAACTTTTTCTGTTTTCTTCTCTTTCTGTTTTGCTTGTTTTTTCTTTTCTTCTTCCTTCTTTTTCCTTTCTTCAAGATATTTGGCTCGGTCAAAGTAAATCTGTCCATCGACCAAAGTCATTTGACAAACGGTATATGAGTCTAATGGGTGACGATTAAAAACAGCCAGATCAGCGTCTTTACCAACTTCTATTGTCCCTACCCATTTGTCAATACCAAGGATTTTGGCTGGATTAATAGTAATTGTTTTGAGAGCCTCCAGTTCAGAAAGACCTCCGAAGTGAACTGCTTTAGCAGCATCAATAAATAAGCGTCTCATTCTTTCAGGGTCATCTGAATTAATAGCCACCAATACTCCTCTTTTAACCATTAGAGCCACACTATGAGGCATAGTAGTGAAGGCTTCGTACTTATAGCCCCAAAAATCAACAAAGGTAGAGACCGCTACTCCATATTTCACTAATTCATTAGTTATTCGATAACCTTCGAGTCCATGTTCAAAACAAACAAGCTTTACTCCATATTCATGACAGAGCTTCATAATAGAGACCATTTCTTCTGATTGATAAGCATGACACCGGACCCAGAGCTTTCCCTTCAGGATGTCGGCAATTACTTCCAAGCGGTAATCTTTTCTGGGAGGAAGAGGAACCATTCCTTTTCTTTTTTTGGCTTTAATCGACTTGTTATATTCTTCCCATTTTCTAAGATACTCCTTGGCTGCTTCAAATTTTTTTCGAATTGAAGCCTCAACTCCCATTCTTGTTTTTGGATAGCGAGGTTTACCTGGTCTCATAAAATTAGTCTGCTTTGGGTTTTCGCCCAGAGCCCATTTAATTGTTCTGGGCACTCCCTTGAAAATCATTTCTTCAGCATTCTTTCCCCAGCGCAATTTAAGCACTATTCCTCGACCTCCAATTGGATTACCTGAACCGTGCATAGCATGAACAGAAGTTACTCCACCAGTCAGAGCATACCAGATATTAATATCTTCTGGATTAATAACATCTATAATGTCCACCTCTGAACTTATAAGATCGCCCATTTCATTAACTCCACCTTCTATGGCAATGTGAGAGTGAGAATCAATTATGCCTGGCATAACCCATTTTCCCTGAAGGTCAATAACCTGGATATCTGGTTTAACCTGGATATTCTTACCAATTTTGACAATCTTTCCTTTTTTAATCAGAATGTCTCCTCCTTCAATATTTTCTCCACTAATAGTGATAATGTTGCCATTTTTAAGAAGAAGACTATCCTGAGCCCCAAAATTTAAGGCGTTAAGACTTAAAACTAAAAAACAAGTTAAACCAAGAGATAAAATTTTGGATTTCATTTTCTCCCCTCCTTAAGGAATACGTTTACCAGTAAACTCAGCCGAACCCATTGTTCCCTGAATGACAGTACCAGTCATAGTATCGTTCTCTACCATGGCTGAGAAGTAAAGATCAATTTCCTGACCAGCAACTGAAATAACCATATCAAAAGAAATTTCATTTCCAGAAACTGTTCCTTCTGTAAATTCAAAGACGCCAAATTGGGTGGTCATTTTACCAGAAAGAGACGATCCTTCCTGAAAGAACTCAACAGTCATAGTCATTGCACCCATACCAGTTTCAACAGAAAGTTCCCACCTACCAGTAACATTAACGGTAGGTTCCTTCCCTTTTTCTACTTTCTTTTCTTTTATTTCAAATTTCTTTCCATCCGTGAAAACATAACGAACCTTGGCTTCTTTAGTTAAGATATCTCCCTCGGTCAAAACTAAATTGGCTATTTTCCCTGGTTCAATTGTTCCCAATGCTTTAGAAAAACCTAAAAAAGAAGCAGGAATTATCGTGAGAGCTTGAAGGGCTTTTTCATGAGACATCCCATTCTCAATCGCTTTCATTACTCCTTCAATCATCTTTTCTGGATCATCAATTCCCAGAGAAGAAAATGCAAAGGGAATACCTGCTTCTGCCATTTTAGCTGGGTTTTTAGGATATAGTTCTTTTTCTGCCTTTTCTCTTTCTTCTCTACCTTTTTGAGCATAAATACTGGTAGCTGGGGCTTTGAATCTTACGGTTAGAAGAAGGCGGGCTTTCGCCTGTTTTAACTTGGGAATCACTCTAAAAGCTTCTCCCCCTAAATCACAGATAAAATAGTTTAGTTTAAATTCTTGTCCTAAGTTTATTGCTCGCTTAATGTCATTTTGGTTCCGACAGAGGAAAATAATCGGCTTTCTTCTGACCACAAAATCAGTTAGGGTTTCAAGCTTTGGGTCATAGACAGGTCTGGTAAGCCAAATCATTTCTTTCTTCCAGCGCTGAGAATGCATATTAAAATAGGCCGTATCAGAAAATGTCTGTCTCAGGTAAGCAACAATACCCATTAGAGAACTTGGGTAGGTGCCGAAAACACCTGCTGAGAAGCCAATCCCCAAGGCTGAATCTTTTAGAAGGAGGGCTTTGTTTTTATCAGAATCGCTTAAGGAAAAAACAGATGCCTGTCCAGTGAGAATTCCTCGGTCAGGCATTACTTGAGTACTAGTAAAACCAAATTTACGAAATTTTTCCAGGACAGTTTTACCGAACTCGACATAATCGAATGCCTTGAGCTCTGGAGTTAAGCCGCGATCCTGATCAGTGAACTTACCTGTATAGAACTTGGAAGAGTCAAACTTCTGCTCCGGGAGCTTAAGGAAAGATTTCCCTAGACTATCCATTAAACCCGGATAAACTGTTAATTTTGCACCATCAATTATTTCTGCATCAGCTGGTATGTCTATGTTAGTCCCCACTGCATCAATGAGTCCTTGACGAATAACCACAACTCCCTTCTCAATTACTGAGCCGCTCATGGGAACTATTCGACAATCTTTAATTGCCCACACTTGGTTAAGTTCTTCTTCTGCTTCAATAAATGTATTACTGAAAAAAAGAACGAGAATCCCAAAAACAAGGATTAATCCCAGATTAATTCTTTTTCTTTTCATTCTTCCCTCCTTACCTGGAAATAAATATTGTCAAATTTAACCACAGAAGTCACCTATTATATTAAATCACAAATCTCAAGCTCCAAATATCAAATAAATTCCCCTATACCAATGC
>JBHIEG010000044.1:0-10339 GCA_046760505.1 Candidatus Hydrothermarchaeota archaeon
CTTTCAAAATTACAGAAAAGGGAATTGTAGTCTTTCCGGAGGAAAGAGTCTTTGACTAAGAATATGGAGGTCAATTCTTGGAGAAGGTTAACACCGGGATAAAGGGTTTCGATGAAATCTTGGGAGGAGGTCTTCCAAGAGAGTCAAACATCCTGATAGTTGGCGGTCCTGGCACCGGTAAAACGATGTTTTGCCTTCAGTACCTGTACAAAGGCGCCTATGATTATAATGAGCCCGGAATATACATATCATTGGAAGAAAGAGAAAAAGATCTTAAAAGAAATGTGGAATCATTTGGCTGGGACCTTGATAGTCTCATTAATCAAGGAAAACTTGAGATAATGGATGTGAGCACCACGCTAGTAGATGAGTACGAGGGATCCGATATTTCTCTCAGGGTCATAGACATAGGTTCTCTCATAAATATTATCTTCGAGAGAGTTAAAAGCTTAAAAGCTCAAAGAGTTGCGATCGACTCAATTCCCACTCTTTTCTTACAATACGATAATCTCTCTTCTGTTAGAAATAATATTTTCAGACTTTGCAATCTATTATTAACAATCGGCTGCACCACCCTTTTATGCTCTCAAGCCGGTATCGGTCAAATTGGAAAGTTTGGAATTGAAGAGTACATTGCTCAAGGAGTAATCGTGCTGAATCTCCAGAGATCCGGTGATAAGCTTGTACGATCTCTTTATGTTCGTAAGATGCGCGGATGTGACCACAGTATGTATGTACATCCCTTTGAGATCACTCCTGAAGAGGGAATCGTTCTGGAGAAGATCATAAGGTGAGATTATGGGAAGATCACTTTCTTTAATTTCAATGAAAGGAGGCGTCGGCAAGACCTTTCTTACATTAAATCTAGGAGTAATTCTCTCAACCACTGGTAAAAATGTAACTATACTCGATGCGGACTTAAAAAAGCCTGATTTAGCATCTTTCTTAGACATAAAGGTTTCTACCTCCTTGCACGATGTTCTAAAAAACACAGCCTCCTTAAAAGATGCAATCTACGATGGTCCTAGCGGGGTTAAATTAGTCTGTGGATCTCAAATGCTAGAAAAAATATTTAATGCCAACTCTGAGCAGTTGAAGGAGGTCATCACAAATCTCCAATCTACATGCGATTATCTCTTAATTGATACTTCTTCCGGATTCGGAAGAGATACGATTTATTCGATTTCAGAATCAGATTTGAGCCTTTTAGTCGCGGTCCCTACGATTTCTTCCCTGTACGATTGCATTCGAGTAAACAAGATACTCAAGGATCTCGATTCGAGGCCGATAGGATTCGTCCTCAACAGATTCAAACGAACTGCAGGATCAACGTTCAATGAAAAGAGTATTAGAGAAATCTTAGAAATTCCTTTACTCGGCGTAGTCCCTGAAAACGAGGATGTAACGATTGCAGAGGAGTTTGCAAAACCGGTGGTGACTCATCGTCCAAACTCTCCACCTTCACAGGCACTGGTGAAAATAGCTCAAGAATTATCGAGATGGTAATATGATTGAAAAATGGCTTTTTTCCTTGGAGTATGACTCCAAGGAACTTAAAGAGATGCCAGACGTCAAAGCCACGGACGTCTCCGGTGAAGTTTTATTCTCGTCAGGTGATGTCGAAATAGTCAAACAACCTAGGGATCCATTACCGAGATACATTGTAAAATCACCTGAGTTGAGTAAAAAAGAAAAAGAAATGATGGAAGCGATATTTGAGAACTTCTTAAGCGATTCTCGTATTAACATAGATAAGATACCAGAAGAGAGGCTTGAAAAAGCAGTGAAAGAAGAAATAAAGAGAATTTATCTTGAACTTTACCCCGGGTCCCCAATAAACGAAACTATAGTCCATCAGATAATGAAAAAAACTATAGGATATGAGTTTCTGGACGATCTCCTGAGAGATGAAAACTTGGAAGAAGTAATGGTCAACGGAGCAGATAATAATGTATTCGTGCTCCATCGGAAGTTTGGAATGTGTGAAACTAATATAACACCTCCCAATGATGATGCCATCAAAAGAATAATTGATAAAATCGCAAGGAGGGTAGGAAGGAAAATAGATCACGCGAATCCTTTATTGGACGCTCGACTTCCTGATGGTTCGAGGGTAAATGCTACCCTTCCTCTAGTAACCCTGAGAGGTCCTACCATTACAATAAGAAAATTTAAAGCCGATCCTTTAACCATAGTAAACCTAATTAACTTTAACACGGTACCCCTTGATTTTGCTGCTTTTCTGTGGCTATGTGTTGATGGATTAGGTATCAGACCTGCAAACATTATCATATCCGGTGGTACGGGATCTGGTAAGACCTCCACCCTAAATTGCTTGGCCATGTTTATACCTGAAAACGAAAGGATAATCACCATCGAAGATACTGCGGAGCTGCAAATCAGGCATCGGCATTGGATACAGATGGAGTCTAAGCCACCTAACATAGAGGGGCGCGGAGAGGTTAAAATGGATGCTCTTGTCAAGAACTGTCTTAGAATGAGACCTGACAGGATCATAGTTGGAGAGGTAAGAGGTGCTGAGGCAACAACCCTGTTTACAGCAATGAACACAGGTCATGACGGGTGTATGAGCACTTTGCATGCAAATACAGCAAGAGAGACTATCACACGTTTGACCAATCCTCCAATGAATGTGCCGCAAATTATGATCCCTGCCCTAGACATCATATTGATGCAAAGCAGATTCAGACATCGTGAAATAGGCACTGTTCGCAGAATTACTGAAGTATCTGAAATTGCTGGAATTGAAGAGGGCAAAATACAGTTAAACACCATCTACAAATACGATCCCATAACAGACACGTTAAAGGAAACTGGCGTTCCCAGTAGAGTAAGGATGCAACTTGCAGAAAGTTCTGGTTTCTCTGGTGCCGAGATAAACAAGGAACAGAAGATAATGGAAATTGTTTTGAACTATATGGTGATTAGAGGTATAACCGATTTGGAAAGTGTTCGAAGCGTGGTAAGGGAATACTACACTGACAGACACTCTTTAATCGAGAAAATTCAAAGAGAGATACGATGACTCCCGATAACTCTAAATATAAATTAGACTCTTAATCCGGGCTTGAGGAGGATTTCACATTCTTCTCCAAAAATCTTCAGTTCATGACGATAATCTTTATCGCAGGCTAATTCGATGGCAACACAGAAAGGAACTGCCCTGCCACACTGAATTGGAATGTTAGATTCTTTCATCCAAGTACAAGCCTGTCTGTAAGGACATTTGCCTCCCACTTTTATGTGTACAGTATCATTCTCTTTTTTAATCTCGAAGTCGTCTTTATCAAGAAGACCTTCCTTATCAAATATCTCTACATAGTCTCTACAAGCATTGGTAGGATCATCGGTAGGATCAAGTCTTAATCCTCTTTTTTTCAAGTAAATTTTCACTCCTTCCGACTCAACTAAATGAAAGTATAGTTTTAGGTTTCCAAGTTGTTTGCCTGCATTTGCAATGCCCCATATCCATGCATTCATTACATTGAGCACTCCTTCAAGAGTTTTAACCATGGCCCTCACCATCTTTTTCTCCTTAAGTTTGTGTTGGAACTTCTCATCCTACTTCGCTAATAACGAACTATACTGGCTTCAGTATATCGACTCTGGTGAGAAATGAAAATCCAAGCCAAAACGATACAGATGTGAATATGAATACCAATTCCAACTGCTCCATCAAATCCACATAGATATCAAGCCACTCTATAGTCACGCAAAGCCGTAGTACTGTTAGCGCAATTAGTGCGGTTAACGCAAAAAACCATATCGGGCTTGCTATATAAGTTTCTCTATAAATCATTGACGCATAAATTGCTGCTATCAATGATGCTGTGAAACCAATAAATTCTATTCCCGCGATAATAGTTATGTTCATTTTATCTTCCTCATTTTTTTATGGGAGGTATAACATGCCATTGCGAATATTATACAGCCGATCATTGCGCTAAAATGTTCTAAAAAATTAAATCCCGTTTCCCATACAAAATCCTCAACTATTGTAAAAATACTTTCCAGTAAGAGAAAGGTATACCCGGCAGTTAACCATCTCCATTTTTTATCCGCCTTTACAGTCTGTATCATAAAAATAAAACCGGTTGATACCATTGCTAAGGCGAGAACTTCAGCTATTTCCACCATTTGCCTTCACCTGTCCATGTTCGTCCGCAAATCATTCGATGAGTTTTAATAAAGCAGCCAGTAACTCTTCTACACCCTCTGCTTCGGTTGCAACGGTTCCTATAACTGGAATTTCTTCTGAAAGATTCATTTGGTCTCTAACCAACCAAGGTTTCAAGGCTCCGTGCATATCTTGTTTGTTAGCAGCCACTACAAAGGGAACTTTTCTTTTCAATTCTATTTTATCAAGAATTTCTAACGCCTCTTGAAAGCTATCGGGGTCAGTGCTATCTACCACAAGTATTATTCCATGGATTCCCATGGAAAGAATCTCATGCATAAATTCAAATTCCCTTCTGCTCGGAGTACCAAATAAACGCAGTTCTAAGGAGTCAATTTTCCTGTCACCATAGTCAAAACCAATTGTAGTACCTAAACGCTCAACATGTAGGACTTTCTTGGTTAAAGATTCTACTAAGGTTGATTTTCCCGATCTATAGGTGCCGATCACTATTATCTTTATATCTTGCTTCGATCTCATTTTTTTTAAATTTTCTAAATCTTTTAACCTCAATCTCACAGTGTGAATCTTTTATTGCTCTACATTTGTTTTCAATGCCGTCTAAGTCTGTTTCAAATGTCTCAATTGCAACGCCTGTGATTAACCCTCGGAGGATATTGTCAGCAGGATATTTAGTCTTTTGAGATGTCTCTTCCAAAAAATAATCTGCTTCAGGTGGATTTGAAGACCTAACGATTAGATGTTTCTCGTCAATGCTCAGCTTCACTATATCCAACAAGCCCCATCCTGCACTTGTTAGATATCTCAAAACAGTCCTTAACAGCTCTTCTGGATCATCTATTTTTTTTCCTAACACTGTACCATCTTTGAATTTTCTCGTTAAATACTTGCCATCTTCAATTCCTGCGCTGTACAACACTGCTGCTGCACCTCTTCCCATAATTTTTTCCACTTCGGTACAGAGAGTTCCCAAGCCCCCGGTTGAAATCACTATCGATCTAATTCCACCGACTCTTATAACTCCGTTTTTGCTCTCTTCGAAATTTATTAATTTTTCGATCATTTTATCGCCTATAACGCCTTTAGTATTTCTTCTACTCGCTTTGCAGTTCTTTCCATTTGAATTAGTACCAATCCAAGGTTTGCATCCTTTTCTACCAACGTTACAAGTAAAGCCTCTTCTCCCGCTCCACATGAAACTATCTTTCCCTGATCACATTCTATTACTGTCTGAGAAAATTCTCCTTGCTCAAGTTCCTGAGCAGCCATCTCGCTTGTTCCTACTATAGCAGCTGTCATAGCAGCTATCCTTCTTGGATCTACGCCACCGGGTAAATCGTGAGCAATGATTAAACCGTCTCTTCTCACGATTCCGACCGCTATAATATCTGATAGCTTCCGTAGATCCTTTATCGCACCTTTAAGTTTTACCTTAGGGTCTCCTACCATTTTCATCAAAACCACTTTTTAATCATAAACTCGCAAAAATCATCACCTTTTCCCTGACATTTTGGCTCTCTACAAACCAGTTCTTCTAGTCCCAATGCACACTCTGTAAAACCACTCAAATACCCCCTTAGAAAGTGACATACGGACGATTCGGCCCTTCCTTTATAGGGGGCTGTCTCGAAATTGTTCTTCACTCTAAGGTCTACAATATTTTTCTCTTTGTCAACGTTTATTTTATCGAGGTCAAACCATGATATTTGGGAAAAGTGAGATTTATAAGCGTTAATTTTCTCTTCCTCTTTCATTTTACTCCATACTTCTAATAGATAACCGAAACTTCTTCTTCCGCTTTCATGACCCACGTTATACAAAACTCCCGCTGCTCCCGTGCCGAGAGTTTGAGTTAGTCCTTCATGTAAGGATTCCAGAAAACCTCTAATTTCTTCTGCTGTTTGTCTGAGTTTTTCTTTTGATGCTTTCAACTCCTTCTCTGCTCGCTTGCGTTCTGTAACATCTAATAAAGAGGCTACGCTCTTTTTTGTTCCGGGAATCATAGCAACAGTTAGAAAGATGTCTTTAATCCTACCATGTCTGTCAATAAAGCGGAATTCATAGTTTCTCGGCGCAGCATCCTCATCAATCCTTCGAAGACGGTGATACTCTTTCATTTTCTCCAGATCATCTTTCAGGACAAATTCAGTCCAGCTCTTTTTACCTTCTATTTCCTCTCTTGAATATCCACTGAGCTCTTCAAATTGGGAGTTAACCATGGAGAGAGTCGTATCTTCTTCGATGATCACCGTCGCCGTTCCAGTTGATTCAAAAATTGCGCGGTATTTTTCTTCGCTCTCACGCAACGCCTCTTCCGACAACTTGCGCTCGATGATTTCAGCCTGTAATATCTCATTGATTTTTTCAAGCTCTACGGTACGCTCCTGAACCCGTATTTCTAACTCCTCGTGAGCTTTCCGCAGTGCTTCTTCCGCCCGCTTGCGATCTCTCTCCTCTCTATCTCTTTGTAGTCTCGCATGTAGCACAGGAGCTATGTGAGTAGCAATGGTTTCCAACATCTTCTGGTCTTTCTCGGTATAGTCAGTAGCCTTATTGGCGACCGCGAGAATCCCGATGACATTTTCTTGATGAATTATTGGGACAACTAGAACTCTGAGAATAGGAATATGTCCTTCAGGTACACGCAAAGGCTTGTTCGAACAGAGAGTCTTCTTTTCTATGAGAGCCCGGCCCCAGATGCCTCTCCATGCATCGCGGGGGAATACGATGTCCTTGTCGGGAACTTTGCACTTTTCCCAGATTTCTCTGGTCATGGAGGGGCAGACTAAGGCTCCATCTTCATCAATGTATCCGAAGATCCCGTACTTGCTTTCAACGACTTGCAGAATGACCTGCAACACTTCTCCGTACATTTCCTCGTCTGGAATAGTGAGAAAGATATTTGCGATCTGGTTCCTTATTGCTAGCTCTCGCTCAGATTCCAGCAACTGATCCGTCTGCTTCATGTTTTTCTCAATCCTTTTCATTCTTTACCCCCGTCACTTCATTATTTTTTATTTTAGAGATTTTGGATGAATTTTGCTAGTCGATTTTCATTATCTCGTGAACCAGCCTCTGAAGCACCTCCTCAACACCTTTAGCTTGAGTGGCAACAGTTCCAATTACAGGGACATCAAGTCCTATTCTCTCAGTGATCTCCTCTATCGATAGGGCATTGGGTAAATCTTGTTTATTCGCTGCTATTACAAGGGGCTTATCTTCTTCAGCAAGTTTTATCATCTCTTTGGCCCTTTCAAAACTCTCTGGGTCCGTGCTGTCTACTACGAGGACTATCCCCGAGATATCTTTCGCGAAGATATTAAAAATGAATTCAAAACGTTCCTGGCCTGGAGTACCGAATATTTCAGCCTCGATTTCACTTATCTCCGTGTAACCATGATCGAATGCTATTGTGGTACCCATTCTATCGATGCTAATCGAGTTAGGACATAGTGCTCTTATAAAAGTAGATTTTCCTGAGTGATATGGTCCGGTAACCAAGATTTTTGGTATATAGGGTACCAATCCATATTTCTCCTTGAGAATATAGGGTATCCAGCTGGTTCCCGGGATTAGATCGGTTTGTTCTATCCTGAACATGTCAAACCGAATTCCTCCTTTGTAAAATGACTTAAACTCGATTACTCCATCAAAAAATTTCTTTATTCTATTCATATCGTTTTGATTCAAGCTCCAATTAGAGAATTTATAAATAGGAGAAAAACCACGATCCTTTGCTACCTTATTTGCTAATTGAATAAACTCATCAAGATCGATATCCAAGTCGATGAAGAACTCGAGCGAATTAAAAACGATTCTTCCATTTTCATTCTTGCTAACAATCTCAGAGAGTGTTGACAAAAGTTCAGAGGGGTCTGATGGATCTACAGCATATTTTTCCTGGGAAGGCTGTTGCATGCGTGGAGATAAACAATCGATTACTAGGAGGGAATCGGTTATTTTAACACCAAAGCGCTCAAAATTCTCTTTAACTCTGTTTGGCCATCGGTAAAAATCAAGATAAATACTGGGCTCATTGTTTTTAACTCCTTCAGCAATAAATTGTTCTGCGAAAAGAGTTTTTTCAGCAGGGCCGTCACTATATAACAAAAGAGAACAGGGTCTTGGTAAATCACCTATCCGCTCATCAAGAGCTCGAATGCCTATTCTCATGTTATATCTCCATGACTATCCCATTATCCGTTATCTCGAATGGAATCCATGAGGTACTATGCTTTACCCCTTTTAGACTAAAAATGCGGAAAGCGCGCTTTATTCCACTTTCACTTTCGCTCAGCCTTAATTCAAAGATACCATCAGCCATGTACCTGAGAGTTTGAACTGTACGTTCATCATGGACTCCTGATTGCAGTACGCATAATCCCGTCATGCCTGATCTTTTAACTCTCGCTGAAAGTATCTCAAAGAATTTTATTATCGATTGGGAGCCTGTATCGATCATGAGGTTTGAAAGGCAATCAAATACTAGTCGAGCGTTCTTCAATCCTTGTCTTGCGTCTTCGATTGTTAGGCTAACCTCACTCAGATTTGAGGGGCTGTCCACGTAATATTTGGATGTTCTTTTGGATGAAACACGCCAAGAATAGCAGTCAACGAATCTGATCATGTTTTTATCAATGTATTGAGATATATCCCACCCGAAAGACCTCATACCTGCTTCTATCGAGTCTATCGGCTCGTCAGTATGCACATACACCGCTGGATATCCTTGAGATAGACCATGATACAAGAATTGCTGACAAAAGACAGTCTTTCCTGAGCCAGGAGGGGCTAAGAGCAAAATGAATAACCCTCTGGGCGGATCCCCTTCGATCAGATTATCTACATGGGGGAATATAAGTGGTTTTTTATCCTTTCTTGCGTGTTTAAGCGCCAAACACCTTTTCCTCCGGAAAGACAACTATCCCTTTATCGGTGATTTTTAAAGGAAATAGACCTTCTCTAAATTTCATTCCTCTCATTTTGAGCACTTCGATGGCACGCATGCGTTTGTCGTTATGCCTAAAATTGTAAAGCACTATGACTCCTTCTGTCATGAATTCTTCTATGCCAAAACGAGAGATCTTATCGCTCCCATAGGGCATTTCAGTGGTTACTAAAGTAGTACATCCAAGATCCTCGAGTAAATTAAACAAGCCTAGCAACTCCTGCCTTATTATAAAATCATCACTTATCTGAAGTTCCAGGGACGAGAGAGAGTCAATAACGATCCTCTTTGCTCTTGTTTTCTTTACTTTTTCTGTTATAATCTCAGTAACCGTATCTATATGGAACGGTTCACTGACGGTAAAAACAGACTTTGGTGCTCCAAGAGCCTCTGCAATAAGGGATCCATCGGGCTGAGTCTCTTTTTCAACCTGATATTGTTTTTGAGGTAATGGTGTTTTTCTCTTGGGTATCAGGCTCAACAAACCTAATTTGCCCATTCCTTCCAATTTTTCAAGGTCCCAACCAAAAGTCTTCATGTTCCTCTTAATTTTCTCAATTCTCTCTTCAAAAGTAACATATACGCCGTTTTCACCTGAATTTATTCCAGCAATTAGAAACTGAACGCAGAATATGCTCTTGCCCGACCCTGGACCGCCGGATATGAGTATAATAGATTTTTCTGGAATGCCTCCATCAAGGATTTCATCTAACCCATCTATACCTGTGGATACCTTTTTCATAGTCTTTGCCTGATTTCAGTATTTTGAAATTTATAGGTTATGAAGCTTGTGGGTAAATCGATAAAGATAACCTCTAATTTTCTAAAATTCGTAGTTCGGTTTCCAAAAGAGCCAACTCCTTTTTGTCCAAAGCCTCAAAGTCTAATGGAACTATAAGGTTTGTATTTCTTTTAGAGACCCTGTCACGTTGGATTTGGAGAAATCTGAGCACTGATGTAAAGCCAATGTTTGTAATCAGATATTCCAAGCCATCCAGCAGAATTATGGGGCCCTGACATGCTGCATGGGTTATAAAGCCACTAATTGCCATTGAAATCTCGTGTAGATTGAGTCCGACCGTCATTTCATCCTTGATCTTCATCTCAGTAAGCCAAAGGATAGGTGTTTTCTCTAGTCCATATGTTTTCCTCACCTTATTTGGCTTGGTCCTTGTAATAACTAAACCACATCTTCCAGAGGTAACATAATCAAAGAAAACGCCGTAAGCCTT
>JBHIEG010000045.1:0-10285 GCA_046760505.1 Candidatus Hydrothermarchaeota archaeon
AAAGAAAAGATTATTGAAAAGGAGATGAATTGAATGTTTTATTGTCAATATTGTAATGAGCCATTTTATGATAGGTCAGAATTAACAAAACATGAATCAGTTTGTAATTATCATAATAGAAAAGAAGTGAATATTAAATGAAAAAACAAGACAAAGAAAAGATTAAGCAATTACTCAAATGCGATTATTGCGATGGGATAGATGTTAAGTGCAGTCTCTATGAGATTGGAAAGTGTATTAAGAATGAATAATCTTAAAACTAAACAAAAGATTATTGAAGAATATCTGTGAAGATACCCAAAGGATTTGAAGAAAAGTTCAACCGACTAGAACCAGAGCAGAAAGAGAATTTAAAAATAAAACTGTCATCTGTCATCGCAGAAGAATTAAGATAAAAAACTGATTTTCTTGGGGGGATCTGGAGTATCTACTCTTAACTTCTTTATGACAGCTTTCTTCCCTCTTCCTCTCCTGAAACAGAAAACGAAGAAAGTCGGTATCCCAAACTTTTTCCATATCTCATACAATCTCTGCCATTGAAACTTGTCTTTTTTTCCGAAATAGAATGTGCTAAACTTCTTATGCCTTGATTTAACTTGTAAGAGTTGGATATCATAGCTATTTCCCTTCGGTTTTATACATACAAGATCAGATTCCCCATAACTTGAACTGGCTCTGAAGACTAACCAATTTTCTTCCTTTAATTGATTCCTGATCTTATCTTCACTATAATATCCTCGTTTAACCATATAAACCAGACTAATGGACCGCAGTATTATGACGGGAAGGTATAGCAAAACCCGCCACTATCTCACGATAGCAGGATACTGCGTTTATCCAGTCTAACCATAGAACCCTTTATCTAAAAATTTGTTTAATATATTCTTCATCTTTAGTCTGAACACGTCAAGATCATCCTTCGAGCCAAATTCTTTTATTGCTCTACCCATTGCCAATGTACAGCCGAGCCAAATATTGAAAACCTCGTTAACATCGTTTGATTTTAGCATTTCATAAACTTGCCACTTACTTTTTTTCTTTATCGGTATCTGAGCTAGCGGAGTGTCTATCCTCTTAATTTTTTCTATCACCCTGATTGTCGCCCCTGCTAGCGATAACATAAAATTCATTAACATACCGTTCTTAGCGGATTGTATCAAATCGTGTATCCTGTTTTCTGGTATTTGTAATTCTCTAGCCCAGTTTTTTAAAATATCTTTTTTCCTTTTCAAACTTGTTCCACAGTTTGGACAATTATCTTGAGTTTCTATGTCTATCTCTCCTTTACAGTTATCACACCTCGTTAAGAAATTTTTGACCTTGTTTGGGTTTATCTGCCTCCCGATTGAAATACATAATTTTCGGTTATAATGACCAGTCTTAGTTGATTTCTCTGGTAATAATGATATGTAAATATAAGGGTCGTATAAAAGTAAAGTTCTATCCGAGCCCAACATAAACCAAATATCTTCCCTAAGTTTTTTGTATTTCGGCATTAAAATCATAACCTGAAATGTTTTATCCTTCCTTCTTTCAGATCAATTATCTCCATAATTTCATCCACTACTAATCGTTCTCCCCCAATAAAAACCTCTTTAGATGAAAGTGATGGACGGCGGTATTCTCCATAAGTAACGAGTATTCTTTCCTCGTTAATCTCGATTAAAAAGGGCTTTTTTGTCTTCCTTACTCTATTCAATGCTATGTTCCATAGTTCTTTTTCATGTTTTCTTTCTAATCTCATAGTTTCCACAGAACCACTCTAGACTTTTTCTAAGAATCCGGGTTTTATCTCGAACAGTATGCCCTCATTCTTCATCTTTGTTATCAGTTGTTCTATCTTGAAGATGGTAAGATCAGGATACATCTTGTTAACTTCGCTCACTAAATCTTGTTTGGGAACTGGTTGTTTGTTCATTACATTCTTCAAATCTGTGAATACTTTTCCTATTATTTCCATCTGTGTAAGTTGTGTCTTGCTCAATCTTCCCTCTGTCATAGGTATTGATATCTCTCCGGTTTCAGGTACAAAACCGAACTGTTTGAGGGAAGTGACTAAAAGCCTCTTGGATTCTTTAAAGTCTTCCATATCCGCATATTTTTTAAGTCTTAACTTTGCTATCGATTCTGTCAACCTTCTCATCGTCTCCAAGACTCTCGGGGTTATGTTAATTTCTTTCTCTTTGCTCTTCTCCCTTAGTGCGAGATAGTATCGCCTCATCTCTTCTTTAACATCTTCATTTATGACGGGTTTTTGTTGTCTGGCATAGAGTATGTATTTGAGTAGCAACTCTTTCTTGATGGGAGCTTGTGGTTGTTCTGCCCCAAGAAGTAGGTTGGAAATTTTTTCATCCCTCTCCATTTCTATAATGTCTTTGATTGCCCACAGTAGGTCGAATCTTTGTAGTATAACAGTTTTGTCTGTCTTGTCTGAAAATTTCACTTGGTCGATATAGGGAATATAAGCATCGAAGTATCCATACTGTGGGTTCATAACTGCTATTAGTGGTGTGTTTATCTTCATCGTCGCCACTATTCCTGCTTTTGCTAGATTAATTTGTTGCTGGCTCAATGCTGTCTTCAAATCTTGTAAATGCTCTTTCTTAATCGCTTCAAACTCATCAATTATGAGAAGACCCGATGATGCCTGGACTAATGCCCCCCCTTTCAATAAGAATATGCCCAAATCTGGATCCTTTTCCAACGCAAACCCCAAGCCAACTTTAGTGATATTCCCACTTGTAATGTAAACACATCTTGGAAAAAATTGTTGTAGGTAAAGGTTTATGGTCGATTTCCCAGTTGCTGGTTCGCCACACCAAAGTTGATGGATTTCTTTTCTCCTGAATACCCCCCCTTCTGTATATTCGTTACCACCAACCAATTGTAGTAACGTGCTCTCTTTAACATAATTCAAACCAGATATGCCTGGACAGAAAGAATCGACAAGAAGTTCCAGAATATTATCTTTATTCGATAATCTTTTTATTTTCTTTACATCATTTTCTGTTATCTCAACGCTTATATCTCCCATCACGTTTATACAAATTGCTTTGACCATAGCCCTGTTTCCTACTTGTGCGACGAAACCAATCACAGTCACATTCTTACCTGGCAGATATCTCTTCTTCATCGGATCTGTCGTATCCATTAGTTTTCCAAACAGGATAATAGCGACAGATGTCGGAGTGGCCATCGTTTGCATGGGTTCGACTAACTTTAACAATTGATAAGGCTCACGCTTCTGTTTTTTCTCAATCTCGACAAAGACTCTATGTTTTTCACAGGCCTCACAGTAGAGCCTTTTTTCTTTGTTTGTTTGGAATATTTCTCGCTTTACAGTTCTTACAAAGTCGCATTTGGGGCATTGATATACACTCTCCTTAACATACGATTGAGGATGACTAACATATTGTATTCTCCCTTCGAGTTTTACTAACTTTCCATCATACTTCGGTAGGAAACAGTCCTCTAAATGAACCTCAATATCTTCTGGGAAATTATCAAAAACTAGTATTTCTCTCACAAAATCCAACAGAACTGTTTTCTTATCCTCTGTATCTGGCACGACATAACTCTCCAAGAAAAGTTTTAAAGTATCATTCTCGATAAAACAATTTATAATGAGATTGTATATTTTTTCAGGTTCTTCTTTAAATTCTTTCCAGAAATCAATGTCTTGTGCCATACAGAAGTTCTGGAGCGAGGATAAGTCGATAGTTGCTCTCCCTTTTTTTATTTCCTGTCCAATCTTCTTTAGCCGTTCCTTACCATTATCGTAAACCCAGTTTATGAATAGGTCTTTAATTTCTTGATCTTTCATCTAAATCCTCAAATTTATGGTTTTTTCTCTGAATGTTTCAGGGTCTAAATCTATACTCACTATTCCTATCTTTTCCATCAGAAGAACCCATTTCCTGAGTGTTGAGTACGCCCATTTTTTACCCTTCTTTTTCTTCAAAAAATTGTGAAGAAGGGAGATGCTACTGATGTGCCCTTCAAACTCATCCCTTATAATCTGATAGAGATACTTTAGGATAACTCTTCTCGATTCGTCTCCTATCTTCTCCCTAAGAACGTTCTCGAAGTAGGTTTTTTTCAGGGTAAGTGATACGAATTCTCTGTCTAGTTTCTTATTTCTTTTAAGTTCAATTGCCTTCATCAGACAAATATCACACGCTATCAATACATTCCTCGGTATGCCGTTTGATATATAGTGTATTTCTTTCAGAGCTTCTTTTGTGAAGGGATAAGTTTCTCCAACCTTGTCATCAGTCCTTGCTTTCTTGAGTCTTTTTTTGATTAAGAGTGTTGTCTCTTCCAGAGAAAAGGTTTCCAAGTTAAAAGGCATGAACTTACCAAGAACGAGGCTTATATCTTCAAAGATGTTGTAATGTTCGGTGTTCATCGCCACTATCAGCGAGCATTTTTTGTATCTGAGGGTGTATTCAATGAATTCAGCTACATCCGCCATCTGCGACCTCGTAATCATATCGGGAAAGTCAAGAAAAAAATAGGGTTTTTTTATTTCAAAAAATTTTTTTAGGTTTGAACTGCTATCATTTGTAATTTTTCCTGTTATGATCTTGTTAAGGTATATATCACCCTCTTTTAGCTTCCTCACCTCGTTTCCGGGAACGTAGAATGTCGATAGGTTGCCTCCATGCTTGTCTATCATTTCTTTACAGAGGAAGAGTGTGCTTGTTTTCCCGCTACCTCGCTCGCCTTTTATTAGATAATAGAGGGGACTTATAGCCCCAAACGATAGTTCTAGTCCTGTTAGGAGTGTTTTTTGGGTCGGAAGAACGATGAATGGTTCCGATTTGAAGTCGTTGTAGTCAACGACTGTTTTTCTGAAGAAGGGATTTTCCTTTAAGAGAAACATAACTAATAATAATTATTAACTTATTTATAAAGATTTCGATAATTGAAATATTGAAATAGGTGAAATAAATTGTAAATATGATAATTAAAATGAGGTTATTACTAGGAAAATTTTTTTGTGAAACAATGATTATTTCAAATATTTCAATTATTCTTTATTTCTTATATAAAAAATTCTCTTTATATATATACGGGACTTATCGTACTTAAAACTTATTTCATTTATCGCACTTATTTTTTCAGTAAACTTTATAAACTATTGCATCAAAATATTAAGAACCGAGCAAAAGGAATTGAAGATTGATCGAACGGTTTATAAATCCCTTCTAGAAAGAATTTCTTCAAAACGATCAAGGTCCTCTTTAACTATTTCTTCACAATCCTCTAGCAACCCCCTCAGATTTTACTCTTGATAGTATTCGATTTAAGGACCGAATGCAACCGTATCAACAGGTCGGACCGTCTAACTTCCATAGTTACTTTATAGATATAAAATATCTATTTAAACTAACGGGGACAGTAGGGTTGCGATGAACAATAGAATTTTGGACTTTTAACCCATAAAATAGAGAGGAGATGCCCACCACTCATCTGTGGTCATCATGTGAACCTTGGCTGTATCTCATCGTGCAGTAAGACGAAGAAGAGCAACTAGTCAGCATCTCCGTTTTAAGAATTGTATTTGAAATATAAATATTTTTTAACAGAAAAAGTATAAAAAAAATTACTTCAGGCTGACTTCTTCTCATAATACTTCTGTTTCTTTCTCCATTTCTTGAGCAGCCTCTGATTCCTCTCAATTATCTCCTCTTTCTGCTTGACGTGTTTCAGTACTCGTTGGTATCCTGTCATATTTGTTTTCATTACTTATTAAATGGTAAAATTAATGTATAGACACAATTTTTCTTCTCTTTAATGGCGGAACCAACTTTAGAGACCCATCTCCCTCGAAACGGAAAATGTTCACACAAACAGGATAATCGGCATTTGCTCGGTCCAACGATTCTTTTATGGTCATGCCTTGACTCGTGTAATTAAAAAAAGAACCCAGCCATTCACGGCTAACATCCCAACATAATTCTCCTCTTGAGTCGCCAAGACCACATCCCCCAACTACAGCCGTGTTTTTGTTAGATCCTTTACGGAACTGATATGATAATGTATTGTTTCCTTGCTCACACATAGAATCACACCCATGTAAAAATGTGAATGGAATTTTTGAATAATTTTTCATCCAATCACTGATATTGTAGTACCATATATCCCCATCTTCTGCCTCAAAAACCCTGTAGCTGCCATGGGCTATTACAAACAAGGATGCTGTGTCATCATGTTGTATTATTGATTTTATTTCTTCATGCGTAAAGTTTACTGAAGTTTCGTTGATATTATATCCCATTTTTTTAAACCAGCTTGTCACAATTTCAGCTCGCTCATACCAGTTGTCCCCGTCCCCGGTATAGCCCATCGAGATAGAATAAGCGTTTGGTTGAGCAAACAATAATGATACTAAAGAAGTTTCAATAGCAATCAACATCCCTAAAACAAATAGAAAAATGATGACGAGTATTCCGACCCCCCTTAGCATACAGGTCATAATCCTCATTCTAGTCGCAAAGTTGTATGGCTTCATTTAACCCGCCTACTGCTCTGACTTCTACTTTTAGGGTTCATTCAATCCTCCCAGCTCCTTATAATTTCTTCTATCTCTTTAACAGCAACATTAATATCTTGGGAAGTTGGCTTAAATGCGGACAGCTCATCTGATATTTTATTCTTTATGTTATAGTTGACTCCATGAGTATCTAACTTGACCAACTTATTCTTGATTAGACGTGAGATATTACCCCTATTAATTTCTTCGCCTAACGCTTGAGAAATTCTTTTAAACGGTTTTCGCCTCGATATTATCAAGAATTTCAATACCCTTCTTTCCAGAGGAGTTATTTCGTTCACGATCTTCACTATTTTTTTGATTTTCTTTTCGATAAAACCCTTAGCGATTTTCCTCTTTTCCTCTGATATCCTTGGTTCTTTAATTCTCTTTATTGAAATTGGTTTCTTTGTTCGAGGTTTTCTGATCCTTCTTGGAGCATCAAAGAGTTTTAAAGGCTCTCTAACGAAGGTTTGAATGTTTATCTTAAAACCTTTTTCAACCAATCCATGAAGTCTACGTCTATACTTATAAAATTCCTCTTCGGTCATAAGAATATCATGAACCCTTACTTTAGACATAGAATGAAGTAATCTTCCACTTCTTTGAACTTCTTGACGGATACTAGAGAAAAGGAAGTCCGCCTCTATAATATGCTCCAAATCTTTTAAGCTGATTCCATAATCAGCGACCCTGCTTACAACAATAACATTCTGTTTTCTCAAAACTTCTAGTCTTTTTTTAGTTGCACCATAAATGAAGGGAGTATTTAATTTTCTTGCTATAGTTTTACCAAAATCTATGCCATCCGAGAATATGAGTGTTTTCTTATCAAAATCAACAAGCTCTTTGACTCTCCTAATCTTTTCTGTCTGGTTCTTTAAAACATGTACATTAACTTCATGATAGGTTTTACCTAGAATTTTCATCAAAGAAGACCAGTCCTGTCCTAGCGGAAAGCCTGTAAGTGCGATCACATAATTTGTTCTCCCATCCATTCTGTGAGGTGTTGCTGTGAGTCCAATCCTATATTTTGTTTTTAAGGTTGATAATCTGGCAAAGGTATTAGCGGGCAAGAAGACAGATTCATCAAAAACTACACAAGTAAATTCCTTTTCTTTAATCTTTTCCCACGCATGATAAGTACAAATTATCGTTTCATCTAACAGTCTAGGAGCGTATTTTTCAAGATACTCTTTCCATTGATCGATCAAAGTTCTCGTCGGCGTGATAATAGCTTTTAAACCATTCAGAGAATCCAATGCGTACATCGCAAAAAAACTTTTCCCACTCCCAGTAAACCAGTATATACCAACTGCTCCTGTTTCGAGAAATTTTTTAAAAGCATCCATCTGGAAAGAATATTTTCCGCTTAGAGTGAAGTTAACCTGAGGCTCTCTTAAATCCTCTCCTGAAACAGGTTTAGGAACAAAAGGCAAACATCCAGACTCAATTATATTTGCTATTAAATCGAATTCCTTTCCTGTTTTAATTCTTGCCTTTCCCTTTCCCACAGAAGTCAAATATCCTCCATATCTGCTATGAATTATCTCTTCAAACCCCTCTGGGAATGAAAGAACACCGTCTGTAACCCTTAAATCTAAGGGTTTTTTGAAACCAAATTCTTCTCTCATCCATTCTGGCATTTCTCCAAACCAGGATGTATATCTATTGATGATAGAATAATTGTATGTCTCATCAGAATGGTCAAGCCAACCGGCACTAAATTTTATCCATTTTGGAATTATAAGCCACCATTCATTTCTTTTCCTTGTTGGTACTGATGCCCAAGATTTCTTCAAGAATTTCTTGAATTCTTCACTATCCAAGTCAATCTTATGTATTTTTGATAGCTCTTTTAATTTCTCTACGTACTCGTTCTTTAACTGAGTAACCTCTTTTTCGAGAGTTTTCATATCTCGTTTGATAGTTTCTAGCAATGATGGGATTTTTTCATCAAGCATTTTTAAATCACTTCCATCTTTCTAGAACTAGAGTTTTTGCCCTTTCTCTTAATTTTTGTCTATACTCCGGTGTTAATTTTTTGGGAACTCCTCTCATGGCACTAATCATCCTGTTTCTTATTAAGGGATTTCGCCACGCCTGTTCAACAGATTCTGAGATTTTATTTTTATGCTGAACACTCATATAGGGGCTTCTTTTAAGAGTCGATTCAAGTTTATAATGCATAACATTTGGAACGAATGGTTTTATGAGTTCGATGAACTTTTTTTCGTATCTTTTCGTTATTTTTAAGAGATGCGAGCTTTTGTCTAATCTTACTCTTATACCGAATTTTTTGAAGAAGAACTCTTTGAGCAAATCCAGATCGTCTAAAGAAAATCCATCAGTATGAAAAACAACCTCGTTATAGTGAGAACCGTCATCACAAAGCCATATCGCTAGGCCAAGCCCATTTAAATATCCAAGCTCTGATTCTGGAACTCCTTTTTTATCATTTGGATACCAAATCTTTTTTAAATAAGTTAAGCTTTGACTTGCATTAGTGAATAAAAATCCTTGGAGGAAAATCTTTTCTGTGCCTCGAGGGAATTTTGATTTTATGTTATATTGATATATCTTAACTTTTAACCATCTTGACAATATTTTTCCTTTCCATTTGAGATACTCTATATTATCAGCATGCTCTTGATAATAGGCATTCTTGTAATCTTTAGGGATATAAATACAACCATCACCAAGCATACACCCCACCATAACCTCTCTGAATTTGTTGTCTGAAAGCAAATCATCATTTGGTATCCCTCTTCGTCCCCAAGTTTTAGTTTTATAATTTTGGGGCGTTAATTCAATTATCTTATTCTTCATATCTTCACCAATAGCCTTTCTTAGTTTTTAGAACCATCCTTTTTACGTATTACAAGGGAAAATGTTGGTATAAAAGACTCATCGGATAAAAAATCAATCTCTTCTTGAGCTCTCATCGCTTCATTTTTCCAAAAAGTTTTTAATTTTTCATTAGTAGTTTCTTCAGACATGATTACAGCCATACTGAACCTTTGTTGAGCAGAAATAATCTTTTTACAAGTTTCACAAACCTTCCACCTGGCTAAACTACCATTCGGGTCGGGAATTAGAACTCTGCCTGAGAATATGCCACAATAAACACACTTTCCATCCTTACCTTCAATGATTTTATTAGATTCTTTATCCATCTCTTCCCAACGCTTTAATATATCTTCTTTTTTAGTTAGTTTTGGATGTTCGCATCCCTCATGGCATCCCCAACCACAGAATGTGCAGTAAGGCTTATGTGTAATGTTCAACCAAATAAACTGTTTTATCGGATCTATAAAACTCCACCTAAACCAAAAACTAAATCCATCTTTGAACCCGAACAGTTCTATGCTATGTTTTAAAATTATCCCTCTCATGCCCATCTCTAGATCTGTGGAAACTAGGAGTTAATCATCACCATTACGGCTGTTGGGCTCCTAATCTCTTCCACTCTTTTAATTATACTATCATCCAATATAAGATGGTCTCCACTCTCTCAATATTCTCTCCCAAGTTTCTATGGCTTTTTCTTTTCCCCCTTCAACTGTGATTCCTTTTCTCTCTAGTCCTTCTACAATCTCTCTTGGTGTAACAATTTTGTTCGGATTTTCCAAACAACCACACTCAATCATTACTTCTATTATAGCTTGTCTTAATTCTTTATATGTAATCTTTTTGTCATTCTTTTCATTTTTCATTCAAACACAACACCAAAATCTTTCTTCGTAA
>JBHIEG010000046.1:0-9867 GCA_046760505.1 Candidatus Hydrothermarchaeota archaeon
TAGAAGAGTTATTTGAAACAATCTAAGCTATCCAGAAAGAAGAGAGGAGTGGTTCAGATTCAAAGATGAAAGGCTGGAAAAGCGCGTCAGGGAGTGGCTAGAAGAAAAAGAAATAGAACTTGCCTGGCCTCTAACTTAAATTCCATTTTGAAGAAACTCAAATTACTACTCATCCTCCATATAAGGATATTGCTCCGGAGCTTCTCCTTTGCTTTCAACAACCTTTGGTTTGGAGGGTTTGGGGTATTCTTTCTTAATTTCCACTAATCTTACCTCGAAATCCCATTCATCACCAAAGTCAAAAAGATAGAGAAATTGCTCTCCCACTGATAGTTCCATCTCACCGATGCGAATCTCATCAACATAAGGGCCTTCTTCACATCCTAGAGCGTAAATTGCATCGTAGGACCAGGGTTCTCCATCCATGAAGAATGCGTATAGGTGGTCAAAATCAAAATGAAATGCATCCTGGATGGCTACATGCAGATCCTCAAGGGTGCATTCACCGGAGATAGCGATTTTGCGCCAAATACCTTTGCCCACAGAGACCTTGAAAATAAAGGTTCCCCTGCTAAGTTTTCTTGGTTTTCTGGACAAGGTTTTCTGAAGTTCTCCTTCTTGGAAAAAGTCAGTAAAAGCCTTAAAGAAAGGTACATAACGCTTCTCATTTTGCTGATTGAGCTCTAAACCGGGGAAGGAAAGGATCTTTCCTTCAATCTTCTGACGAAAAGACAGATTCCATTTTTCCAAGGGCCTTTCTTTGCACAAGATAGGCGCAAGGGTAACTCCTAGAAGAGAGGGAGTTAAGGAAGATATAGGAAAGTACTTTTTTAACTGAAACTCCTTATATAACTTTTCGTCGCGGGTCAGCTTAAAAAAACCAAAGAAGGATAGATAAAGCATAAAAAAATCATCAAACATAGGAAAGGTAGGGAATTCCCTTTCGTCTAATTCTTTTGGAGAAATAGTTTCTCCGGGGTTCCTTTTGGCTATAAATTTCAGAACACTTGTTACTCGCCAGATAATGTATTCAACTCGAACTCTTACTCCTAATTTATTCCAATCACAATCAACCCAAAAAGTCTCCAATAGAAAAAAGTACTTCTCTGGAGGAGTTAGGTGTAGATACTCTTTTATTCTATCTATTTTTTGCATTTTTATTTTTTGGGACCCTTCAAAAACTTTTTTAAAGAGTTTACCATAAAAAACCAGGTAGTAAAAAAGGTGAAGAAGAGGATAAAGCTCTTGACCTGTTCGGGGAGTATTTTCCTTGTTTGGCTTGCTCATCAAGTGATTGATATGATAAACTACCTTGGGAGGAAGAAACTGCTTTTTCTTGGTAAGGTAAGGTTGATTTTCTGCCAAATAACTAACAAATGTGTCAAAATCCTTTACCAAGGGGACAGGATCAGTTTCATTTATGACCAGTCTTATTTTTCTTCCTTTAGCCACAATCTTCTCAGCCTTAGCGTGATTTCTTTAGTATATATTTTATCACATAATAAATATAAAACAAGTAAGGCAACGGGAGGAAAATATTCCTCTCAACGCCCTCTTCAAGATCTACTCCTTAGATGATGGCTGAACTGAGGTATCACTGAATAGATGAGAAACACAATAAAATCTCCTGATGTTTCAAGAAATCACCTGTAAACTTCCAGAATAGGGTAGAATCTTTGCCTGATTGGGCATTTTTTGGTAGAATAATCCCGGATAATGGATTCTGGAGAAAAAAAATTCCCTTTTGCCCAAGCTATGGTACCTGAGAAAATAGCCAAAAAAGTAGAAGAGATTCTGCAGGCTCTCAAGACTGAATTTAAGAATAATTTCCTGGCCCTTATTCTCTATGGGTCTTGGGCAAAAGGAAAAGTAAGGCAGGATTCAGACATCGACCTTCTTGCTATCTTTAAGAAGAGAGTTGATAAAGATGTGGCCAAGAGAATGAACGAAATATCTTCAGAGATGGAAGTCCGGTACCAAAGGAGCGTGACCCTCCTTCCTGTCAAGGCAGGTGATTTCAAGATGGAGAAGCTTCCCCTGTTTACCGCGGCAAAGAGAGAAGGAATCATTGTTTTTGGAAGTATCGATCTTAAAGAGAGCCCTGAGCGTCCCGAGGTGAAGTATAAGGATTTCTTCAAAAAATCTCTGGAATTTGAAAACCAAAAGGTAGAAATTGCAAAAAGGATGCTTCAAGAGGGACTTCCCTCAGGAATCTTTGCTCTTTGTTTCGTGGCCTCAAAGCACCTTCTTCAAGCAGGACTTGCTATGAAAGGGGTGGGTTTTGCCAGCAAGGTAAAGACGCTTCTTCCCCTTGTAGAAGAACACTTTGGTTCCAAGGTTGCATCTTCTCTTAAACGGCTTTTTTCATTTTATGTAGAAACGGAGTATCAATTCCAGCTTCCAGGTAAAGCCGAAGCCACCTTGGCTATAGAAGATGCCAATAGGGTAATTCAAGCACTCAGAAATATGATGCGAGATATTTCTCAATAAAATAAGTTCTCTGTGCAGAGATGATCTATTTGGAAAAGGAGTTCCATACGCCGAAAGAGTATAGATCCCTTGAATCACAAAAGACGACTCCATTGATCCAGCAAAATTGCCCGTCATCAATGCCCCTTGAATTAATTGAATCCGGATTTGAGGAGTTGATAGAGGATAAGAATTTTACCTATAAGAGGCGCAATCAGTTCAAGGAGATACTGGAAAAAGCTCACTGGAGGAAGCATAGGGGATGAGATGAGTTCTGGATTGCTCTTGATGGCGAGGGCACTTCTCGTAGGTTCGAAGATATGCTTAAACTGTTCAGAAAGGAGAGAGGAATAGTTTTCAAATTCAAAGAGGGGAGACTCAAAGAACGTGTTATAGAATGGTTGGAGGAGAAAGAGGTGTAGAGCCTAGGAGAAGATTTGACCTATAGATACCCACACCCTTACGGACGTGGGTATCTATATAACCAACTGGATATCTCTATTGAAAAAGAACCGATTTACAAAGACAACGAAGTAAACATATCCAATGCTCTTTTAGATAAGATTCAAGATAAAAAAACTCTTATTGTTCTCAACAATGTGAATAGAACCAGGATTAGGGAATAGTCGAGATTTATATCTCAATAGAAAAGCTCGTAGTATACATATAAGGGATTTTTCTCTGATTGTATTTGACAAGATATGATTTTTCTATATAATCGTTTTATAAAAGAAACGATATGGAAAACTTAAGATATCTTATAAGCGAGTGGTTGGAGAGTAATTTACCCTCTCTTGTGGAGCGTAGTGTTGAGATAGAAGGAATTCCAGGGGATGTTGTCTTTGTCATCACTGGTGTCAGACGCTCCGGGAAAACCTATCTTCTTTATGAAATGGCTAAAAAATTAGGGAAAGATATTCCCCGCCAGAATGTAGTTTACGTAAACTTCGAAGACGACAGACTCTATCCGTTAAAAGGAAATGAATTAAAAACACTTCCTGATGTCTATTTTGAGTATTTTCCCCCTGATGAAAATCATCCTCTATGGTTTCTACTAGATGAAATCCAGAATATACCAAACTGGGAAAGAAGTATAAGGACATTTGTTGACCGAAAGATTGCGAGAGTTGTTATAACAGGCTCTAGTTCGAAACTCTTATCAGGAGAAATAGCAACTTCCCTTCGAGGCAGAACATTCACCAAAACACTCTTTCCTCTTGGCTTCAAAGAATTTCTGAAGTTTAAAGAATTTAAGATAAACACTCCGGAGTTCTTTCTCTATAGTCCTAAAAAGCCTAAAATACTTAATCTTTTTAATGAATTTCTGGAATACGGCGGTTTCCCTCAAGTCGTCTTATCCAAAAAGAAAGAAGGGCTCTTGCGGGAATATTATCGTGCCATATTCTACCGCGATATCGTTGAGAGATTTAACATAAGAAATCTTTCTCTTTTCGAAAATTTTCTTAAACTTCTCATTCAGCAAAATGCTTCTCTTTTTAGTCTTGGTAAGGCAAATAATTTTCTCAAAACACTGGGGTTTAGACTTGCAAAATCAACCCTCGCTGATTACCTATTCTATGCCTATTCTGCCTTTCTCCTCTTCGAAGTTTCCTTCTTCTCTTACAGCATAAAAGACAGACTTCAGTATCCAAGAAAGATATATGCTATAGACACCGGACTTGTGAATGCCTTAACCTTTAAGTATTCCCACAACTTTGGGAGAATGCTTGAGAACGCCATATTTCTTGAGCTATTGCGCAGAGAAAAGGAAGTCTATTATTGGAAGGCAAAGAACGGTTACGAGGTGGACTTCGTCATAATGGAGGATTTAAAAGTAAAAGAGCTTGTGCAGGTTGTATGGGATATTTCCGATAAAAAGAGCTTGAGGCGTGAAGAGCGAGCATTACTTAAAGCTATGGAAGAGTTTAAACTTCGCAAAGGATTGATATTGACCAAGGATTACAACACAAGAAAAGAAGTTAAAAATAAGGAAATTCTGTATAAGCCAGCCTGGTTATGGATGCTTGAATAATTGGAAATGGATTTATGACTACTCTTTCCCAGGAAAGTAAAAAATGCGAAAAGTAAAAGCTAATTTAAGTGAGCTAATGGATGCCTTTGACGATTGCCGTATTGGAGATGAGTTCTATCTGGATGTAAAGACTGGCGAGCTCTTGCGTGTTTCAGATGAATTTATGGAAACAGATGAGACTGAAAAGATTTATGAGAGATTGGACAGTGAGCCTGAGAGATATTTGAGCATCCCTACAGAGGGCTCCCGAGAAGGCTATCAGGATATGGTCGCCTTTACTGAATCCTTAGAAGATGAGAATTTGAAAGAGAAACTCTGGATTGCTCTTGATGGAAAGGGTGCCTTCCGCAGGTTCAAAGATGTGCTTTTGAGCTATCCAGAAAAGAGAGAAGAGTGGTTCAGATTCAAAGATGAAAGGCTGGAAAAGCGCGTCAGGGAGTGGTTGGAGGAAAACGAGATAGAACTTATATAAGACCGAGAGAAAAGATTTTTTGCTTTCCTTTTTGGTGTTGATAAAATTGGAGGAGACCTTTTTATTGAGGATTGTCATATCATGTAATTGGAAAGAGATTATTGAGGAAATAAAGAAATGAATATTAATGATTTCTACAAAAGCTATTTGAGTATTACTATTCCTCACATGCATCAGATTAAGATGTGGGAAAAAGTCAAAAAAGGAAAATATCCTATTCTCTTAAAAGCTCCAACAGGTTCAGGGAAGACCGAGGCACCCCTTGCCCTTTTTTCTTTCACAGTTTGTGAAAAACAGATTTCACATTGCATCACGATTTGTGTTTTGCCAACGGTGGTTCTGGTAAAATGAGACAGGGGAGAGAATAAAAAAATGATTCAAGCATTAAAGGAGTTAGGGGAATACAAATTAAAAAGAGAAAACAGAGACGCATCTGACATTCTTTCTATTCTTGTACAAAACCCAAATCAAACTAAGCGGTATCCACTTGTTTTTGTTCCTGTATTTAACTTAAAAGAGAATAAATTATCTTACAGCCATATTTTATTAGAAGAAACTGACAAAGAAAAATCCATAAGGTATTTATATCGTAGAGCATCATCGCAAGGACCGAATTACACACCAACTTGCATAACAGGAGAAGATTTTCAAAGAAGGAGAAAATTTCTGGAGATCCGTAGCAATTTCTACCAATATGTAATTTCAGTATTATTATCAAAGGCAAAAGAGAATTTACCACCAGAGATTTCAGGGATTAGGTTTATTTCTAAAACTCAATTAGAAGAATTTTACGACTACGAGACAGGATTTAAGGTTAACTCGGAAACCTTAATATGGTAAATGCAAAAAATCACTGGCACTCTAATTTGGTATTACTACATCTGTCCAAGGGAAGTCTGGCTTATGGCTCATGAGTTAAACCCTAACCAAGAAGATTCTTTCTTGGAGATAGGTCGGCTTCTCGGAGAAGATGCTTACAAAAGAGAGAAAAAAGAGACTATTGTAGGTAATATGAAGATTGACCTGACGAAAAGAGGAAACGGGGAGACCGTTATCGGGGAAATTAAAAAGTCCTCTCCCTTTGAGAATTCTGCCAGAATGCAGCTTGCTTTCTATCTATATAGACTTAAGCGACGAGGAGTCAAGGCCAAGGGTGAGCTTCTTATCCCCAAAAAGAGGAAAAGAATTTCAGTTGAACTAACCGAAAAAATAGATTCAGAACTCAAAAGAGCCTTTTCAGATATTAAGAGAATTACGGAACAGCCCAGCTCTCCTGAACCGGTAAAAATCAGATTTTGCACATGGTGCGCCTACAAAGAATTTTGTTGGGTATAGAGGAGTTTAATGTACGGACGGAACCAAGGAAAGATGAAAAACTTAGCAGAATAGAGACAGAAAATGGCTAAAAGAAAGGTCTATCTTGATACGTCGGTAATTAGCGCATATCTTGATGAGAAGCATCCTGAAAGAATGCAACTTACGAGAGAGGCTTGGGACATAATAACAACTTATGGCGTATATATCTCGACGGTCAACATAAGAGAAATTAATGACAACCCCTCAAGGGATTTAAGACGAAAAATGATGAATTCGATTGAGCGATTCGATGTTTTGGAGTTAAATGAGGAGTCAGTGAGGTTAGCAAACATTTATATTAAACATGGTATTTTCCCCGAAAGATTTCGAGATGATGCTTTACATGTAGCGGTTGCTACAGTGAATGATATGGATTATCTTTTAAGTTGGAATTTTCGGCATATCATTAAATTAAGGACAAAAAGAATGGTAAATTTAGTGAATCTGACCTCAGGGTATAAAGAGGTAGAAATCATAACTCCTCCTGAGTTATGAGAAGGAAGGCAAAATGGCAAAGATGATTTCAAAAGAAAGTGAAATGAGAAAAGAACTGGAGAAAGAGTTTCCAGAAGATCAGATGATGCAACAACTTCATCTAATAAGGTGGAAAAATTACTTAAAAACAAAAGACTTATCACTTTCCAAGATGCTAGAATATTATAATGCAGGAAAGAAAAAGTGATTATTGCTTTCCGGATCACGGAATAATCTCCCTGAGCCTGTGGAGATCAAATAATGCCGCAATTGTGCCTACAGAGAATTTTGCTGGGTGTAAAAGGAGAGTCATAAATGTATTTTGATGATATTTTTATGGAAGATATGGAACCTGCTACCAGAGTGAGTGAATACTCTGCTAAAATTCTGGAGTTCTGTGCGCGGGACACTTACTTAAGTGAGGAGATAGAAAGGGAAAGAGAAAGATTCCTCACTTCCAGGCCAGAGATTCACTACCCAACCTCTGAAGAAAAGGAGTCTGCTGAGCTTCGTTTCCTGGACTATTTTCTCTTCTCTTATTCCTCCAGCCACTACAGAATGAGTCCTGTTGAGGTATTTCTATCCAAAAAGCTATCCGGCTTTAATAAAAAAGATAAAGAAATTTATGCTGGATTTAAGTTCCATATCTTCAGTGGTTTTGAAGTTTTAAAAGTTGCTGTTGGGTCCCACCTTATAGCTAAAGATCTATCCTCTGGTAAGATCTACAAAGTAAGAGAGAACAGAGGAACTTATCAAATGGAAGAAGGAGATTTCATTGTTGGCAGAATTCTCCCTTATGAGAAAGACTATGCGTTATCCCATCTCAGTTTGGCTATTCCTAAAAATATTTCTTACCTGGTAAAAAGGGAATGGAGGCGAACGTCACCTAAGGTTAAAGAAAGGCCCGAGCCTTTACTGCTGGAAAAGATTCTCTACCAGGGAGGAAAAAGAAAAACCGAAGATAACCTGGAAATGGTGGAAAAAAGATTAAGGCGTACACTAAGAAAGTATTTGGGGAAAAAAGCAATTACCATTAGACAGCTAAGAAAAAAGATAAATGAAACCACTGACCCGGTAAAGATTCTTAAAGAGATCACCAAAAAGATGAACTTTTCCACCACTGAAGAATATATGGAGTTTTACAAACTTTTTAATTCGTTCTGGAATCTTTCCTCCCGGGATGAATTTGGAGGAAAATCTCCCCAGCAAATCTTAAAAGAAGTGAGAGGTCCCAGGGAAAGAGAACTTATTCCAGACTTGATGTCTTATGTGCGCTCAGAAATTGATCCAGACAAGTTTCCCAATCAGAAGGATTTAGAAAAAGAAATAGAAAGGTGTAAAAAGAGGTGGCTTTCTGAGCCGCAATCAGAGCTAAATTATAGAACCCCGCGGGAGGTAATCCTGGAAGAAAGAAAGAAATTGGGTAATCCCCGAAAGGATTTTTCTATTAAAGTAAGCATAACCCCTATTACTCCTAAGCCAGAGATTAAAACCGGCTTGAATAATATTACTTTCAGGGATGCTTCTCTGGTGATGGACCTTGAAACTTTCATCAACTATTTTGAACAAAACAGAGTAAGGGTTACCCCAAAAAATAGGTGGATTCCCTTTAAGCATCTTAAAATAATAGAGCAAAATTTCAAACATAAGGATAGCTTTATATTTTTAGGCCAAGAGGAAACAAGAGGGGAAGAGCCCCGCAAATCTTATATACAATTTATAGACAAAATCTGTAGGGTAGAAAAATTCATCTATATAGACGAAAAGGGAAGGATAAATGTGGATAAGCCCCGGGTAAAAAAATTTATCCAAAAATCCTATGGAGAAAAGCTTTTCCAGCTTCTCTGCATCTGGGTTGAAAAGATAGATTGGAAAGAACTTCAAGCAAGCGATTTTTTGGATTATGAGTGTGAGACGCATCAACAACAATTCGAGACTTTTCTTTATCATTTACATCGTTTTAAGACAGATGAGAAAATAACTCCCAAACAACTGGTTGGTAAACTCTATGGATCAAAGATGAAAATGATTAAATCTCAGAAAGGACTCATAGAACACTTAACTATATCTATTCAAACAATACTGCTGGATTATCTTAAATGGTTGGGAATAATAAAGACCGAGGGAAGAGAAATTATAGAGGGGGCAGGGGTATTTACCATTGAGAAATTCTGGGTTACTCCTAGCGGCAAAAGGTTAATTAACCGATTGATCCAATATTTTATTCAAAAAGGTAAAATAAGAATTTCTAAATGAAGAAAACTATCTATATACTCTCCAGTGGGGAGCTTCACCGAAAACAGAATACCCTCTATTTTGAAAGCGAGGAGAGGAAAAGAAAGTATGTGCCAGTAGAAAATACCAAGGAGCTGATGATTTTTGGTGAGGTCAGCCTTAACAAGAAACTCTTGGAGTTTTTAAGCCAGCAGGAGATAACCCTTCATTTTTTCAATCATTACGGCTACTATGTAGGCTCCTTTTATCCTCGGGAACACTACAACTCCGGGCACATGATTTTGAAGCAGTGTGAGTTTTATCTTGATGAGGAAAGAAGATTAAATCTTGCCAGAAAATTTGTTAGCGGGGCCATTTTAAACATCAAAAAAGTCCTTTCTTACTATCAAAACAGGAACGTGGAAGTTTCCTCAAGTTTGAAAAAAATAGAGAATCTGGAAAGCAGCCTTTCTTACCAAAGAGGTATCGATGAGCTGATGGCCATAGAGGGTAATGTAAGAGATATATATTACCAGTCATTCGATAAAATAATAAACAACGAAGATTTTCAGTTCGGGGAAAGGAGTAGAAGACCACCTCGTAATAGACTCAACGCCCTTATAAGTTTCGGAAATAGTATAGTTTATACTGCTGCCCTAAGTGAGATCTACAAAACTCACCTTGATCCTCGAATAGGTTTCTTGCACACGAGTAACTTCAGAAGATTCACCTTAAATCTTGACCTTGCAGAAATATTTAAGCCCATAATAGCAGACAGAGTAATTTTTTATCTTCTCAATAAGGGAATCTTGAAATCATCCCATTTTATAAAAGCTCTAAAAGGCGTTTC
>JBHIEG010000047.1:0-9571 GCA_046760505.1 Candidatus Hydrothermarchaeota archaeon
TAATTTATTCTTAAGCAATTTATAGGCTAAGGATGTTGGAAGATAATCGATGAATTCGATATCGCTCATATTCCTTTTGAAACGGGTCAGGGCATTTACGGTATCTCCATCTATAACTATTCCTATTTGCTCGGGTAGGTCTTTTCTATATATGTAGCTTAATCCAGGTGCATATCTGATAGCAGGGCTCCTTACAACGTCTACTCTAGAAAAGGCGTTCCAATGTGTCTCTAAAATTTTAGAATTAGGGTATCTGAGGATCTCATTCAAACCTTTGTATGGAGAGAGGTTAAGATCAAAAATAGGAATGGGATTCAACAGGAGATATGTTAGAATAGTCAATAAAATCAAGGCTGAAATGGTATTTTTCCTTGGTAGATTGATGCTGAATGAAAAAACAGAGAATAAACCTATAAGGGATGAAAATATAACTACACCAGATCCAAAATATTTAAAAGCACCCAGTATCAAAAGAGAGCCAATTCCAGATCCTACTAAGTTGAAGAAATAGACTTTAGCAACGTCCTCTGCCATGTTTGTAAATACAATGGCTATACAAGTGCCAGATGCGAAAAAAGGGATTCCTAGAATTAGATAATATAAAAGAATGTACGCTACCTGTTTAGGATCCCATGCTACCTTGTACGGATCAAAGAGCACCCTGTTTGTCACTATAAAACTCATTATGAGGGTAAGTGTGAAAAAAAGTGAAAAGAAAAAGAGCATTTTATCTGTGTTCTTTTTTAACAGAGATGGAAAAACATACAAGAAAGTACCGCTGGCCCCAAATCCAAATAATGCAATGCTAACCACCATAAAAGCGAAATGGTACCATTGGGTAACCGAAAATATCCTTGTTAGGGATATCTCAAACAGGAGAGTAGCGATAGAAAGAAAAAATATGCCGATGTAAATTGGTAATTTATTCATTTACTAGTCACCGATATTTAATATCATGACGGCTCCTATTATTTCGCCTTTTTCGATGATTCCGTCCTCACCTGCAAGAAAAATAGCATAATTAGCCTTCCTTCTTGTCTCTATTCGTTTGATCTCCTCTTCTCCTAGAGTTACAATGTTTCCGATAGGATGCCTTCCGTATGCAAGAACTGTAATCGCTTGTCCAAAATCGAAATAGATATCCTCTATGTTTATTTTCTTTGCTTCTCCTTTATTGAATTTCTTAGTCTCAGCTGCTACTACATGCTGCAAAATGCCGCCTTTTATTTTCTCAAAGAATAGTGGTCTTGCCTCTATTACTTCTCTTACCTCTCTCTTCTTCACAATCGTTGCGATATAACTGGGACCTATTCTTGGAGGTACAACTAAAACAGGAATGCCTATTTCTCTTATTACTTCTCTGGTAACACTTCCCAAGAAGATCCTTTTAATTGCATGTTTACCCCTTGTGCCCATCACAACGATGTCGATTTCTCTCTCTTCGCAAAATTTTAAGATCTCTCTGCTTGGCTTGCCTGATCGTATATTCTCATCCAAATTGATTCCCAGATCTTTTGCCATTGAAGAGTATCCATGCATGATTTTTTTGCCTTCTTCCATTGATGTCTCTGAATTTACCACATAAAGAGCGGAAATCTCTTTTAAGTCCATAATTCTAGCATATTCCAACGCTATTTTGAATGCCATCTCGGAAAAGTACGAGCCATCGGTAGAAACCAACAATTTCTCATAAGAATCCTTCTCCCCCTTGGCAACCAATACCGGTACCTTTGAATTCTCCAAAACATTTAGGGTGATACTTCCCAGTGTATCGGTATTGCTGTGAATGCCTCTGTACCCTATTACTATGAGATCTGCATCATGCGAGAATTTAACTATTTGATCTGCAGGAATCCCATCCAAAACATTAGAAGTTGCTTCCAAACCCTTAATTTTTGCTCTTTCAACTTCTTTTTGTATAATCTCATTTGCTCTTTCTCTAAACAATTCCTTTGTTTTTTCAGGGACTTTTCTTACCCTGTCTTTCGTGACTTTTTTCCAGTCTATGATGTGCAGGAAACTGATTCTTGCTTTAAATTTTTTTGCAAGGATGATTCCTATTCTGGCAGCGTTAGATGCAAAGTCGGATCCATCTAATGGGACAACAATCTTCATTTTCCTACCTCCTAAGTGAAGTATTGTGGAAAAACCGTTAGAAATACAGATGCAATAATTATAGAGACAATCATTACTGGTACGCCAGCTCTCAACCACCTACCAAACGATATCGGATATCCATACTTCTCGCTTATCCCCAAAGTAACTACATTTGCAGAAGAGCCTATTGGAGTGCCGTTACCTCCAAAGCCAACTCCAAGAGCGAGAGCCCACCAGAGAGGGTTAACGTTTAGACCTGCATCTCCCATGTGTTTGATGATGGGTATCATGGCTGCTGTAAATGGAATGTTATCAACCAAAGAAGATAAAAAAGCCGCTAAAAATATCACCAACAATACTCCTAACTTTATATCAGAGTCTGAAAAAGATTGAATCTTAAGTGCGACCGTGGATAGTATCCCAACCTTGTCTACGGCACCAACAACAACGAAAAGACCTGCAAAAAAAACTAAAGTGGGCCACTCTACTTCTAGAAGTACTTCGTGTGGATCAGATTTACATACCAATAACGTTAATGTAGCGCCAATAAGTGCTACCGATGATGAATTGAGGTTAATTTTGTCATGTAAGGTAAACAAAAATATTGTAAATCCTAAAACAGCGAGAGATTTTTTTAAATTATCCCAGTCGTCTATTTGCTCACGTTCGTCCATTTCCATTAAAGCTTCGATGTTTTTTGGATTTTTCTTGAGTTCTTTCCTGAAAATAATTCTTATGACGAGAATACATGCGAACAAAACAAAAAATACTACTGGAAAGAGACGGATTATGAAATCGTTGAAACTAAAACCTGTTGCAGAGGCGATCATCACATTTGGAGGATCTCCTACAAGTGTGGCAACTCCACCAACATTTGAAAGTAGGGATTCTGAGATTAAGCAAGGTATGGGGTCAATCTCTAATTTTCTCGATACGACAATTGAGGTAGGAGCAACTAACAATATGGTGGTCACATTGTCCAGAAACATTGAAATGAATGCGGTAACGATTCCAAATATTAATAAAAGTCGCCAAGGATTGCCCCCTGAAATTTTAGCAGATTTTATTGCTAAATATTCGAAAAATCCGGTTTTTCCCAATACACTTACTACGATCATCATTCCTAGGAGCAGACCTATCGTGTTGAAATCTATGTAAGCCAAAGCATCCTTTTGGGAATAAAATCCATATTTTTCACCAAATAAAACTATCACAACAGCTCCAAACATCGCAGCGGTAGTTCTGTGGGTTTTTTCGGATATTATTAATATGTAGGTAAATACGAAGATTATTCCGGCTATAATCGAGTTATTCATTGTGATGCCTCTTAGTAATCAGTATTTCACTCATTAAAAAACTATTTCTAGTTGGCTATTTCCAGTTAGGCAAAACCTTTTAAGTAGGTATACACATTTAAAAAACATGGATACGGTAACTACTGAGGAAATGCAAGCAATAGACATTAATTCTGATTTTTTAGGAGTTCCTAGAATAATCCTGATGGAAAATGCAGGTTCTAATGCAGCCAATTATATTATCAAAAATTACGATCCATCTGATGTCACCGTATGGTGTGGTACAGGAAACAACGGTGGAGACGGCTTTGTTTGTGCCAGACATCTTTCAGAAAAAATAAAAGTTAAAGTACACCTTCTTGGAAGAATAGAACAAATTAAAACAACAGAGGCATTAAAAAACTGGGATTTAATTCAAAAAATGGATTCAATTGAGAAAAAAATAATTAATGACAGTTCTGAAATTAGGAAAGAAGATTCAGATTTATTGGTAGATGCCATGCTTGGTACTGGGGTAAAGGGGAAAATTAGGAGTCCTATAAGGGAGGCTATAGTTGCATTTAACGAGTCCAAGGGAATAAAGATTTCTCTGGATGTTCCAAGTGGTGTTGATCCAAACACAGGAGCCAAAGGAGAAGTTTATGTAAAGCCTGATGTTACGCTTACATTTCACAAAAGAAAAAAAGGATTGCCAACAAATAATTTAGTAGTGCTTCCTATAGGGGTCCCTCCTGAGGCTGAGATCTATGCAGGTCCTGGAGACTTAAAACTTGCTTATGGAAAGAGAGATCCAGACTCTCACAAAGGGATGAATGGAAGGGTGCTAGTGATCGGTGGGTCAAAACTTTATACCGGAGCGCCAAGATTCTCTTCCCTCGCATCACTAAGGGTCGGCGCCGATCTTGTGGTAATGGCTTCTCCAGAGAGAGCAGCAAATCTTGCTGCTTCAGTACCAGATCTAATCACATTGCCCCTGGAGGGAGATTTTCTCATGGAAAAGCACATAGAGATTATAGACGAATGGATAGAAAAATCAGATTCCATATTGATAGGTCCTGGGCTCCAAGACCGACCAGAGACAATAAAAGCCATTGAGAAGATCATAGAAACAGCAAAATCTAGAGGAAAAAAGTTCGTTTTGGATGCTGATGCCTTAAAGATTAATCCTTCAATTCTAAAAGACTCAAACTGCGTAATTACTCCTCACTCTAAGGAGTTTGAGCGTCTTTTCAATCTCAGTGCGAAAAAAGAAAATGTAATAAACACAGCAAATGAATACGGCATTACCGTGATTTTAAAGGGAAGAATAGATATCATCTCGGATGGTAAAAAAACAAAACTTAATCCGTATGGGAATGCCGGTATGACGGTAGGTGGCACTGGAGATATTCTTGCAGGACTTGTTGCGGGTTTTCTGGTTAAAACAGATCCCTTTAGAGCGGCAGTAGCCTCTTCATTTCTTAACTCATACGCAGGAGACAAGGCATACGAAGAATATGGTTTCAACTTTATTTCATCGGATATGCTTGAAATAATACCTAGAGTGCTGAAAGAAATATTTGAGAAATATCCATAGGGAATTTATGATCGTTATCGGTGCAGATGAAACAGGTAAAGGTCCTGTTATAGGACCTCTTGTAATCGCGGCGGTTGCTCTCGATAGGAGAGGAGAAAGTATTTTAAAGAAAATAGGGATCCAAGACTCAAAGAAATATTCTTCCAAGAAGGTCTTGGAAAGACATGCACACGATATAAAGAAAAGATCAATAGACCATGGAGTTGAAATAGTGCCTGCTCAGGTTATCAATAAGCTACATCAAGTCAAAATAAACCTAAACTACGCAATAGCCCTTTTCTACCAGAACCTTTTGAAAGATCTAATAGAGAAAAACAAACCCGAAAAAATAATTGTAGATGATTTTGGAGCTAAAAAAATCCTATTAGACCTCTTAGATTTTAAAGATAATTTGATTATAGAAAGAAAAGCCGATGAAAACTATATAGCGGTGAGCTCAGCATCTGTTATTGCGAAACACACCCACAACCTCGAAATGAATAAATTAAGAGAAGTCTATGGAGACTTTGGATCTGGAAACCCGAACGATAGTAAAACAATTAGATGGCTTGAGGATTACTATAGAGAAAACAGGAAATGGCCTCCAATCGTGCGAACGTTCTGGAAAACAGTAGAAAAGATAGAAAAGAGGATGATTTAAATGGAGTATCCGAACATGCCTGTTGTCGGTGTAGGCGCTGTTGTGGTTAAAAATAATAAAATTCTCCTCGTGAAAAGAGGGAAGGATCCAAGAAAAGGCTACTGGGCGATTCCAGGAGGGGTACTGGAGCTAGGGGAAACTATAGAAGACGCGATAAAAAGAGAGGTTGAAGAGGAAACAAATGTAAAAATAGAGGTTGTTCGCTTGATAGATGTTCTAGAGGATATAATCCTTGATCATCAGGGAAATGTAAGGTTCCATTATGTTCTCGTTGATTACCTTTCAAAGTATAAAGAAGGAGAACTGCGAGCAGGATCAGATGTTTTAGATGCCAAGTGGTTGAGAATAGATGATCTGGATAAATTTAAGGTTGCCGAAACAACAAAAGAAGTAATAAAAAAAGCGCTTTATAAAACTAATATTGCTAAGTAGCCTCACTCATTTCTACGCTGATCTTCTCTTCACTTCTCCCAATTTTTCTCTTTATCTCTTCAATTAAAACGTCAACTGGATCTTCCAAATTTTCAAATAGATTTTTTGCCCTTTCCCTGTACTTTTCAACGTCAGAGTCAAGTATCTCAGCGCTTTTATCCAAGATTTCATCCAAATCTTGAGATTGGAAAATTAAATTTTTCTCAATGAAATACTTGCTTACCGCAAGCAACTCACCAGGATAGCAGGATATGCTTGGAGTACCAAGTAAGGCTGCTTCCCTGTTCATGGTGCCTCCTCCTCCTATCAGGAGGGAAGAAATTGAAAGCAAGGTTGGTCCATGAACCTTTTCTGGGCATATTACACCCTCAAACAGCATCTTTGCCTCTTGTTTTTGTTTCTCTGATCTTGGAAGAAATACTATTTGAATATCCTCTCTGTCCTTCAATAGGTTATAAATTACTGAGGTGCAAAGTGAATTTTCTCCATTTTCTCTCATGTAATCGGCTAGAACAGGTTCAGGTCTTACCGTTATAATTTTTTTTCCAGTGTCTAAATCAGGAATTTGTTTTTTTATTACATTCGGACTGCATATCTCTTTTACGTGGGCAACCTCACATACCCCATCAAAGGTAGTAATATTTTCCCTCTTTGCGCCGTAGTATGTGATGTTTTGAATCGGAATTACCGAGGGTATTATTATTTTTTGCGTAATAGGTATTGTAAGCCTGTTCTGAGCCTCTGCATGCTCGTTGTCCACCAGTGCCATCGAATATATATTCAACCCGAATGATACTCTTGCTGCCTCGACGGAATGCTTAAAAACGCATAATGTTGGTTTTCTTTCACTAAATATCTTGTAAAGTTCTCTTTCTCTTTCAATAGATGCATGTAGCTTTCCTTCTCTCGTAGGACCTCCATGTTTACCCGCAGGAATATAATCAATGCCCTCATCTTCCAACAAATCAAAAATAGGTCCAAAGTCTCTTGCAGTAACTAAGGTTTCGTAATTGCTGGAAAGCCTCCTAATGAGGTTCTTGAACACATGAACATGAGGAGCATTGGTAATGTCGATCCATATCACTGATTGACCCTTCATTAAGGAATGTTCATAGATATAAACTCCTTGCGGATGAAATGCTTGCAATCATCTCTAATATATGCCCAGCGATTTTAGCTCTTTTTTTATTGTTACTCCCAACGCTTGCAATCGAGATTGTTTTTACTAAAATAAATTTTTTTTAAGTTTTAGCTTGTAGGATTTACCTTCTCTTTCTTTAAGTATTATTCCTCTCTCTTCTAGACTAGTAACCAACCTACTCACTTTAGGTCTGGACATCTTGGTTATAGTGGGAAGATCTTCCTGTTTCAATTGACCTTCTGCCTCTTTTATTTTTTGGATGATTATCTTTTCCTCTTCCGTGAAGACATCCATAATATCCCTTCTCTTTGGGCGCAATACGAAGCCCAATACCATTCCTATAACTAGGAAAATTGTTGGGAGGATAAATTGTTTACCAGAAAAACTTGTTCTTGGAATGGTTATCGCAGGGCTTTTCTCTATATTTTCACCTACTCGAACAATCTCTATTTCCTTTGAATTGATTGCATCAACGGTTTCTTTAAGAAAATTTGGACCTACCAGATATGCCTTTTTAACCTCTAGTTTGTCTAACGCTATTTCTGTAGTTGGCGTTAATCTGCCTGATTCTGTTAGTAGCAGTGGACAATTTTTTGTTATTGCGTATCTGCCTGCAACAAGTATGGAACTTGAATCATCGCCATTTACCAGGACAACCTCTTCTGATTTGCCCCAGAGATCTATTGCTGCTCTGGCAGCGGTTCCTGTTCTGTCCCAGTCCCATATCCTGGTTACCGCAAAACCTTGAGACTCAAGAAAACTCTCCACTTCTTTGGTTACCGCGGTTGTTCCTCCAATAATCAGAACTTTTCTCCAGCCAAAGTCCGAATATCCTTTTAGTTCTTCCTCAAACTGTCTGGATAAGGATTCAGTGAGCGTTATTAGTGGTATTTTTTCTTTTTGTGCATAACTCTCCGCTATTATCCGATCAGTGGCAATATCGTTGTTTACTATGACTACGTCGTATTTTGCAAGGACTGGTTGAATCACCAAAAACAATAGTAATATTACCCTTTTTGCCACATTAACCCCTCAATGAACTCAGAGATTGTCTCGTATGTATAGTGTCTAGATAAATGCATAAAGATTTTTTTCTCTATGTATTTCTTGAAAAAATCTATCGCTTCCTTATCATATTTGAACTTCGTGTTATCGTAATAAGTTTCCATGAGGATCAGACAATGAGGATCAGATGGCTCAGGTTTTTTGACACATTCCTCCTTAAGCAAGAGTTCTAATTCCTCTAAACTCATAATCTTCAGAGAAACTTTTCGCAGTACGGTAACAATTCTCCTTATCATTGTCCAAAGAAATCTTTTCGCATAAAAATCAAATAAAATAACTTTGTCATTTTTTTTAAATTCTATTTTTTCCAGCGTAAGTACAGGATTCCTACATTCTCTCTTGCAGAAATTTCTAAAATCGTGAGTTCCCGTCAGAATTTCTATAGCATCCTCTAATCTTTCGATATCGAAATTCTCGTCTAAACAAACGTACCTGTACCACTTTCTCTTAACCCTCCTCGGGTTGAATTCAGGAGGTGGATTTCCATGTGCAATAACCTTTATGTCAGGAGGCAAAACCGAGTTTATTATCTTCGGCTCTACCAAACTGGAGTCAGAGAAAAAAGATATGGTTTGTCCTAAGGCAGAAACTCCCTTATCTGTTCTGCTAGCGTAGAAGAATTTTTTTGTGATCCCTAACTCTCTAAAGGCATTGAGCAAGACCCCTTGAACCGTAGGTCTATCCTTTTGTACTTGGAATCCAAAATAGTTCGTTCCATCGTAGGCTATCTTAAGTGCATGCCTCATTACAACTTCTAATGGGTTTGAAAACAAAAATTTTATGCGCTAAGGATTTATGCAGAAGGTTAATAAAGTTGATAAAATTAATCTATAGAATGTTGATTTATAGAATAGTTCCATGGGCGGGGGTAGCCAAGTTGGTCAACGGCGCTGGACTCAAGATCCAGTGAGCATAGGCTCGTCGTGGGTTCAAATCCCTCCCCCCGCACCTTAAAATAAAAAAATATAAAGAAATTTAAAGATCCTCTAAGTAAGTTGAAAATCTCTCATGATGGTTCTCTTCAACTGCCAGTATTTCTTCAAATAGCTTACGAGTAGTAAAATCCTGTTCTTTTTTCAGCGATTGCTATTATGTTCTTGTACATCTTAATTGCCTCAAGCTCCGCTTTCACATCAAGTTCAACCATCTCTTTAAGGTTTTCTCCAATATTTACAGGATCTGGCTTTACTATAGGAGTTCCACCAAGATAATGAAGTCTTTCAGCAATTTGTTCAGCATGCAGCATCTCTTCTATTGCTATTGCCCTTAGATCAGCTGATATTATCTTCCCCTTAATTCCTGGAGCCATTATGTGCTGCCACATG
>JBHIEG010000048.1:0-9499 GCA_046760505.1 Candidatus Hydrothermarchaeota archaeon
TGATAACTACCTAATCGCCCTAGACCAGTACTCCGGGAAGCAGATATGGAAAATAGGCATTGCTCCTTCTTATCTGAAGTACTCAAACAATCTTCTCTACGCATACACCGGAGATAAACTCATAGTTATCGATAAGAAGGGAAATATCAAGTGGAAGATTGACGCAAGCTCTGAACCATTGTTTTCATCAGGAACCATATATTTAAGGTCCAATGAAGGAATTTCAGCCATAAATCAGTACACAGGAAATAAAAAATGGATTTTTCAAGATAGCGGGAACCCTTTACTAGTATCAAACCACGTAGTCTATATCTTATCAGACAACACCCTGAATGCCTTAAGCGAGGATGGAAAACTTCTCTGGAAAATCAGAGCGGAAAAAATACTTGAAAGAGCAAATGGAGTCTTGTATGTTCTCTCTGATAACTACCTAATCGCCCTAGACCAGTACTCCGGGAAGCAGATATGGAAAATAATCGTTTAGCCTTTTTTATAAAATGATCTTCTATCAGAATTATTAGTAAAAATCAGGTCAGGATATCTATCGGCTCATCGAGATCTTCGCAGCACAGCATTCTTAATATATAAGCGCGAAGTTCTTCCATTCTTTGCAAAATGAACTGAACATCTTTGTGATCCCTATCCTTGACCTTTGGACTGCCAATTATATTCAGGATAAAATTATGACATTCCATGAGATTACTTTCCAGTTCTTGCAATCTGCCCAGAACCTCGATGTACTTTAACCTATACTCCATATTTAACTCATAGCCCATATTTTCCACACCCATTACCGATAAATGATCATTACCCGACCAATGATTTTTACTTATAATCCTTACCTGTAATAATTATTTAACCCTCTCGATTCTGAAATTTTGTTTGATCGCTTTCTCTGATAAGAAAGGTTTTCGCAAATATGAATATTAATCGAAAAGTTATCTGAGAAGGATTAAAAATGAATTAAATGTTGCCCTCTTCATCGTTCTTTTCTGTTTCTTCTCTAACAACTTTTATCCTTATTGGTATCTTGGGATGTTTTATCTCCCCTTCCTTGTCCAAGTATCTGTCCAAGTTAATTAACTCATTTAATTTCTGCTCAATATTTCCAATAGTTTTTTTCAGAAGCTCGGTTGGAGGAATTGCCTCATAAATATATGGCTTTTTGCCTACTTTTTCTGTTTCTGCCTTTTCCCTTCTTACAACACCCATATTGTGGAGATCAACCAAAGCCTCTCTCACGCTACTCGGATAGAGGAAAGTGCCCTTTGCAATCTCCTGAGACGTAGCCTTTCCGAATTTTCTCAGGTAGAGATATATCTTCGCCTTAGTTTCTGTATTCAAGAAAAATACCAGAAGATCTATAAAGGGCTTATCTATGTTTTCTAACCTATCCTTAAATCTCTCTTTACGTTCTTCAAATCTTAAACCTTCTTTTATTTTCTCTTTGTCAACCTCTATCTTAACCTTTCTCTTCATATTTATCCCATATAATTGTCCTTTCTCACGGGACAAAATATTTATACTTCCTTATAAACCTTTCTATTATGTCCTACTTAAAAGGACAAATTTGGTGGTAAAAATAAGAAGCAACCTCAAGATAAGAATTATCCTATTCCTTATATCAATTCTGATAGCAGCCTTGCTCATAGAGTTAAAGGTATTTAAGTTGATACTCTATGTAATATTGGTTTATGTTATATTCATATGGCTTAGCCGCCAAATCTTTAAGTATAAAAGTAAAACTGGTTTTTTATTTTAGAAAATTATATTCCAGTTGGTGAATCGTTATGGAAGACAGACTCCTGAAATTTAAGATGGATAAATTAGAAAACCTACTAAAACAAATGGATAAAAGATTAAACAACATAGAAGTTAAAATAAATGAAATGGAAAGGAAAAACTCAAAAAAATGGGAAACAAGATTCTTGTTCTTTGTCTTGATTTCCATAATGCTCGTCTGGAGCTGGCTGTTGCTCAGTTATGTTGTTCCAATAAGGATTTGAAGCAAATAGATCGTAAACAAATGTAAATTACCGAAGACTATCTTCGATATGCTCTGCTTCTCTGCTCATTAAATATTCCATTGATTCCTGAGGGTTCTTATCCCTATGAATCATTTCATAAATCTCATTGAATATCGGAGTCTCTACATCTATATTTTCACACAGTACAGGAATGGCCTTCGTAGTGTAGTATCCTTCCACCAGCCTGTGTTCTGTTTCCATTTTCTCCAAGGCTTCTTTTGGAGTAAATCCTTTTCCTATCAATCTGCCGAATTCTCTATTTCTAGATTTACCCGTGCAGCTCATCCATAAATCATTTCCCCAGCACTGACTCTCCATTGAGAATGTATGGGGTTTTGCTCCGAGAGAAACTGCGATATCTTTTGCTTCTTTTGCGGCTCTTGAAATCATATGGGTTTCGCTTCCATACGGCAAACCTAGGCCATATATTATTCCAGCAAGAATGGCTATAACATTCTTGAATGCTCCTGCGTATTCAACACCGATTAAATCGGTGTTTCCGTAAATACGCAAGGCGTTGCTATGAAAAATTTCTTGCAATTTTTTGAGAGTGGAGGGGTTTTCGCATGCAATATCTGCCCCCAAAGGTGCACCATCAACTAAATCTCGGGCAAATGTTCCACCGGATATTTTAGCAATTTCATAATTTATTGAAGCAGTGGCCATTTCTTCTTTGATTACTTCTGAGAATATTTTGGCTGATTCAATTTCCAGTGCTTTTGCGGTATTCAAAATCACTACCTCTTCTTCAAGATATCCCCTTATTTCTCTTAAAACTTCTCTAATTGCCGGAGAAGGAATTGCCAAAATAACAATCTCTGCATTTTTCAGCAAATCTCCTTTATCGTTTGTCAAAGAAATATTTGGAGGTAGTTTTTTATCCCTAAAATGATACAGGTGCTTCCTGTATCTTTTTAAATGGTCTATTAACTTCTCGTTTGAATCATAGGCCTTTATTTCAACATTTTTGCTCTTCAAATATTTTTTACCTAGGTAACGGGAAAGAGCAAATCCGAACATTCCAGTACCTACGATTGCTATTTTCATTTTATCTACCGAAAAGTTCCAGAGCTTTTTCAATATCCTCGGGAGTATCAGCCTCCACCCATTTAAGTCCGTGGACATCTTCGCAGTACATTTTAATTTCTTTGAGCACATTGTTCAAAGCGTATTCAAACCACTTCCTCTTCAGTTCTTTTTCGATGCATTTTTCTATCTCATCAAATAATACCTCGCTTCCTTTAGATGAGAGTTTAAAAATTCCTATGGTGGAGCCATCACTGCTTTCCCTCGATGCATCTTTTGGTAAAATTTCAACTACTCTCCCATCTCTTTCTCTAATTTTTAGCTCCTCTAAATCGTAATACTTGCTATCCACGGGTGCAATATCTCCTTCTTTTGAGACGAGTTTTTCAATTATGGCCTCTTCAAAAATTACATCCCCGTTTAGTAAAATGAACTCCTCCCCTTTCAGATGGTTACTTACTAAATAGAGGGAATATATGTTATCTGTGACTTCGTATTCTTCGTTCATTATTAGCTCTACACCATCGATGTCTCCTATTTTTTCTCTTACCCTGTCCGCTTTGTATCCGATAACTACGTATATGTCTTCTACAGAATTTTTTCTCAGGATTTCAATTTGTCTTTCTATAATCGTCTTTTCTCCCACCCTTATTAGACACTTTGGTCTATCTTTTGTAAGTTCGGGCATTCTTGTTCCTCTGCCAGCAGCAAGTATAACCGCTTTCATACGCTAAAACTAGAGAATTATTTATCTTCTTTAATTTTTTGTTCATCGAAGAATCTATAAAGCACCGATATGACGGATATGTTTATAAAAACACCCATGAAAAGCATTGTATAAATCAGAAATTCTTGGCTGAAATGAGCCAAAATTCCCCCTATCATTATCATGAATAGCCTCATATCCCTGCCGAATATCATGCTTCTTAATCCGGTCAGGTGAAACACATAACTTGGAAAAATACATGCAGATATCGCTAAGAAGAAGGCAACTATACTCAATTTGGTAAATCCGTATGCAAATACCATGCCTAGGACGATTGAAAAATCCACATATCTATCTGTGATAGAGTCAAATACTGCTCCAAATTTTGATTTCATATTTTTTACTCTTGCAATTTCCCCATCCGAGCAATCAATGATTGAGCAGGTTTGAGCCATTATTCCAGCAAGGAAGAAATTTCTCGTAAAGAACAATGCGGAGGAAAACAGGCCAATCATAAAAGAAATTAGGGTTACCAAATTTGGAGTAATAAACTCGTATCTTACAAGTATCCTTGTAATCTTCGTCGAAATCTTTCTGTTTATAATTCTATTTATGATACCATCTGTTTTTCTTATTAAACCCTTCTCTATAGATTTTTCTGCTTTTCCTAAATCCTCTCTTCCGTCAATCTCAATCCAGAAATCATCGATCAGTTCGTATTCTACTTTTCCATTTTTTGCAAGTTCAAGGATTATATCCGAGAGGCTTTTATCTCTGTTCCTGAACTTTTCTGCATAATCAAGAACCTCTTTTTTGCAGTACAAAAAACCTGTATCGAAGTATTCATACTCTTCAAGCTCTTTTCCTATATCAACAATTTTTTTCCCTTTAACCTTAACCTTTGTTGCTTCATTAACATTTTTGCTCTGAAGGCTTACAAGAACAGTGGTTAGTTCTTTTCTATCGATTTCAAAAAATTTCTCTCCATAGAAATTGTTTGCATTCAATAAAATGAAATCATCGGTTACGAAATCCTTTGTTAAATATAAACCCCAAACATTTCCTTTTTCTGGCTTAGAATTATAAACTATCTTAACATGCGGAAATTTTCCTTTTATAAATTCTCCAACTTTTTCATCATGATATACCAAGATAATTTCGTGTCCTTTCAATTTCCTTACAGAATGTTCTATTACTGGCATGCCAAACAGAAAATCGAGTAAGTTTGACTCCTTAGAATCTCTCCTTTTAAATTCTGTTGCTATTATAACCGCCTTCATTATACTCATGTGCAGTTGTCCGGGCGTTTGTTTTTTTATTAAAAACATTATCCTTTTGGATATTTCAGCGCCTTGATTATCTCTCTGCAAAAATCTGGCAGATCACTTGGTGTGCGAGATGTGATGAGGTTGCCATCAACCACTACTGATTCGTCCAGATATTCGGCTCCCGCATTTATGACATCGTCTTTTATCGCTATCACGCATGTTGCCTTTTTTCCCTTTAAAATTCCAGCGGATATTAAAACAGAAGGTCCATGACATATAGCCGCGATCACTTTCCCCAGATCATTCATTTCTCTAACGAAATTGACAAGTTCAGGATATCTTCTCATGCGGTCTGGTGCCCAGCCTCCTGGGATAACAACGGCATCAAAATCATTTGGCTTGAAATCTTTTATTTCTCCATCAACGGTTGCTGGATATCCGTGCTTGCTGTAATAAATCTCTTCACCTACCCCAGCTACCGTAACCTTCGCCCCGGCCTCAATGAGTCTTAATTTGGGATACCAGAGTTCTAGGTCTTCATATTCATTTTCTACCAGCAATATAACCTTTTTGCCTTTAAGCTCCATTTGATTTCCCAAGAGTCTTTAGAATTATCACTATAAATATTTTGCACAATCAACCAGTCTGCTTTACCTTCCTATCTCGAGGTGCAATCCCTTAAATGAATGGACCTCAAGAAGTCTTCCTTTCGCTAAGTTCTGCATGAAAATCATTGTTAGTTACCAAAAATAGCACAAGTCGGGATAATCATCAAAAAACTGATTATGTAGAGAGAGCAATCAGAAAAATTAACACCAATGGAAATTTATTTTAATTCTATCATATCTATAATTTCGGCAGAATTCTCACTTTTTTGGATTATTGAAAAATTCTGGATAGATATTTATTGTTATTTCTACCGGCTTCTCCTTCTTTAGCAATTCAACAATTTTTCTATCTATGTTACATGCTGCTTTATCAGAATCCACCATCAGTGTTCTTCCGCACGTGAATCTACTTCTCCTTACAACCATAGAATTCTCATCTGTGTAGGTTAGGTTTGGATGTCCTCTCCCTTCTACAACTTCAAAATATTCTCCTACATGCAGTATTAGCTCTATTTTTGTTTTTCTCGATTTGACAGCATCTTTTATTTCTTCACTGAAGTCTTTCAGGGCATAATTGGCTCTTAGGGCAATTATGCAATCAGCCTTTTTTCCTATGTTTTCTTCCTTTGTTATTTCAAGTGTGGAGCGGTGCTCTGCAGTTACATTTTTGTGCCCGCGGGCTTGAATTTTCATTTGGTATTTCATTTTCCTCAACTTCATATAGGTTTATTTTAAAAGAATACGATTTATAAGTAAGAAGTTTATATCGGGATTGCATAAATTTATCATGGCGTGGTAAGTTGTATTTCACCTGCCCAAGTTGCTCTCCTCAGGAAGAGCTATTGCACGAAGTAATTGAAGAGAAAAGTAGGGGATCCGTAAGACTGATCCTTATAAAATGCCCTAAATGCAGCACCATCCATGAGATATCTCTTATCGAAGAGAAGGCGATTCCCATAAAAACAATAATAAGCAAGGGAAAGAAATCCGAAAGAACGACCCTCTATCTCAAGGGCGACTATCCCAAGGAGCTATCTGTAGGAGATAAACTAGACTTAAATGGGCCACTAATAGTCTCCGCAATTGAGGACAAAAAGGGAAAACGCGTAAGTAAAGCAAATATAAAAGATATCGGAGTTCTCTGGTGCAAGGTTAAAGATTCCATAAAGGTTACAGTTAATCTTGGGAAGTATTCAAAGAGCTTTAAGGTTAAAACAAGTCCCGAAGAGGTATTTAAAATCGGAGAGGTTTACAGGATCAGCGATCTTAATTTTATTGTACATGCAATAAGAGCAAAGGGATCTACAAAGAGACACGGAAAATATCTTGCTGAGGAGATCGATAGATTATACGGTAAGATAACTCCTATAAAAGCGAAAAAAGTACTGGACGTGATAGAAAATTGAAGAATTTCTATGAAAAAGAGAGGGAAAAAATGGTCAATTTCCTAGAGAGAACAGGATACATAACATCAGATAAGGTTAGAGCAGCTATGCTAAAGGTTCCTAGGCATTTATTTGTACCCGAGAATCAGAGAATCCATGCATACGAGGATAGACCTCTTTACATAGGAATGGGGCAAACCATTTCTGCCCCCCACATGGTTGCGATAATGTGCGAGAAATTGGATTTAAAGCCTGCTCATCGCGTACTGGAGGTTGGAGCAGGCTCTGGCTATCATGCTGCCATCATATCTGAGATAGTAGGAAAAGATGGATATGTAATCTCGATTGAAAGGATAAAAGAGCTGGCTGATTTTGCGCAAGAAAATTTAAGGAGGTCGGAATATTCGAATAGAGTGAAGGTAGTGGTTGGAGATGGGACACTGGGATATAAGGAGGGCGCTCCTTACGATAGAATCCTCGTTACAGCAGGCTCTCCTAAAGTTCCACCTCCTTTAACTGAGCAGTTAAAGATAAAAGGAAAACTTTTAATACCAATTGGAGATAGAACTCTACAGCACCTGATTAAGGTCGAAAAAGTATCTGAAAAAGAGTTGAAGGAGGAAAACTTGGGTCCCTGTGTTTTTGTACCTTTAATAGGGAAAGAGGGGTGGGAATCATAGGAGAAAAGTATACGAAAGTATCTCTGGTCAAGGATATAATGATTGAGGAAGTTCTCTTCACCGATGTTTCTTCTTCGATCATCGAGGTAGCAAATTTAATGAGTACAAAAGATGTGGGAAGTTTAATTGTTACAAAGAATGAAAAACCTGTGGGGATTATAACTGAAAGAGATATCTTGAAAAAGGTGGTTGCAAAGGGATTGGATCCAAAGGAAACTAAAGTCTCGGAGGTAATGCATACTCCCCTTATAACCATAGATTCGGAATCTTCAGTATTTCAGGCAGCAGAACTCATGAACATGAACAAGATAAGAAGGCTTCCCGCGGTCAAAGATGATAAAATAGTGGGTATTGTAACCGTTTTTGATATAATAACTCATTATAGAGAAGTAGCCGGCTGGATAGTCGAGGCTCTAACTCCGCTTCTAACGCCTTAACCTTTATAAAAAAGTGCAATCAAAATTAACGTAAGGTTGATAAACATTTCAGAGGGCTCGTGGCTCAGCCTGGTTAGAGCGTCCGGCTGATAACCGGGAGGTCCGGGGTTCAAATCCCCGCGGGCCCATCTAAACCCATATACAGCTGCGTTTTTGGATTAAAGGATATCAGAGATTATTTCAAATCAATATAAGGGGTTTGCCTTATTCTCCGGATGCCAATCCGGGGGTAAGGTATTGCTTGAGGTACATTTAGAAAGCATATTGAAAGATTTTGAAGATTTTCTACTCGAAGCGGATTATTTCAATTAGTGAGAAGACTAGCGAGAAAGGCAGGGATAAATAAGAAAGTAAACGTGCATACGTTCAGGCATTATTTTGGTTCAAGCATGATTTCAGATGGAGCAGATATTACAGTAGTTAAGGAATTAATGAGGCACAGCGATATGAAGATCACAATGATATATGTGCATTTAGACCAAAAGACACTGAAGAGACATTACGATAAGTATATGAGCGAGATATAATTCTTTATCCCTATTTTTTAGTTTGGAGGGAATAACTATGCTATACTATTCTAGAACCATCCTATTCTATAATTAAGCCGGAAGTTGATGAGCGTTTTGCATTGTTCTAATAGCCATTGAACTACTGTACATGTTTTTCCTGAAGTCATATGTTCTGACTTTGATCTAAATTTTAAAAAATCGTTTCAGGAGGTGTAATATATGGATTCTACATTAAAAAGAACTCTGAGAGGAGATTCTCTCAAAAATTGCCGATATTTAATTTGCGAAGAGGATAGAATAGAAAGACTCGAGGTTTGGAATGATTGAAAACTGGAAGAAAGATATTTTAGAAAATTCTAAGCCTGATGACACTGTACTAAGAAGAATTAAAACAAACCAAGTTAGAATGAGAGGTGCTCAGGAGAGAAGAGGAACAAAAGAAGATACCAGACGATTTTGAAAATGGACAAACGAAGACTATTTCATAAGAGAAGAGGAATACCGAGGTAATGAAAAAATCCGGAAAAGAAGGAAAGAAAAATAGATGTAGAGTTTCTATCTTCATTTGAAACATGTTGACTGGAAAAAGGAAAACAAAGAATTCAAGATACCAAAGTGCACTCAACAAATATAAGTTATAGAAGCAAATCCAAAAAAACACGAAATATCGAGAGCTTTAAATTTTCGATATAATTCTTTTGTCAATAATATTAAACTCAAATTTTTTTCTGTACTATTGTAACCGAAAAGCTTTTAAATATGTTTTTTGTAACCATAGTTAGAGAAGAAATGAAGGCAGAAAGACATTTGGAGAAAGCAAAAAGAATTGAACAAACAATAAGAAATCTAGATC
>JBHIEG010000049.1:0-9089 GCA_046760505.1 Candidatus Hydrothermarchaeota archaeon
ACTCCTTATCTGGGTTAATTCTCTTATAGAACCTTGATGCCTGTTGCCTGTTTGCTGAATACAGATTCTTGCCTAAATCTTTGTCCCACCAGAAAATGTCTTTGAGTTGCAGAAATTCCTGTAGGTTTTCGTATTCTTGTTTCAGAAGTTCCTCTTTGATATTAGTCAAATCAACAACTTTAGCCTTGATTATTTTCTGAACCATCAAATCACTTTTTCTCAGTCCTAATTTTGTCTACAAACCTTTTAACAAGATACGCGACCTGTTTGTAGACTTGAATTTTATTCTCCATACACCAAATTTTAAAGGCGATCCATTCCTCAGGAGTAAGAAATCCCGTTCTGGTAATATTGCTCGTTCCTATTTTTACTCCCGTTCCTACAGTTTTTATTGACCTTCGTTTCGGTTTTTTCACTCTTCGCCGTACCATATCTAGCGACCTGTGATAGAGAAATCAAAATTTCTTGATTTTTCCTAAGCAAATTTTAAACTTCTGGGTATATAAACATTTCGACATCAAGGTTATTAAGTTTATTACGTTTACCCTAGGGTAAATGAAAATAAGTTTAGAATCACTACTTCTTTTTAGAAGCCAAACTTATATATTTGCGACGGTTCTCAAAGCGTTCCTTAAGAAGGTTCTTTGCAACAAAGAGATTCACATAGCGTAAAGTCGTGGCAGGGGGTTCCCCCAGATTCTTTATCAGATCCTGAATCCAAAGTTCCTTACCTTTCAACACTTTTTTAATTCTGTCAAACCAATATTCCCAATAGCCTTTCATCTCTCCACCTCTCACTCATCTTCACCTAATACCCATTGCAAAGCCCTTTTATACCCTCTTTTCCACATGGCTTTAAGTTTGTCATCATAAGTTGAGGGCGGCTCGGGCACATTAAAAAGTCTTTGTCTAATAGCATATTCTTTTTTCGCATATTCTTTTTTCATATATCACATCTCACTAATTATTATTCAAACCATAACTATTTATATCTTAGAAAATTGAGAAAAGATTTTCCTCTGTCTATAATAGTAGTAGCTGTTCCAAGTTACAGCATAGAGCTTGAGACAAGAAAAACCAATCAAAGATATTCTTAGGGCATCATAAAAGGAAAACCAGAACAGATCAAGCCATAGAACTAATAGTATCAACAAGATAATGTTTTCGACCAGAATCTTCCAACCATAGAAAACTCCTTTTGGGCCGTAGGTCTTTAACAATCTTCTCGTCTCAGGGTTACGCTCGTCTTCGATACAGTTAGGAAAATCTTTCGCTATCTTGTAGGTAGTTAAATCATCCAACAGATACAAGCCTATCGCCAACAAGATTAGTTCAATCATTCAATCTCCTCTATCTCGCAGTTCCCACCCTTCTTGTGCCAATGGTTTAAGTGAAGCTTTAAAGAAGATTCGCCTATTATGAAGACTTTGTGGAATTTGCAGTAGTATCTCTTCATTTATGTTTCACCATCATAACTAATCCATTTCATACAATCATAACAGAACGGTTCTCTCGGATTCCAATGGTCAAACCATTCCTTACAACTTTTACATACAGGCATATCAATCACGATTCACCGTATCCCGACAACCTTTGTCAGTAGGGAGAGCAAAGTAGGTGTACTAATCGAACATGTTGAATGAGCTTTCATACCTTCACTCTCCTTTCTACCTCAACAAGCTTTTCGGAAGGAAGTCCAACTGCCAACCACAGTTCTCTTCTCGCAGATTCATTCAAGACTCGATCTTCTCCCTTTTCCGAGCTGAGGTCACCTCACTACATTATAGGGTTTATTTAAGAAATAGTTTATACCCCCCTTTTCAATCTCCCCTCTCCATACCAATCTTTCTATGATACTTTTCACTTCACTGGCTTCTATGTTCAGGATCGTGGCCATTTGGATTATTCTCGGCTCTGCTACTACACCATTTTTCTCATACTCATTTTTTATCAGAGTTAGCACAATATTTGATTTATCCATTGTAGAAAAATGAGAAGTGAAACTATTTATTTTAATCTGCTCAAAAATTCGGTTTTAGTGTATGCGTATCCACCGGTCAGTTCTTTTAATTTCGAGAACAAATCCTGTCCTTCTAAATAATAAAGGTATGAGTTGAAGATCTTTTTCGGGTTTATCTTGAAATCGTATTTGCTCGATGGACAAGATGATTTGAATAGACTTGCAAACTTGGTCCTTCTTATCAAGACGCCCTTCCTTCTCAGTCTGATGTATAGCCTGGTTGTCATATCAAACCCGAGTTCCTCTTTGATCTCAAAACCAAATTTCGGTGACTCGAGGATTTCCACGATTTTTTTCTCACATGGGCTCAATGCTTTCATCTTCTAAACCTGTATCGAATCTTCTCAACAGTTCCAATATCTCCCTGTCATTCCTATCTCAATTTTCATTTATATCAACTTCTTCAAAGTTTTTTGAAAGCTTTCCTCAAAATTTTTTCTTGAGATGAGATCCCCCTCGATAGTTCCAATTCCATGTTCCACACTCAATAATTGGGCTATTAAAAAGAAAAATCCTGAGTAGAACTGGCGATGAAACCCGTTACTAAGAAGTGGTCGTCTGTATGTTGTAACTTGGGCCTCAAACTTCTCGAACAGTTTTACCCATTCTTCAACTTTCTTTTTGTCGCTTTCTCTGATAAGATCAAGACATTTGAACATAAACCAATCGCGAACATTACTCCAGTCAGTTATGTCTAAATTTTCATTTTCTGTTAAGTTCTTAAAAAGTCTTACAGCAAGTTCTTTATCATCCATTTCAATCATCTTCATTTTTCAATTATTGAAAAGTATCTCCCGCATTTTTTACACTTAAACTTCAACCTCACACTACCATCGCTGAGAACATCCATACCTTTTCTTATCAACACTTTGCCATCACAATATTTACACTTCATTTTTTAACCTCTTTTTTAAAAAACTCATTCCATAATTCTTCTTATGCCAATCACTCGCATTCTGTAAATACTCGTGGTGTAAGTGCCATAACGCTACAACAATTGCGTCTTCTGGTGTGCTCGGATTCCATTTCTTGTTTTCTTTTTTGAATTCCTCATCTTCTAAGACTTCTTTGATTTTATTATAAACGAATCTCCATCCCATAAGATCACCTACTATATATAGTATCAAATCAAGAAAAGATACCATTTAGTTCCTTTTTGGTTTCTATATGGAAACTATATGGTTATAGAAGATATTTAATCTAAGATTTTTACTTTCTCATCCAGAATTTCTTTTATTTTTTCTCTTTTCCTTTTCTCTTCGATTCTCACTTTCTCATAGATTTTAGGATCGACAAAGTAAGGAAAAGGTTCGGAGAAAAATATTGGAAGGTTAGGAATCAGGGCAAGATGGTTTCGGTGATAGATATAGTGATAACTCCCTATCCTGATGTTCAGGTTAGAGTGAGAGAAGAATTAAAAAGAATTGGAGAATTATAAATTAAACTAAATCCAATCTTATTATACAGAAACAACAAATAGGATTTAAATCATTATCGAAAAAAAGTTTATCTCTCCAATAGTATTTCTTACAGTATTTACACTTTGCTCTTATCGGCAGTTGCTTAAGTTTTGTAAATTTCATTATCATAAAAATCACTAAAAAATCTTAATGAGAGAGGATAAATAAACTCTCTCAAAAATCTTCAGGGTATTCCCTTTCGGGTTCTATGTATTGATGTTCTAGATCGTTCACTTCCCTATTAGCCAAAGTAAGTTTCAAAGTTATCTTATCAGGGTTTGAGAGAACGAGTTGTAGTGGATTGTTGTTGCCTATTCTCAAAACAAACTCATCTGTAAAGGCGTTTCTTCCCAAATCAAACATATTGGTTAAAGAACCCCATTCATATATCGCTGAAACTTTGAAATCGTTTTGTGCCATAACACTCAAGTCTTTGTTCGGATTAGTGTTGTATCTCGGTATCTGTGTTATTACCTGCTGGTATTGGTTGAATGTCGTCAAAATCAAAAAATCCTTTTCTGCTATTATCTTCACTTCACCCCCTGTATCATATCCGTAACTTCTTCTTCCTGTTCCCAATAGGGTTTCTATGTCTTTTAACCCTGTTTTGAAATCTTTCTTGCTTATCGGTATTTCCACATCAATTCTTTTCTCAAACTCCTTTTCCACTTTGTCTATCTCATCTCCGTCAATTTCCTTTTCATCTATCGAATACAAAGGCAACACAAACCTTTTCTTCACTTCTCTTTTCTTGTTTCTTTCATTCACTTGTTCAACTACCAAATGTCCCTTTCCATCAACTGTTAATCTCGCCAAATGCCCCCAACCACTATAAACTCTTTTCATAGCAGTTAAGAAATCATCTAACCTAACTTTCAATACTGTTTTCTCTGGAACTTTGTATTCGGCAAATCCAGATTTTCTCATAAAGAAATTAACCACAGCGTATCTGCCATCGTTTGTTTCTTTAATTCGTAGTCCGTCTTTATCGAACATCAGTTTTACTGAATTTACTAATGGTTTCATAGCCCTTAAACTCGCTAAAAAGGTTTCGCTACTCGTCACTACTTCAAAACTCTCTTTTGGCTTAGAAGTTTTTATTTTCTTAGCCATATTCTCACCAATAGTAAGGAATAAAATTAAGAAAGTGCCGATAAAAAATTTTCGCCATTCGGCACTATGGCACTAACTCCAATCTATCGAAGAATTGTTCTTTATAGCCCTTTTAATCCTGAAGAAAGTTCTTCTTGAATAACCTGTTTCAGTTATGAACCGAGATATTTGCTCTTTGATAGATAGATTGCTTTCCATCAATTCTAAAACAATTTTCAAAGGATTTGTATTTTTTATTAAAATATCTTTAATAATTTCTTTCCACGCTTGTCCATTCAAAACATCTGGATAATTCTTGTAATATTCATAGATAATAGAAGATTGTATCAAAGTTCTGAAGTTTAGGTTTTCTGTCGCTTCTGTTGTATTTTTTCTGATGAAGTCTACGATTTTTAAATCAATTTTTAATACCTTTGCCAATTCATAGAAAATCTTTATCAACTCATCGTAAGAGAAATTTAACCTATAAACTAATGCTCTCGAAAAAAGACTTTCTATTATTTCTTTGTTTTTGCTCGGTATCTTGTTTAAACACAATATTATTTTTCCGTTGAACTCGAAATTTAGGGGGGCTTTTAACTTCTCGGTTGAACTGTAATAACTCACCATTCTAATATCTTTAGCACTCTCCCATAGACACGCTTTTAGGAGTGAAATCTTAGTCAAGTCATCGAGTATTTTTTCAACATCATCTAAGAATATTATCTTATCTTTGTTAGAATAGAGCAGATGATACAATTCCAAAGCAGTTATGTATGAGTTCAAGTAAATATAGTCTTGGTTTATCCTTAACCCCAATTCATTTAGTGTCGAAAGAACAGTAAAAGTCTTACCCAAACCACCATTAGAAATCAAGATTAAGCCGTTATTATTTCCCTTTACAGTTATTTTAACCAATTCTTTGACTTGCCTAAAGTATTTGTCTAATTCTGGACTTGAAACTTTTATCTTCTTGATTGCTTTCTCAAATTGTTCTTTAACATACTCTTGCTCAAGTAAGTTTGCCTGTTGTTCTAAGTATTCTTGCTCATCTTTCTGGTATTCAACAAATTTCCCCACTATGTTATTGAAGTTCTCGCTGAAACTAAGAGAATTATCCCAATAACTTTCTAAATCAAATGACGCAGGATCACTAAATCCTTTTTTCTTTAACGCTTTGATAATTTTTTCCTTTCTTTTTTTGGTTAATCGAACCATTTAAAATCCCTATAACCTTTCAATATCCCCGATTATTAACCCTGTGCTGATTAGATGGTCGTGTTTGTCTTTCAACTTTGCTATGAAGTCATTAACCTTTTCATCTGCTTTTTCTTCGTTTTTCGCATTTACTACTATCGTTCCATAAATGGCGATTAATTGTTCAAATCTCATTTCAACACCAATAATAAGAACAAAACTTAAGAAAAGAATAATTCAATTCCCTACGGCATAATCCTTTTCACAGATTATACACCAAACCATCTTAATCACTTTGATTACAAACTCCATCTGGAAAAATATCCAATTTATTTTCACAGTTTGGACATCTCATTTCCATATCGCCAAACGAATTTTCTTTATAAGTTCCTGTTTTTTCATCAAATTCGTAAGTAGAATATTCAGTTTCCCAAACTCGTTTTAATTCTTTTTTACAATTCGGACATTTAGGACATTTAAACATTTTAATCATCTGTATCGAATAATCTACCAAAACTTTCATCAGTATTTGGTTTATGAACTAATCCACATAAAGAACACACTAAACCGTGTTCTGTTTTTATAAGTCTATGATTTCCACACTCGCAAACTAATTTACTCACTCTAAATCACACTCAAACATACTAACTGACATCTTTTCAGTTTCAATATCTCTTATGTGTTCTTTCTTAAGTTTTTCTATTTTGTTTAATGCTTTAAACTCGTTCTTGTAAACCATAACATCATTAACTAAACCCTGAAATTCTATCACAACAACATAGACTTTCATTCAACCACCGTTATATCAAACTTCTTGTGTAATTTCAAACACTCTATCATATCATTAAACTTGACAATAAAACCACACTTTAAGCAAATGAATACTTCATTTTCTGTGTCTATTCTATAATCTGTGTGAGTTATCATCATCTCACCAATTCTACATCAGTTACTTCTTTGTCACAACTATTACAAAAATACTCGTAAATTCCTACATCTTCTTGTAGCAATTCATCTCTTATAGTATCTCCCTCGTCAATAATTTCTACTGCGTCAGCATTTTTTCTTATGAAAGTATCACACCCACAAAATGGGCATTTTAATTTTACTGTCATATTTGGTGGGACAAGATAGCGATAGTTGAACTATTACTCTATCGCTTATCGGGTTATAGTATTAAGTTCACCGTAGTCTTATCCTTTCACCTTATTGTAAATTTCCTTTAAACCATCTTCCCAATATAATCTTGTGTCATCTCCTGTTCCATCTCCTACTAAATCGCTAAAATGCTCGTTATTCCCAAGATTTAAAGCACCGTGAAAAAGCCCATCTACCAAATCTTCGATTTCTTTAACAAAGATTTTGAACTCCAATTATTTCACCTACTATAAGGAAACAACTTAAGAATTAGACATTTTCCCAAACTTTGTAACAGTTTCTACAGTAAGAGCATATCTCATCTTTAGGATTAGGAAATTTTCTTGAAAAACTTCTTGCTCTTTGTTTAGGAGTTAGTTTTTTTATTATTCTATTTCACCTTTTGTTAATCCACTAAAATGTCTTTCTTTGTTCTGTGGTTTCATCTTCTCTAATATAATCATATAGGTAATTAAGAAAAGTTTAAATGAACTTATTAAATTTTGGAAAACGGAACTTCTTTGATTTGGGTATCATTTCCTGATACCTAACTTCTATCTTGACTTCTCCTAACTTCTTTCTTCTGAAATATTCCTGTCTTTCCGTTTCAGAATTGAACGACACATCTCCGTGTGGTGTTATTAAAGCCCCGAATGATCCCCAACCCGAAGTTTCTTTGTAGTCCAACACACTCACTACCATCTTTTTGGTGGGTTTCACCTTTAACCAAGAGTAACTTCTTTGGTTCTCGTAAACGCTATTTTCTTTCTTCGCTATCATTCCCTCAAATCCTTTCTTTAATATATCTTTATAGAACTCTTTTCCGTCGTTTTCCACGAATTTGATAATTTTAACTCTATCAGTTTCTTTAACAAAATCTTTAAGAATTTTTTTCCTTATGAACAAAGGTTGGTTTCTCAAATCGTCTCCATTAGCATAGACAACATCAAAAACCACATAGGTTAAGGGTGTGAGTTTAGATAGGAACTTTGCTCTCAATTTACTTTGTATGTGTATTCTTGTCTTGAAGTTTGGATTGTGGTAATCTTCTCTCTTACCGTCATTCAAGACCAATTCCCCATCTAACACAATACTCTTAATTCTGTCATCAAGAAAACCCAAGTTGTGAAATTCTGGAAACCTATCCGTCAAATCGTAACTATCCCTGTTCTGTATCCTGAAGTAGTTGTTCTTCTTATCTATCAAAAAAACTGTTCTTGAACCATCTAATTTCGGTTCATAGATAAAGCCATTTTCATCAATAGGTTCACTCTTTTGACAAAGCATTACCTCAAAGAACTCTTTTAAATCCATTATTTTAATCTCCTAAACTTGATTTTACTCACTTTACTCTTACACATTTTTTCAGAAAGAGTTAGGTTTTTTCTTTGCTCTTTTAACACTTTTAGTTTCTCCTCCAACTTCTTTATCTTTTTATCTAAATGTGTCATACTTCTTACCTGTTAAAATGAAAAAAAGAAAAAAACAAAATCAAGCCACCTTTACTGCTATCTTCTTCGGTTTCTCTAACTCATCTAACATAGTCATATCCACATTAGACGGTATCTCGATTTTCTTTTCTTCTTTGACTTCTATCTTCTTACCCTGTTTCTTGAGTTTAATGAACTCATAGTATTTGTCTATGTTCTCGTTTCTTGTCAATTCTTCTACTCTTTTGTCTAATTGCTCGTTCTTAACCAATACCTTACTGCCTACTTGGTTTGTAGGTCTAACTAATCGCATATCCCTTAACGGAATTGCTAACAATTTTCTTGCTGTTCCAACTATCAGAACTGTTCTCATCTTCTTGGAATAACCCATCTTTGCTATGAAACACAAATCCTTTACGAATAGAGTTTCTTTCATTCTTGCTAAAACGGGTTGAAACCTATCTTCGTTGTTGAACAATTCCAACTTACTATCTTCTTTCAATTCTTCATACAGTTTGTTGAATATACTGTATGGTATTGGTTTACCGACAACAACTATCTCTTTCGGTGTTTCGTTCTTCAAGAATGTGTCGTATTCTGATTTAAAGAATACTGTTTTTGTGTCTTTGTCAAACCTTTTCTCGATTTCTCCAATTCTATATTGTTTACCACAAGAACAGATGTATTTTTGCTCTAACTTGGTATTACACTCGTTACAGATTAAGTTGTTCTGTCCACGCCAATTACTCTCTA
>JBHIEG010000050.1:0-8347 GCA_046760505.1 Candidatus Hydrothermarchaeota archaeon
CTTTCCATAAGCAAAAACTTTCGATAATTGCCAACGCCAGGGGGTCCAAAGAAGAGAACATTTTCATGGCGCCGAATGAACTCACAAGTGGCTAGGTGTTCTATTTTTGCCTTCTCTACAGATGGCTGGAAGAGAAAATCAAAGTTCGCCAGGTGCATTCCTTTGGGTAAGCCTGAGACTTTAAGTGAAGTGGCGATTCTACTTTCTTCCCGGGCTTCTACTTCCAGAGTTAAGACCCTTTCGAAAAAATCCAGGGGACTGCTCTTCTTTTTTGTCGCTTCCTCAAAGAGCTCAGAGATTAGAGAAGAGGTATGATTCAGCTTTAACATCTCCATCTTCTGCTGCACCTGCTGAATACTCATAGGCTTCTCCTGTGTATGATCTCTTGATATATCTCAAGCTGACGTCGAGCTACCTCAAGTGCCCACTGCCTTACCGTATCACTGAGGTAGAGGGTCGGATCCTGGAGAGCTTTCTCTGAGAGCACTACCATGCCCTTTGCCTCAGGCAGATAAGGATGGCGTTCAATCTCTGACCCATCATGATAGATTGCGATCTCTTCTCCCGTGTTAATGCATAGTACTGATCTATCTCTATAGTCCCTATGAACCTGGTAGTAGTTTCCATCAAAATACACTGTTCCATCATGACGAACTCTGGTGCGCAACTCCCTGAGAGGGAATTGAGGAAAACTCTCGGGAAGAGGCTTTAGATAATGCTTCTCATACTCGAAACTCTCAGCCACACTAAGACCAGTAGCTCCACAGCGCCACTCCTTCCTCATCTTCTCAAGCTCCCTATCTACCTTCTGTTGAAGATCGGCCATATCCTTGAAGACTTGATGCTTAAAATCCATACGGGAGAAAAGATCACGAATCCTCTTCTCTATCTTTCCTTTATCCTCTGGAGTAGCAGGCCGGGCAGGAAACACTTTAATCCCTAACTGTGAAAGATATCTCTTGTAGCTCTCATTGATAACCGACTTCTCGCCTCGCCACTGCACGATGGCAGACTTCAAGCAGTCAGTCCGTATCACCTCTGGCAGCCCGCCAAACGCAAGAAAAGCCTCTTGATGAGCATGAATAAAAGCGTTAAGGTCTTTTTTTACCCGAAATCGCACCACCGGCTCCCGGCTGAATCCCAGCGTAAAACAAAGACCCTGCACTTTTACCCAGCGCCCAAGCTCTCCCATCTGTACCAGAACATCCTCCTTCCAATCTACAAACATCAGTGCCCCAGGAGGTGTCTCTATCCTTATCCGCGCTCCCTTCTTGTGAAATTCCGGAAAGTGTTTCCGTATGTAGCGCCGAAAAGCATCATAGGATTGCTCGTACCCATGGTCTCTGCGTAGCCAGTAGCAAAGTGTCTTCAGTGTCGGTCGGTGCCGGCTGTCTTCATAATCGGCTATCCATTGCGAAATAACCGCCCGGAAGCGATCAAGTGAGGAGGCCTTCCTCTTGCGGCCATCCTCTCTGCCTGACTGCCGGCGCTTCATCCTGTAGCGAATGGTCCCTTCGCTGACACCAAGCTTATCTCCAATCTCGTAATTGCTGTATTTAACTCTCTTCATATTCATGATAAAATCATCGTCATCAGGCGAAAGCCTAGATTTAGGCATCCTTTCCTCCTTTTGTTTAGATTCACATTTTTAAGAGGTAAGGATGCCATATTTAAAGCCTTCTTGAAATCTTCCCATCGAGTCCTTTTGTTTTTATTCCAGCAATAGTGAATATTCCGGTTTTTTGGCCAAATATGTTGTAGAGGAAGTTTTCTTCCAAAAATAAGGCTCTCAGATGGCATACAATCAACGATCTCAGCTCGATCTATATTTAACCCTTTGTCTTTTTCACCTAAGGCCATCAAATTCATATCACTTTTATGCTCACATTCATCGGCAGCAATGCGTAAATCTAGGCGCCGATTCATGCGTAACATATCACGCCTCTTAACACAAAGTGCGGTGATACAATGAGATTTGCACTAAGATACATTTGTTATTGCGAGCGTAGCGAAGCAATCTCATCATTTTTACTTTCCATGAGTTACGGGTTTATGAGGTCTTTGAGTTATAAAACTCTTGAGATTGCCACGCTCCCATCGGTCGCTCGCAATGACGTCCGGCCACGCTACTTTGGGACAAACTCAAGAATTTTAGCACTGCTAGAAGTAAATATCATCTAATGACATTAATAAGAGCTTATTTATTTAAGATAGCCAATTCCATCAGGACAAAAGCCTACAGGAATATCAGCAATTTTTTCTAACTTTTCTCCATCTATTACGGAAATGGAGTTTGATGTATCATTAGCTACAAAAATCCTCTTTCCATCTGAAGAAACAGCTATCCCTCTAGGATTTCTTCCTACTTTTATATTTTTTAGAATTGATTGATTTTCGGTGGACAGGACAGTAAGAGTATCAGAAAGCATGTTACAGATGTAAGCTCTTTTTCCATCAGGAGAAAAAGCAATCCTTATAGGCAAATATCCATCTACAGGAATAGAAGTGATTATTTCATCTCTCTCTGTTGAAATGACTTCAACTATTCTATCCATCTGGCAGGTCACATAGACTTCTTTTCCATCAGGAGAAATCGCTATTCCTTCAGGTCCGACTCTTGTCTTTATATTCTTTGATATAGCGAGTCTGTCCAGATCTATTACAGAAACAGTGTTTGAGGCTATATTGGAGATATAAGCCTTTTTTTCATCAGGGGATATCACAACCAAATGAGGCTCCTTTTGGTCAGTGCTTATAGACCCGATTATCTTATCTTTCTCTCCATCCAGAACTATGATTTTCTCCTTTCCTGCACTAGTCACAAGAATTTTCTTTCCATGCGAATATATGCCATGAGGAAAGGAGAGATCTTCTGAGAAGATTTTTTTCTCTACCTCAAATTTTCGATTATTTATTACAAAAATGGAGTTTTCTCCTGAATTGACTACGTAAGTTTTTTTTCCATCAGGAGATATCCATAGTTCATGAGGTTCTTTTCCAACCTTGACAATCTTTTGTAGTTTCAGAGATTTAGCATTGATTATATACATATCGTTACTTTCTTGATTGAGAACAAGAATGAATGAAGATTGGGCCATCTGAGAGCAGAAGAATATTACTATAAAAATAATTGATATCCTTCTTATATTCGCCCCTTTCATAAATTTTATTTTGAATTCTTAAAATTCAAAAAAGATGAATGTTTAATATTTTTTTGGCCATTGTATTTACATTCCAAATCTTTCATTTTTTCCAAATAACTTTGTATGAAACGATCTTATGAAAGCCGCCTTCTTTTTCATAAACACAATAGAAATGACTGTTTTTAAACCTTCCATTCAATCCGTTTGGTCTGGAGAAGTCATTTAAGCTCTTATTGGCAATAAAAACACCGTTTGAATTGAAAATATCAAACATATATTCTCCTTTGTTTTCTCCTGCTTCATAAGTTTGAACAAAAATCCTGCCTTCATCATCAGTTAAAAAATAATGAAAAGGAGGAAGAACATCAGGAAAATAAAGCCTATCTTTAACAAAATTATAAATCCCTGGAGTGATTTTAAGAAAATTAATAAATTCTTTCTTGTATTCTTCTGAAGGAGTAAGTTTTCGATATTCTTTTCTTATTTTTTTAAGAAGATTACCATTTAAATCAAATACATTTATTTCATATCCTTGTTCTTGATTAGCAATGAAAATTTTATTCCCCTCAATGCTATAAGCTAGATTATGGTAAGTTCCTTTTATTTTTTTGGCAAGAGGATTTGACATTTCAATTGTGTCTAATTCTTTGATTTTTTTAAATCCAGAATCAAATAGAGATAAAACACCTTCCAGATTATCAGCTTTCATATCTTTCGGTCTAGGCACTTCATCGAAAAGATAATTCCCATTTTCTAGAGGAATTCCGTTAAGGATTCCCCCTAAATTTATTTTAATTTCTTTAATTAAACTACCATCTCTTTGAAAAAAGGAAAATTTATGATTCAAACTATCATACACTACTATTTCCCCCACAGAATTAATTCTCAAATTCAGAGGCAACCGAAACTCGCCTGGACCCTGTCCTTCTCTTCCTATCGTTCCCAGAAAATATCCTTTGTTATCAAATTTGACAATTTTCTTTAATTTCCTGTCTAGGATGTATATATTTCCTTCTAAATCAGCTTCTATGCTGGCAATTGAAGTGATATTTTCATCTTTAAATTTTTCAGTATCTATAGAGAGCTCTTTCTTAAGCATCATTTTTCTAAGGGCGTTTTTAACCGGATAAGGCTCAAGATGATTGACGATGACTTCTACACCATTTTCCATTATTTTTGTCAATTTTTCTTCTTGGGGTTTACATAAAGAAAAGAGAAAAATAAAAATAACAGGAGAAATATAAATTATTTTTTTCATCTTTATATCTCCACTCATAAAATAAAAATATATTCTCTTTCCACCCGCATCCGGTTACAACTTAGATAATAACAATTGGTTATAAGATTCCAGCCACAGCAGTTCTATTTTTTGAATTATGATGATTATATCCTCTTTTTTATTTGATTTCCCTTATCTTAATTTCTCTAAGAATTATATCACAAAAAATTGAGACCAAAATGGGATGAGCGGATGCAAAGGCACTATGGATATTTCCAGTTTTCTGCAGCGAGAAAAAGTAAATATAAGAAAGAAAATGAAACCGTCCTCTCTCTTGAGCGTAATAGCATGGACAAAAATCCTTTTCTCAACAGAAAAATTAGTCATTATATTTAACGTCTACCTCAACTATAAAAAATTGGTAATCAACATAAGCGAACAATGTCTCCTCAAGGATAAACTTTTCACTCTCCTCATTAATAAGAACTTCTTGAATGCATTGTTCACTTGGAAATCTCACTCCATTTTTCTCCTTACCAAAGGTTACGCTCCAAATCATCTCCTTCTTTAAATCTCCAATAGGAGATGAAATTGGTCCCTTATCATAATCTCTTATAGATCTTGGATCCCACTCAATTTTTAAAATGCTAAAATCCTTCTCATCTATCCAAATCCTGCCATAATTATTGTTTTCCACCATAACTGATTTCGGATAGGATTTGATGATTATTACTTTTTTGCCTTCTACTGTATCCTTGCCAACTATTTCATAATCAAAATAACCCTGCCAATATTTACTAAGAAATCCTACTGGCCCAAATATGAGATATTTACTGACATATTTAACCATTTTTAACTCTGCATTTTCTTCACGTTTATTCTTGCCATCTTCTTCCAGTAATATCCTTTTTTAAAGATAAGAATTTCGTTTTCTGCTGCGATGGCTGTGTAAGCATTAATGGCCCAATTTTGCCTCGTCCCATCGTCATGGAGTATAGAACATGGCGGGAAAGAATGTCAATAAGGGCTAAAAATAACTAGGAATAGCACAGAGCGCCTGGAAAGTCGCTGGGCGGCTCAAAAACGCCGGAAATCAGCCAGACCTCTCCTCCTGGGTCAGAAAAGAATCATGAAAAATATTCGGTGCCTGTCTCAGAGTCCATCAAGAATTCCTGCGAGACCATATGAGGCGGAGGAGGTCTCTCTGCAACAAATGTCAGCTTGAGGTGATGGATGATCCTGTCCACCACTGCATAGTCGGTGAGGAAGGCAATGATGCGCATCTGGCCTCCGCACTGGGGGCAGAGCAGTGGGTCCACCTCATGGGAAAAGGCTAAAACACCTAGGATTGTCATTCCAGGGCTTTCTGCAAGAGAAATAGATGCAATCCGAGAAGGCTAAAGAAAATATTTCTGAAACCAATAATTTAAAATAAGGAGGTAAAATGTTTAAAAAATTGTTATTGGTAGGTTTGGTGAGCTTATTGTTAGGCTTTTTGGCTTTTGTTTTTGTAGGCGAAAAGCCTGCTGAAGCTCAGAAGGAGTTTCGCCCTCTTGTGGAGGGGGAATATGTTCCTAATGAAGTGTTGGTCAAGTTTAGGGAAGATGCTGATTTAAGTTCGATTCAGGGAGCTATTAATCTTGTACAGGGGAAGATAATTAACTATTTAGGGAAAGAAGTTAGTCTTTCTCAGTGGGACTCCAAAGACCTTTCTCTTAGGTCATTTCGGTTGGATCCAAATCTCTTTCATCTGAAAGTTCCTGAAGGCATTGGTACTGAGCGGGCGATTAGAGTTCTGAATCAACTTCCCTTTGTTGAGTATGCGGAGGAAAATGGATTAGTATATGCATGTTATACGGAGCCTAATGATCCAAAATTTCCTAATCAATGGGCATTAAAGCAGATTAGTGTTGGTGATGATGATGCTCCTGATGCTTGGGATACATTTACTGGCAGCTCAGACATTGTAGTGGCTGTAATAGATAGTGGAATGGCCCTTACTCATGAGGATTTAGCAGCAAATTTATGGGTAAATGATGACGATATTCAAGGTGATGGAGTAGATAATGACGGTAATGGATATGTGGATGATACTTATGGTTGGGATTTTGTTAGTTGTTTTCCTGGGCCTTGTCGAGACAATGATCCTTCCGATTGTTCTGGTCACGGAACTAAAGTTGCGGGTATAATAGGAGGGGTGGGGAATAATAATAAGGGAGTAGCAGGAATTAATTGGAGTATAAAGCTTATGGCTGTTAGGGTATTAAACTGTAAGGACAAGGGATACACAGCAGATGTTGTAGCGGGGATAGATTATGCAATAGAAAATGGTGCTCATATTCTCAACAATAGCTATGGAGGCTACAAATATTTCTCCTCAGAAGTCGATGCTATTTTAAGAGCTAGGGCAGCAGGAAGACTTTTTATTGCTAGTGCTGGAAATAAGGGTTTGGATACTGATCTAACAGAAAACAGGCATTACCCCTCATGTTATGCTTGTGAAAATATAATCTCTGTGCTTGCTACCGATCAGAATGATGAAAAACCTTCGTGGTCTAATTATGGGGAAACTACTGTGGATATTGGGGCGCCAGGCGCAAGTATTTTGACTACACTTATGGATGGTGGTTATGGATACGTTGACGGAACTTCAGCGGCAGCACCTCATGTTTCGGGAGTAGCTGCTTTGGTTTGGGGAAAGCCAATTAAGGTGTGGCACTGGAGCCAGGTAAAGGATACGATTCTAAACATGGCTGAGCCAAAGGATTCGCTTGCTGGTTTATGTGTCTCAGGAGCTAGACTTAGCGCTTATGAGCCTGATCTGCCCTCTGCACCTAGCAACTTGACTGCTACACCAACTGCTTGGTCTATAGTAGATTTGGGGTGGCAAGATAATTCAACTGATGAGTTTGGATTTGAAATTCAGAGGATGAAAGAAGGCGAGAGCGATTATTCGTATGCAGGCGTTGTGGAAGATAATGATGTTCAATATACGGATGCACAGGCGGCAGCGGCAGGAAATACCAATTATTACAAAGTGCGTGCATATAACTATGGTGGAAATTCTTCTTTTACTTCTCCTGTGAGTGTTGTCATTCCAAGAGGCTCTCCTTCTGCGCCGAGCGCCCTGGATGGATGGTTTGGTTTTGAATGTCTCTGTGTGCATCTTTCTTGGTATGATAGTGCAAACAATGAAATGTCGTTTGAGATTGAAAGGAAAAGCGAGTATCTACCCTGGTGGGTGCAAATAGCTGTTGTTGGATCAAATACCACTTTTTATGATGATGATGTTTCGCAGTATCCTGATACTCTTTTCCAATATCGAGTGAGAGCTTACAATCCAGATGGTTCTTCTTCTTATTCAAATATTGCTTATGTCTATGTTCCTTGGTTTTGATATAGGTATTGTGTCTTAGATCATTTTGTGCAGAAAAAGGCAGACATTCTGTAAGTGTATCTGCCTTTCCCCAATTAAGGAGGTGGATATGAAAAAATTTCTACTGATGGTATTTTTAGTTATTTTGTTTGTTATTGAAGTTAATGCAATTGACTTTAAACTCGTGAGTGGAATAAATATTTCAAAATGTGAAATGGGATTTAAAACTGCTGATAATATGGTTGTTGATTTTTATTCTTATGGGGTAGGATTTCTTATAGGCGGTGGAATTGAATTTACTCTATCAGAGAATTTATCGATCGAGCTTGATAGCTTGTATTTTCAAAAAAGCAGTGTTTTTGAGGAATTTATTATAAATACAGAAGAACTTCAATATCCTTCTTATATATTACATGAAGTTAGTTTTCCTGTGCTGATAAAGTTTAAACACTTATTTAATTCTCCTTTTTTCCTTCTTGGAGGAGGGGAGTTTGCTTTTGGTGGGGGCCTTGGATGGGGTATATTCAATTATGGCGCTGTTTTTGGTGTAGGGATTGAAATTAAAAAAATAATTTCTTCGATGGAGATGAGATATCATATTGGATATAA
>JBHIEG010000051.1:0-8284 GCA_046760505.1 Candidatus Hydrothermarchaeota archaeon
TATGCCTGGAAGTTAGATGGTGCAAAAAGAGGAGATGAAGTAGCAACCTTAATTCCGGTTGCTCATTATGTAAAGCATGTACATATCAAAGATGTGGTTGGGAGAAGAGCAGTAACACTAGGACAAGGTGAGGTTAATTTGAAAGAATGTCTTCAAATTCTTAAGCAAAATAACTATGAGGGAGTACTTTCATACGAGACTGAGGGAGAAGACCCACTTGAAATAAGTCAGAGAATGATAGAAGAAAGTCGAAGGTATTTAATGCAACTTTTGGAAGAGCTATGATCAGTTATTAACGAGAACTTCTTGAAATATTTTACTTACAAAAATTTAGAGGTAGTTTACTATGGGGACAAATGGCCCTCCGGTAAACCACCTCAAAATATAATATTATGATAATAGATATTCACGCTCATGTAGAATATAAGAACGCGAATGAGAGATATTCACCAAAGGAATTTATAGTTGGAATGGATAAAGGAGGTATAGATAAATCCATAATTCTGGGGTGTGATCACGGTAGTTTTGCCTTAACAAATTTTGAAGATAATGAAGTAGCCTCTTTCTGCCAAAAGTATCCGGATCGACTGGTTGGTTTCGCCTCGGTTCATCCTCATAGATTTAATCCTCATTTGAAAGTTGAACGAGCAGTGAAAAAACTGGGATTAAGAGGCGTGAAATTATACCCTCATGCTGGCTTCTATGCTAATGATTTGCGTTTGGATCTTGTTTATGAAAAATGTATGGAATTGAATATTCCTGTAATGATTCACACAGGTGTTAAAGCTCTTCGGGAGCAATGCTTAAAATACAATAATCCTGTATACATAGACGATGTTGTAACACAATTTCCCAAGCTCAAGGTTATTATGTGCCATGGAGGTTTTCCGTGGTGTGACGAATTTTTGGCAGTTGCTTATTCAGCTCCTAATGTGTGGGTAGATCTAACTTTCTTGGATTATATAGAAAATGCTTTTAAAAAGAGAGGATTATGTGAAAGAATTATGAAAAATTTAGTGGAAGTTATAGGTCCCAAAAGGTTACTTTGGGGCTCCGAAGGGCCCTTTATGAACCTTCCTCTTTTTGGTCACCATACACCTGATTATTATATCAGATCTCAGAATTTTTTAGTTAAGCGATTTGATTTTCTTAGTGAGGAAGACAAAACGGATATTCTGGGAAATAATGCAGCTAGACTGCTGAACATTCAATTGTAAGAAGAATGTAGCTTAAGGGCGTGAGGATCGAGATGAAAAGAAGAGCCTTGTAAGGTTGGAAGAGAGGAAATAAGTAATTCCTTTGCTTTAAGTATTGCTTTATCGCCGGAAAAGTCTGGTTTTGGTTTCCTTATTTTTGCAGATGATATTGAAAGAGGGATAAAAAATGCTGCTCAAGTGGGGTTTAGCGCTGTAGAACTAAGTTTAAGAGATAATGATTCTGATACCTCATAGGAAATTCTAATTATTCTCATACTGGATACCGTCAAGCAAATGATGTTAAGATACAATAGGCAATTCACTTTGAAAATTTATTAATTGCTCGTGCATTTTCACTGAATGAGGCTAAAGAAGCTGCGAAGAAATCCTTCGAGCTATATTCTTTAAAAGTAGAGTTTGTCTCTCTCGTAGAGAGGACAGAGAACTTAGTTTTATTAAGGTGGGAAGATGAAAGAAGGCGGACAATTACTCGAAAAAAATACAAAAACAGAGGAAGAGCTGCAAAAGCCTATTTTAGAGGTAAAAGGAATAACAAAACGATTTGGAGGAATCGTAGCATTAGAAAAAGTGGATCTTAAACTTCATCCTAATGAGGTTTTGGCACTTCTTGGAGATAATGGAGCAGGAAAAACAACTTTAATAAAAGTTATCTGTGGAGCATATTATCCTAATGAAGGAAAAATTTTTGTAGAAGGTAAAGAAGGGAAAATTACCAATCCCGAAGAAGCAGCAAATTTGGGGATCGAGACAATATACCAAGATCTGGCTTTATTTGATGTTCTTGATATCCCGACCAATCTCTTTATGGGAAGAGAGATCGAACGATCTCTCCGGATACTTGATAAAAAGAAGATGAAAAAAAAATCCTGGGATATTCTTAAGAAGTTAAAAATTGAGATTAAATCTATAAATCAGAGAGTAGAGAATCTTTCAGGGGGACAACGACATGCAGTCGCTATTGGGAGAGCTATTTATGTAGGTAATGTGCCAAAAATCATTCTTATGGATGAGCCAACCGCTGGTTTAGGAGCAAAGGAAAGCGATAAGCTACTTGACCTTATAAAGGAATTGAGAGAAAAGGGAATCTCGGTAATACTAATAAGTCATAACCTGCAGCATGTTTTTGCTGTTGCAGACCGTGCTGTTGTCTTAAGAAGTGGCAAGGTAGTAGGAGAAAAAAAAATTGTGGAAACGAGCACTGCTGAGCTTATACAAATGATGATAGGATGAGCTAACGGTTATTTCAACGAATTAAAGAATGAGGTAAGGAGTTTTTAAGTGAGGCGAACAAACAATGTAAAATTTCTGACAAAATTTGACTTGGCGTCCATTTTTCCCAAGGAGATAGGGAATGTTTTATTATATTTTTCTCGATGGTTCGCTTTACTTTTGCTATTTATTTTCCTTTCTTTCATTTGTCGTCCATACTTTTTTTCCATCCGAAATATTATCAACATCCTTAGACAAGCCTCTCTTCTCTACATAATCTCAATTGGTGTAACGCTGACTATCTTATCAAAGGGAATAGATCTTTCTATAGGGGGAGTTTTAGCTTTTTCTTCCTGCATAGCGGCCTCATTTTTAAAACAGCGGATCCCTATGTGTGTCGGAATATTAGTGGGACTTGGACTTGGTTCCTTATGCGGCTTGGCAAATGGTGCCATAGTAGCTCTGATAAAAGTTCACCCATTCATTGCTACCTACGCGATGATGTGGATTTCTAGAGGTATCGCTTATGTGTATATGAAAGGGAATATAATTTTTGGTTTTTCTCCTGAGTTTCGTTTCCTGGGTGGCGGAAGAATCTTGGGTATTCCTACTCCTATAATGTTTGCCGGCTTTATCTTTCTGATTTTCTATTTTCTTTCATATCATACCAAGTTAGGGAAGGCTATCTATGGAGTGGGTGCTAATATGGAGGCCGCACGACTTTTAGGGGTTAATGTCAATGAAACCTTAATAATTACCTACGGACTAAGTGGACTTTTGGCTGGCGTCGGGGGTTTGCTTTATATTTCGCGTCTAAATGCGGCTGAGCCTGCAATAGGAGAATTATTTATGCTTGAGACCATTGCTGCGACCATTCTTGGCGGTACACCCTTTAGGGGAGGTGAAGGAGGGATTATCAATACTATTAGTGGCGTTTTGATGATAACTTTGACAATCAATGGCATGAATATGTTGGGTGTTTCTATATTTTGGCAACAATTTGTATTGGGTACAGTAGTAGTTATGGGAATTTTGGCGAATCAGTATATTGGAAGACTTTTGTATGTGTCCCAGAGATAAATGGTTCTTTGATAATTTTTGGGGAATTATGGAGGGCGCTCCCATTTAACAAGAATTCTGGCACGAAGATAGTCAAAGTTGGGTAGACCACAGGCTATATGCTTTATGAGTTTAATCCTGTTAATTATTCCCTCTACTGGTCCATTAGTGAGAAACGTTCTGAAGTAGTCATGGAGTTATCCTTCGATCCTTGCTACCAGATACGCATCTCAAAAGAAAAATTTCCAAGGGAAGGAGGTGAGAGGCGTAAAGGCGACCATTCTTTTGAGATGAGGCTGTTCAAAATAAACATTGAAGAGGAGGAATAAAAATGCTTAAAATATTTAAAAAACTTGTGGTGATTTCATTGGTGTTTGTGTTGCTTGTTAGTCTAGGAACAACAGGAGTAGCTTTTGGAAAAAAGATTGAAATAGCGTTGATTACGAAAAATTTGATCAACCCCTTTTGGATAACAATGAAGGATGGGGCTATGATGGCAGCGGATGACTTAGGGATAAAACTGACTTATTATGCTCCCATTAAACCTGATAACGTATTAGAGCAAATTAGCATAATGGAAAGTCTTATCGAGAGAAAAATAGATGGGATAGTAGTTGTGCCAGCTGATTCTAAAGGTATCATTCCTGGAATTGAGAAAGCTAATAAAGCCGGCATACCAGTTGCTACCTCTAATACTCGTGCATTTGGAGGAAAGATAGTAGGACATGTAGGGGTTGGAAATTATGATGCAGCTTACACTGTTGCAAAATATATGCTCGATAAAAAACTCCAGGGAAAAGGTAAAATTATAATCTTAGAGGGTACACCTGGCTCCTCAACAGGCATGGAGAGAAAACGAGGATTTGACGATGCAGTAAAAGAATTCCCGGGTATCACTGTATTAACTTCTCAAACAGCGTTATATGTTCGAAAAGAAGGAATGAGAGTGATGGAGAATTTGCTGTCTCGTTTCCCTAAAATTGATTTAGTATTAGCTGCTAATGATGAAATGGCTCTGGGAGCAATTGAGGCTATTAAAGCTGCTGGAAGGATGGATGAAATACTGGTTTCCGGATTTGACGCTAATAATGATGCAGTAAAGGCAGTTGCAAAGAAAGAACTTGTGGCGACAGTGGACCAAGGACCTATTGAACAGGCTTATTGGGCAGTTGTAGATGTATATGCTGCTTTAAAAGACCATGCTCGTATACCCCCTTATATAGCTACGCCAGCAGTACTTGTTGATGGAAGCAATGTGGAAGAGTATTTGAAAGAAAGGGGGTTAAAAGTAGAAAAGTAGTCAGCTAACTTCATAGCCGAAGGAGAATAGTGTCAGTTTAATCGCTATCTTCTTCGGCTATAGTTTAAGTAAGGAACTCGCTATCAAAATCAGGATAGGAAGGATTATTTTTGTAAAGATGCAGAGTGAAGAGATAAAGACATTAAGTTCTTCCCTCAAAAAGTCAGCAACTGCTCCTGTTCAAAAAAGCACGAAAGTAAGGTACACAAATCAATTCTTTTTTTTAATGGAGAAAATTCCCCACTCTACCTACGGACTCATAGGGTTAATCATTTTATTTTCTTTTATTGCTCCTTCTTTCCTTTGCTTGTCTAATTTTTCATTAGTACTTTTGCAGAGCTCAATTCTATTAATGGTATCATTGGGAATGACCATAGTTATTCTCAGTGAGGGTATAGATCTCTCTTTGGGTGCTGTACTTGGCTTAATGGGTGTGGTAACTACTTTACTATGCCATCGAGGCGTGGGAATTGTAATATCTATCCTTGGTGGACTTGGAGTGGCCTGTATATTTGGCCTTATAAATGGTTTGTTCATCTCTAAAGCTAAACTTCCCCCTTTTATAGTTACTTTTGGAACGATGGGAATGGCGCAAAGCCTTGCTTTAGTTTTAAGTAAAGGATCATCGATCCCTGGATTACCGACCTTTATTCGTTTTACAGGTGAGGGATATTTAGCTTCTATTCCTGTTCCTGTTTGGATAGCGGGGATAAGCTGTATTTTTATATATTTTGTGCTTTCTCAAACTAGATTTGGCACGCATGTTTACGGTATCGGAGCAAGCGAAGAATCAGCGCTACTCTGTGGAATTAATGTCGAGCGGTGCAAGATATTGATTTATTTCTTAGCCGCTCTGTTGGCTAGTATTGGAGGGCTTATAACTATTGGTCGTATGAATTCTGCTCATCCCACTGTGGGAATCGGTATGGAGTTCGATGCCATTGCGGCTGTTATAATAGGAGGGACTAGTCTTTTTGGAGGTGAAGGTGGAGTACTAAGGACTATAATTGGCACATTAATAATTGGCGTATTAAGAGACGGTTTAAATCTAATGGGAATTCCCAGTACATGGCAAATTTCTATCATTGGAGTACTTATACTCTTCGCGGTTGTTGGAGATAGCCTTGCTAGACGATCTAAAGGATAGAATTATATTTAAACTGTTCTCGGACAATGTCTGGTAAAAATATCGCAGAAAGGCTTAAGTAGAGAGAAAGGAATGGTCCAAACTTTGTTAAAATTGATCAAGAGAACACTGAGGTTCAAAGACATTGCTGATGAAAGACATAAATAAGTATGGGGTAAGATAGGGGGAAAAATAGTGTGTTCTTTTGCAACAAGTGTTGCCTTATCACCAGAAAAATCGGGTTTTGGTCCTCTTCTTTTTGCAGGTAATATTGAAGAAGGAATAAAAAATGCTGCCAAGTTAGGATTCAGTGCTGTGGAGCTAAGTTTAAGAGATAGTGATTCTTTAGATAGAGAAAAAGTAACCCACCTATTAAAAGAAAATAACCTGAAGGTTTCCACCATTGCTACAGGACAGTCCTATTATAAAGATGGTTTCAGTTTATGTGCTAAGGGGGCAGAAAAACGCAGGAAAGTCATCCAGAGATTAAAAGGACATATAAGATTTGCCTCTCAACTGGGGACTCAGGTAATTATTGGAGGAGTAAGGGGAACTTTTGAGAGCATTCCCTGGCGACATCCTGTGCCCCATAGGCTATACCAGGCTACCTTAGATAGTATTGAAGAAAGCCTGGAATACGCCTGTAAGTATGGAGTTATTCTTACACTGGAACCTATAAACAGATACGAGACAAACTTTATAAATACAACAGAAGAGGCATTAGAATTACTAGAAAAATTAAAGGTTGAGAACTTTAAAATATTACTGGATACATTCCATATGAATATAGATGAGCCTAATCTGGGAGAAGCAATTCTGAAGGCAGGAAAGCACTTGAGTTTTATTCATTTTGCTGACAGCAATAGATTTGCTCCAGGCATGGGACATATAGATTTTAAGGAGGTCTATCGTTCTTTAAAGAAAATAAACTACCAAGGATACATCTGTGCAGAAGTGCTCCCTGTACCTAATGATTTATTAGCTATGAAACAATCTATTCATTCTTTAAGAAGATTGATAAATACTCGGTGAACCACGTCATGGCGAGCAAGGCCTCTTGCTTGCCGTTGCAAACGGAGTGAAGCAATCTCTATTAGGTCGCTCGGAATAATTTCGAGACAGACTCTGTGATCTTCTGAGATTGCCATGCCTGACTTTGGCAGTCTCGCAATAACAGGTAATTTCATAAGAAGTAAGCGATTACAAGATTCTTCTACTGACTATCCACAGAAATTAATGACAGACTTTCGTTTTGGCAGTGGAGGGGAAAATGAGAGAACATAGAATCGCGGTCATTCCAGGTGATGGAATTGGGCCAGACGCAATTAGAGAAGGAATCAAAGTCTTAGAAGCAGTGAGTCAAAAACTGGGAAATATATCCTTTGAATTTAGCTATTTTCCCTGGGGTTGTGAATACTATTTAAAGACAGGAAAAATGATTTCTGAGGATGGTCTAGAAAAACTCAAGGATTTTGAGGCTATTTATCTTGGTGCTATTGGTGATCCTAGAGTTCCCGATCATATCTCCTTAAGAGACTTACTCTTAAAGATTCGCTTTGGTTTTGACCAGTATGTGAACCTAAGGCCAGTTAAACTATTGGAGGGTATTCCCTGTTCTCTTAAAAACAAAGGTCCTCAAGATATAGACTTTGTAGTAGTGCGAGAAAACACGGAAGGTTTTTATACTGGAATCGGAGGTAGGTATAAAAAAGGTAGCTCTAAGCATGCTGTATATGCTAAGATAAACAAAGTTTTTGCTGATTCTGAGGAGATAGTCAGTCAGGAGGGTGTATTCAGCCAGATTGGGGTAGAGAGAATAATGAAGTATTCCTTTGAGCTGGCAAGAAAAAGAAAGAAACATCTCACCTGCTGCACCAAGTCTAACGCTCTTAACTATAGTATGGTCTATTGGGATGAAGTATTCAAGAAAATTTCTGAGCAATACCCAGATGTAAAAACTGATTTTGCCTTTGTGGATGCTATATGTATGTGGTTTGTTAAGAATCCTGAGTTCTTTGATGTCATCGTTGCTCCAAATCTTTTCGGTGATATAATAACCGATTTAGGGGCGATGATTCAGGGGGGTATGGGACTTGCTCCCGGAGGAAATATTAACCCAGAAGGCATTTCTATGTTTGAGCCAATCCATGGTTCTGCTCCCAAATACACTGGTAAAAATGTGGCAGATCCAATAGCTACTATCTGGGCAGGGCAAATGATGCTGGAGGAGTTAGGAGAGAAAAAGGCTGCCTCAATAATTATGGAAGCAATAAAAAAAGTCCTTAAGGAAGGTAAAGTTAGAACAAAAGACTTGGGGGGGACATCAACCACAAATGAAGTCGGAGACGCTATTGCTGAATCTATTTTAAAGAT
>JBHIEG010000052.1:0-8138 GCA_046760505.1 Candidatus Hydrothermarchaeota archaeon
GCTATCATTGCTACTGAGGTAGGCCAGAATCAGATGTGGGCGGCTCAGTTTTATCAATACACCAGGCCCCGGACTTTTATTTCCTCGGGAGGGCTAGGAACTATGGGGTACGGTTTTCCTGCTTCAATTGGAGCCCAGATTGGCCGTCCGGAAAAGATTGTTTTCGACATTGCTGGCGATGGGAGTTTTCAGATGAATATCCAAGAGCTAGCAACCGCGGTCAATTATAAAGTTCCGGTGAAAATCGCTATTTTGAATAATGGATATCTGGGAATGGTGAGACAATGGCAGCAGCTGTTTTACAAGTCTCGTTACTCCCAGGTGAATCTAGAGGGTCACCCTGACTTCGTGAAAGTGGCAGAGGCTTACGGAATAGAGGGAATCAGAGTGACCAAGCCGGAAGAGGTAGAGCCCGCTTTAAAAAAAGCTCTGGATATAGCCGGTCCCGTCGTGTTAGACTTTCGAATCTCCCGCGAGGAGAATGTTTATCCCATGGTTCCAGCAGGAGCAGCTCTCACCCAGATTATAGAGGGACTAGCCTAATAGCCAAACTTTGAGTCTTTTAGTGCCTGTAATTCAGAGGGGAGGGCCTCGGCCTCTTTTCTCCCCACTTTTCATTCCTCACCAACTTCCTCAAATCTACGTTCGTGTTGAGAGAAAGGGAGTGTTAAGAGTTACGTTAAATGATTCCTAAAAACATAAACAGAGAACACATCATCAAAGCAATAGAAGAAATTAATAAAGTCGGGATTCCTGAGGGTAGAAGTTCAAAGAAGTTTCTTTTGGAATATAATGGCGAGTATTATCCGCCAAAGTATATCATTTCGATAGCCAATAAGTATGCCAATAGCAAAGAATTAGATCCTCAAGAATTCAGTGGGGGTACAGAGACAAATGGTTTCCTTAAATATTTAGGGTTCAACATAGTAGAAGCCTCTTCTAAGAGCCATATTACCAAGCCATTGAAAGAGAATGGCAAAATAAAAGTTTCAATAGTTCATCATGACGAGAGATGTCCAAAATGCAAAGAAACGATTAAAAAACTTTTAGAAAAAATTTATGGGAAAGTTGAACAGAACTATAAGTTCGAAGCGGGGGTATATCCAGAAGATTTTAGAGATACCTCATACTACGACAAACTAAAAGAGATTTACGAGATTCTCCAAAGTCATAGAGGCTTTACAGAATTTGTTAGAGCAAAAACTCTTCCAAACTGTGATTTCTTCGTTCCAGATCCAGGCTTTATTGTAGAATTTGATGAATCACAGCATTTTACACAACCAAGGAGAATCACCTTAAAGAATTATCCTGAAAAAGTTGAATTCGGGGTTAATAAGGGAAGATGGATAGCACTATGTGAGAAAATCAACGCAAAGGACAGCGACCCTCCTTACAGAGATGAGCAGCGTGCTTGGCATGATACTTTAAGAGATTTCTTGCCGATAATAAAAGGTTTAAAGCCAACTATTAGACTATTTGCCAAGGATTATGTGTGGTGTAGTTTTGACTACAATAACTCATCCGACATCAAAAAATTTGAGACCATTTTAAAAGGGGTTTCTAGAAGCTGGAAAATTGAAGTAAGGGAAGAAGCAAATCCATCCATAGCAAGAGTAATTATCGCTGGTGAATGGGGAGGAAATCCAACAGAAGCCAAGCAACTTCTTGAGAGGATATTAATGAGAAGTGGACCAACGGCCGAAAAGTCAAATTTCTCATAACATGCGGTGGTTTCATTCAATTCGATTGGCCAGAATCTATATCTTGGGCTGACATAGGTGATAATAAGAATCCAAGTAATAAAGCTGTAAATAAATTAGTTGCAAAAGCTGAAGAATGTGCAAAATCTGTCCTGAGCGAAGATTTATGTAAAAAATTAAGTGAGGTTGCGGATTACATAACATTGGGTATAGACTCTTTTAAGGAGAAAATATCAACCACACAGAATTACATTAGTCAACTTCATATCGAGTTTGTGTTTCTAATTGATTTAAGAAGCAAGAAATTTTATTGGACCGGGAAATCGTATCCGACAACAAATCAGCAGAATGGATTGGTAAGGATTGCTGACTTGAAAACTCATTTTTTTGATTTAGACATTGGAAAAGTTATGATATTGGGATGCCATGATCTAAGCATTTTTAGCCCAAGATCTAAAAATGCGAAGGGATGGCGTAGAAAAGTCAACGATGACTTCAAAGGATTAGCCAAAAGAGAGGAACCATCTGTGTCCTGCAACATCCTCACACAACTGTAACAAGGCGAACATGGCTTAACGCTTGGAATTCTTTAAGAAAAACACTCCTCTCAGTAAAGCAATATGTAGGTTCTCGGAGATACTATGAACCTGACCGTGAGCATTCAGAATGGGATGCTTTAGATGGTGTTCTTAAAGGTACAAAACACACTGATGCTATAGATTTTATTATTTGGAAGAAGGAAGAGATAACATAGGTAACATAAATGATGCCCCAACGCGATTAAAACCGGCGAGTAGGGTTTTCTTTCCTATAAATTTGGTCCTTTCGTATAAGCCACAACCACCTTCTCAAACCCAGCTTTCTTGCCTTCCTGACGTTTGCTTCAACATCCGACTTCCCTGCCTCTATACCTGTCCAGTTTGTGCTGATAAACAAGAAGATTGACTAACAGTGGAGAAAGGCTATACTTGAGGAACAGCGGGCACAAGATTATAAATAGAGGCAACAAAAGTTTCGTAGATACTGAGTTGTCCAAAATGGCCGATAGTTGAACGAAATTGGCAGGAGGCTCTATTATGGTTAAACCCAGAGTTGTCGAAACGGACCAGGGAATTCAAGGTGAATTTACTGTAGAAATATACGATAAAATGATGAGAAGGATGAGGGATAAAGGGTGGCTTGAAACAAACCTTATCTTGAAGGCAGGAATTTGTTCAGGTCTTGCTTTAGAAGTTGGACCCGGGCCTGGCTATCTGGGGCTTGAGTGGCTGAAAAGAACAGAGGCTACACACCTCAAAGGCCTGGATCTTAGTCCCGACATGATAGAAATTGCCAAGAGAAATGCCAAGGAATACAACTTAGAGGATAGAGTAGAGTACGTTGAGAGTGATGCACGAAAAATGCCGTTTGAGGATAATAGTTTTGATGCAGTTTTTACCAATTACTCATTACATGAGTGGTCCGAGCCCGGAAAGATATTCAACGAGATATACCGTATATTAAAACCCAAGGGAAGATACTGCATCAGCGATCTACGCAGGGATATAAATCCAATCGTAAAGTGGTTTATGAAATCAGTGACCAAACCCAAAGAAATAAAGCCGGGTCTTACATCTTCTACAAATGCTTCTTATACTGTTGATGAAATTCAAGAGATATTGAAGGAAACAAAACTGCAGGCATACAAGGTAAAAAAGAACATTATGGGCTTGGTAATAACAGGAGAAAAGATCGCATAAATGAGTTGTTTGGTTTGGGCTTCCAGCCTTGCCTAAATTCGCCCACGGTGACTTCGGATATTCGCAAGAGGTTATATGAAATTCAGAATTTTGCTTTGAAGAAAGTAAAACTATGAAAAGGGTAAAAGAAAAATTGATGATTCAGGGCTTCAATCAATTTGGAGGCAAGCATTGTCAGACGGCTGCGTTAAAGAATATATTAGGCTATCATGGATTACATCTATCTGAGGAAATGCTTTTGGGTCTGGGAGGGGGGATTGGATTTATTTACTGGTATATGAAGCTAATGCCATCCCCATTTATAGGTACTCGATATGGGAAAGTTGATGAGTTCTTATTGAATATCTGCAGGCGAATTGGTACTGAAGGAAGCATTTTCCAAACTACCAGTATTACAAAAGGATATGAGAAACTGAAGAAACTGCTTCGGGAAGATGAACCGGCATATGTATTTGTAGATATGGCCTACCTTCCTTACATGGCTCTTCCAGAGACAGCTCATTTTGGTGGTCATACTGTTGTTATCTTTGGCTTGGATGAAGAGGAAGATAAGGTATACATCTCTGACCGCGGGGAAAATGCAGTAACTGCCAGCATAGAAGATTTGAAGAAGGCCCGTGGTTCAAAATTTCCTCCATTTCCTACCAAGAACAAGATGTTAGAAATAAAATACCCTTCAAAAATTAGAAACTTGGAAGGAGGGATCAGAGAGGGAATAAGAGAATGCTGCACAAATATGTTAAAACCACCGATAAAAAATATTGGGCTAAAAGGAATGAAGAAATGGGCAGGCATTGTACCAAAGTGGCCCAGGCAGTTTAACCGCCTAAATTTGTTTGGGTGTCTTTTTAACACGTTTATTTACATTGAGATAGGTGGTACTGGTGGTAGTGCTTTTCGCCCAATGTATGCCAAGTTTCTTGAGGAGGCGAGCTCTATCATAAATAAGCCTGCCCTTAATGATGTGGCAAGACTCCTTAGAGAATCAGGAAAAGTTTGGAGTGGGATTGCAACAGCTGCTCTTCCTGATTCATGGCCTACACTCAAAAGAATAAGGGAATTATCTATCGAGAAGAATAGAATTTTCGAGGAACAAAAACCAAGGGCTTTAGACAAAATCAAAAAAATCAATGTTCAGTTGGATGGTTTAATGAAAAAAGCAGAGGAGGATTTGCAAGAAAAGGATCTCACACTGTTATTAGCCGATTTGCAGGAAAAGATTTCAGAATGCTATGAGATAGAGAAAAAAGCATTCGAAAGATTAAATGAAATTGTTGAATGAAGGGACATATAAAAATGCAAACTAAAAACTTTGACGGGTTCGAAACTCGGGTGAACGAAGATTATGAGTCTAAGGGAGAAATTGATTAATGTCTTCTACAAGGCGGCCACGGGTACCAGCAAGATTAGAGCTCTCCTCACACCTGTTGGGTTGGTCTTCTTTTTTACCGTCATAGTGCTACTTATTGTTGTTTCTCTTCAAGTGGATAAATTTCTAGATTTCCCCAAACCTCTTTCCCCACCATTGAATATGGTTGTCTCTGTGCCTATTCTTGCTATAGGGCTGTTCTTGGACCTATGGTCAATCCTCCAATTTATCAAAGTAAAGGGAACACCCGTGCCTTTCAATCCACCACCTAGGCTGGTTACTACTGGTCCTTATGCTAACGTTAGAAATCCCATGCTCAGCGGTGTATTTATCCTGCTGTTTGGACTCGGTGTTTTATTCCAATCAATTTCTCTTGTTTTTATATTTACCCCGGTTTTTATTCTGCTTAATGTGTTGGAACTGAAGGCAGTTGAAGAGCCAGAGCTAGAAAAACGCCTTGGTAAAGAATATGTTGAGTACAGGAAAAGGGTGCCTATGTTTATTCCATCCTTGAGGGCGAGAGCTAAAAAGAGGTTTACAAAATGAGAAGGATAGCCGATCTCCTAATAGACCATACACACTGTGGGCTTACCCCTTTACCCTTGAGGAGATTGTTAGGTCTTAAGAGGACATTCGAATGAGCACCTACATCTTAATGAAGATACTCGAATCCGCGCCAAGTAGGTATGACAAGGGGATTCGCATTCTCACGCTGGGTAGACTGGATAAGGCTTATGATCGCTTAGCATCTCATATAAAAAAGGGCCAAAAGGTGATCGATCTTGGCTGCGGGACAGGTGCATTAACATTGAGGGCTGCTCAGAAAGATGCAAAAGTGAAAGGAATCGATATCAGCCCTCAAATGCTAGCAATCGCAGAGAAGCGGGCAAGTGAGGCAGGTCTTACACAAAATATTAAGTTTTATGAAATGGGGGTTGCCGAGCTTGGAAGCGAGAAGTCGGAAAGCTACAATGTCGTGGTGAGCGGTCTTTGTTTTTCTGAGTTGAGTGAAGACGAGTTAATCTATGCCTTGAAAGAGATAAAGAGAATATTGAAGCTGGGAGGTCTTCTGCTGGTTGCGGATGAGGTAAGACCCAAAAGCCTAGCAAAAAGGATGCTTAATTGGCTTATAAGATTTCCTCTTGTAATAATTACTTACCTTATTAGTCAAACTAGTACAAAAGCCGTAAAAAATTTGCCAGAAAAGATAAAAGGAGCAGGCTTGCTAACAGACTCACTCAGACTAAATAAAATGGAGAATTTTATCGAGCTGGTTGCAAGGAAGCCCAAAGGGGGAGAGGAATGAGCCTTTTCAAGTATGTTATTGTCAATGTCCTTGAAACCTTGCTCAGGGTTTTTCCTTTGCCTTGCGAAACGGGTTTGATTAAGATAGAGCATCCAGACTCCAGTTCACCCGTTTTCCTGACCTGCAATTATCATCTGACCGTAGAAAGAGTAAAGAGAGCACTAAAGGGGATAGATTGTTATCTTCTTGCTGCTAATAGCAGGGGAATAAATGTATGGTGTGCTGCTGCAGGTGGTCATTTTACAAATCACGACGTTATTTCAGTCCTGAAAACCAGCGGGATTGAAGAGCTTGTGGAGCACAGAAATGTGATACTTCCTCAGCTTGCTGCCACAGGTATTGAATCAAAGGTCGTACATGAAAAAACGGGTTGGAAGATAATCTGGGGACCAGTTTATGCAAAAGATATTCCTGCTCTCTTGAAAAATAAGCTCAAGAAAACTTTCGAAATGCGGGAAGTCGAGTTTCCTTGGGTCCAGCGTATTGAGGTGGCTGCTAGTTGGGCATTTCCGATTTCAATTATCTTAGCTCTCATTATAGCTCTTCTTTGGCGCGAAGCTATCCTTCCTCTCATTTTCCTGGTTTGGGGGTTATCTTTCTTAATCTTCGCGTCTTTTCCTCTTTACAGCCACTGGTTAAGTTCTGAAGGGAAAAGAGTCGGCTTTATTTTCTTCGATTTTGGGCGAGGAGGATTTCAACTAATTCTGTGGGGTGTTCTCATACTTGGTCTTGTCGGTTATAACATTTTACTTGGTGATTTTACCTGGGGGTTTATTTTTCGTTGGAGTTTTATTTCATTTGTTGTTGTTCTCCTGTTAAGCATTGATTTAATGGGGAGCACCCCTGTTTATAAGAGCGGTTTGCATGAAGAGAGACTACTAAGGGTCATTATCGATAAGAAGAGATGTAAAGGTGCTGGTTTTTGCGAGCGGGTTTGTCCAAGGAATTGTTATAAAGTGAATAGATCTCGGCATGTTGCAACAATGCTGAGGTCAGAACGCTGCATCCAATGCGGTGCCTGCATCGTTCAGTGTTCCTTCGATGCTTTGCATTTTGAGAGTCCTAAAGGCGAAATAATAGCCCCGGAAACAGTTAGAAAATTTAAATTGAACCTTATGGGTAAACGGCTTGTGAAGATGGGCGACAAATGATAGTGAATTATCATTTGCCCAAAACCTAGCCTAACATTATACGACAGCGGATATTAGGTTACGAGGCTTTGTCATCTAAATTACCTTGCTCTGCTTACCTTCGTATATTGGCGAATCGTTATATGGAATTCCGGGCTTGACGTTTGAAAAAATAAAATGTTAAATGCTAAAGGTTAAAGATAAATTTAATATGGAGGTAGAAAAGATGAGCAAAAAATCTAAACCACGCAAATCCTGGCAAGAAAAATTGGCAGACAGTAAAGATCTGCCAAAAGTCGAAAAGATCACCGAGAAATTGAGTAAAAGATGGGGACAAGGTACGGTTGTCATTCCAGCACCGAAAGAGGTAGACGAAATTATGAAAAAGGTTCCTAAGGGTAGGCTTATCACAATAAATCGAATTCGCGCCGTACTCGCCAAAAAATATGGTGCTACAATTGGTTGTCCCATAACTACTGGAATTTTTGCAAGGATCGCAGCAGGTGCAGCAGATGAGGATGCAAAAGAAGGAAAGAAAAATATTACTCCTTATTGGCGAACATTAAAAGCAGGTGGAGTAATAAATGAGAAATATCCCGGTGGAGTAGAGGCTCAAAAGAAGCTTTTGAAAAAAGAAGGACACAAAGTTATCCAAAAAGGCAAAAAATATGTAGTCGGCGATTTCGAAAAATATTTAGTTAAATTATGAGAGGAAGCTATAAAATAAAGTCGTATAAATTAGCTTTACTTTATGGGTTTTTGGTTATTCCTACGATAACTATTGGTTTTGGTTATTTAATTGAGAGGAGAAGAATCTACGTTCCATCAGCTTGCTAAGCGAGTAGCTTTGACAATGACAGATTTTTGGCTATCATTGGAAAAGAAGCTCAATTC
>JBHIEG010000053.1:0-7209 GCA_046760505.1 Candidatus Hydrothermarchaeota archaeon
GATATCTAATTCGTCAAGGTTCATGAAATAACTAGATACTTTATGAATTAAATACCCTCTTCTTAAAAATCTGGATATCTTGGCAAAAAATTTAAAGGTGAAAAAAGAAAATTCTCTTTAAAATGAGGAAAAAAATACTTGAAGCACTTAAAAATAAAAAAGGAAGTTATGTATCTGGAGAAGAGCTTAGCAAGAAGCTGGGAATTTCAAGAACCGCGATTTGGAAGCATGTAAATGCACTGAAAGAAGAGGGTTATCTTATTGAATCATATCCAAAATTAGGATATCGATTAATAGAGGCTCCGGACCTTTTTTTTCCTGAGGAAATAAAGGAAAATTTGAAAACTGAGTTTCTGGGAAATGAAATCTACTATTTTAAAGAAATAGGCTCCACTATGGACTATGCAAAAGATTTAGGGACGAAAGGAATCCCGGAGGGGGCTCTAGTAATATCGGAAATTCAAACAAAAGGTAGAGGAAGGCTTTCAAGGGAATGGCAATCCCCTTTTGGAGGAATATGGCTATCATTGTTACTAAGACCTAAAATTTCGCCAGTTCATGCGCCGAAAATAACCTTGCTCAGCGGAATAGCAGTAACAAAGACGATTAAAAAAGAATGTGATCTTGATGCAAGACTAAAATGGCCCAACGATGTAATAATAAACGGTAAAAAAGTTTGTGGCATATTGACAGAGATTTCAGCAGAGATAGACAGGATAAACTTCGTTGTGGTGGGAATCGGCATAAATGTAAACAACGAACTGCCAAAAGAACTCGAAAGATCTGCTACCACAATAAGAAAAGAATCTAAAAGAAGTTTTTCAAGATTAAAGATTTTAAAAAGTTTGTTGGAAGAGTTTGAGTCTCTGTACGTCCTCTTTAAAAAGAATCAAACATTCATAGTTGACGAATGGAAAAAGTACTCCGATACCCTCAATAAGCCTGTAAGAATAACGACTCCCGATAGGGTAATCGAAGGTTTAGCATTGGACATAGATGAAGAAGGAAGGTTAATCGTTAAAACAAACGAATCTGTAGAAAGAATTGTCAGCGGAGACTGCACATACATCTAATTAGAGAGTTTATTTTGGAACTACAATCTTTTTACCATAATAACAGCATTTTCGCCGTTTAAATAGTATCTCGGGATTTTTCTTGTTTCTACGAATCCAAGAGATTTGTACAAGATTCTTGCTGCCAAATTGCTTTCTCTGACCTCTAGTTTCAGTGATCTTACATTTAAGGACTTTAGTTCTTCAATTATATGCAGAACAAGTGTAGTAGCGATACCTTTTCTTCTCCAAGCAGGATCTACAGCCAACTTCAAAAGATGGGCTCTGTCTCTATATTCTAAAACGTGAATAGAGTAGCCCACAACTTCATTATCAAGAACAGCGACCCAACATCCGTGAGGATACTTGGAAACCATGTATTCCAGAGCGTAGCTTGACCATGGTTCCGGAAAGGAGAGTTTTTCTATCTCTTTTACTCTGGCTAGATCTTCGTTCGTCATTCTTCGTATAACGATTTGGTCTTTCATTTTTTATTTTTAAGCGGGCGTGCAGGGATTTGAACCCTGGACACCCGGGTCCGAAGCCCGGTGCTCTATCCTGGCTGAGCTACACGCCCATCGGATTGTTTTACTTTTTTCTAATCTACCGAGGTCGTTGTTAGTTTCACGTGCTTGACTCCCTTGATACTCATCATCTTTTCGGTTAACTCACGAATTCTTCTTGAATCACCCCTAACTACAATCACTTCCAAACAGTCTTCTTCCTTAAGATGAATGTGTATGGAAGTGTCTATCACGTCGTGGTACTTGTGTCCAAGTTCTGTCAAAGATTCTAGGACACCTTTTTGATCGTGATCAAATAGCATCGTTATTGATCCTGCATGATTTCCTTCAAGTTCGCTTATCCATTTGTAATCTGCAATGTAGTCGCGGATTGCATCTCTCAGTGCCTCCGATCTACTCGTATATCCTCTTTTTTCCATTATACTGTCAAATTCTTTTAGTAAGTCGCTCGGGATGGATATGCTAATTCTTTCCACCTTAGACATGCTATCACGGATGGGAGTAGTATGCGATTACTTCTTTATCTATTTTATCAATTCTAACGAAACCAAATCTCTCGAATTGTATGACTTCCCCCTCTTCAAGATCCAAACATGACTTTTCACACAATCCTCTGGAGATATCGCCATTAGGCATGTATATCTTACACGGGACCCCCTCAGAGATCCACTGTATCTTTTTTATATCGAGTCTGTCTTCAGTCATATCAGCAATAAGAGGATCTTTACCTTTTATAAGAACATTCATCAAATCTTTCAGTCTTATTTCAGTTCCAACATCCAGAAGCACTGCATCCTCCTTCGATATCATTACTTTTATGGTGGAGTCTGATGGTTCCAAAACATACTTTCTGAAGCCCCATTCAGGGCGATCAGGATGAATTGGCATGTGGGATTCCTTTTTTTTCTCTGCGCTAATTAGGAGAGGTACCGGATCTTTGACAAAGAAGTATCTCTTTGCTTTTGGATCTATTTTCTTTTTGTTGTATGAGTATAAATTTTTCCAACTAACAGAAACATCAGAATCTTTAACGCCAAAATCAATCACGAATTCTCTTAATGCAGTAGGATCAAATCCTCTTTTCCTCAGAGATTTAAGTGTTATTAGTCTTGGATCATCCCATCCGGTATATTCGCCCTTTTCAATTCCTTCTCTTACTTTAGAAGTACTCATAGAGATGCCTTCAACCGTAAGTTTACCATGATGGATGAATTCAGGTTTTTCCCAGTTAAAAAAATCGTAAATAAAAATCTGTTTTATCGTATTCCTCTCATGGTCCTTTCCTCTCAATACATGAGATATCTTCATCAAATGATCGTCTATTGCCACAGAAAAGTTCATGAATGGCCATACTCTTGCTTTTTTTCTTGGGTGTTCGTGTTCCACTATTCTCAAGGCACTCCAGTCTCTCACATCTATAAGAGGATGATTTAAATCTGTTTTTATCCTTAATACAGCATCTCCTTCTCTGTAATTGCCATTGAACATGTTTTCCCATCTTTCAAATTGCTCTTCATCTGGCAAATCCCTGCAAGGACATGCAATTCCTTTAATTTGAAAGCTCCATATCTCTTCACCTTTACATAAGCAAACATACGCTCTTCTACTTTCCAATAACTCTCTTGCGTATTTATAATAAATTTCTAAGCGATCTGATTGGTAATATATCTCATCCGGCTTTACATCAAGCCATTCTATATCTTCTAATATCATTTTATATGCTGAAGGATCAATCCTCCTTGGATCAGTGTCCTCAAATCTTAAGATGAAGTCTCCGTCGTATAGTTTCTTAAACTCATCGTTCAGTACGACTGTTCTTGCATGTCCTATATGGAGAGGTCCAGAGGGATTTGGCGAGAATCTAAGTCTGATTTTTTCATATTTTTCAACGTTAGGAAGGCCTGGTAATTTTTTTTCCTTCTTTTCTATTGTTACCCCAAATTCATATTTAGAGAGTAAATTTTCCTGTTCTTCCAAGGATAAGGAGTTCACTTCCTCAACAACTTCTTTCACCATTTTTGCTGTTTCTTTTATTCTTGATTTTGCTTCTGGAACCTCGGCAAGTACCTTACCCATGACAGAGTTTATGTTTGCTTTTCCACCATGTTCTACTGCGTTTTTCAATGCATATTTAAATGCTGTTTCATTAATATTCATTTACTTCATCCATCCATTATCTGCCGTCCTATCACTCTTTTTATTACATTATCAATCTCTTTTACGTCATCAATCTCTTATTTTATACCCCTTTATTCCATACATCATTATTCCATCGGTCTATCTTATCAGACAGTTATCAGGCAACCGTTAAATTTTTCAGTTGAAATTATTTATGGTTGAAGGGTGATTCCATGAAACACAGATTCGTTATATTATTAATTATACCTGTTCTTACAGTTATACCTACGCTAACCCTCATATATCATTTAGATGAGATATATTGGAGAGGAGTAGATTCTCATGCTGGCGAAAACATTTTCTCTGATTACATAATATTCCTTAACGACTACTACGAAGGACAAGATTCCGCAAATATAATCTTTGACTCTCCAAACTTTGGAAAATATGAAATAAAAATATTTTGTAAGACTAAAGGAGTAGGCTGTCTTAGGGTAGTTATTAATGACAGTCCTAATCCAACGATTTTTATCAAAAATAAAGATTGGGATTGGATATCTTTAGGAACCTATTCTCTCAGACGAGGTAAGAACAAGATATCAATTCGGCACAAGGGGAAAAAGAATTCTTCTTTGTATCTAAAAGCAATCGAGGTAGGAGGTAAGAGGTACGGGATCGATGATATGCTAATCATGGGAGTAGATGTACCAGAAGGAGAGAAAATAATTAAGGACAGAGCCGCATTCTGGGACGATTACTGGATGTGGGATGATTCTGCGACTGTTTTTTTCAATGCATCAAAGAACGGAAATTACATAATCCTTGCAAAATGTAGACTCGCAACTCCGATGGATGGAGATTACTACGATCTCAATGAAGGGTACTTACAAGCAGAAATAGATGGATCCATCAAAGACTTAATTACGATAACCAATAAGGAGTGGAGATGGATACCGTTAGGAACATACTACATGGAGGAGGGCCCACATAAAATTTTGGTATGTCAAAGAGCCAGAGATATCCTCGGTTACTCCTATATTTACATGAGGGAGATCAAAATAGCAGAAGCCGAAGGATACAGATTTCTAAATCCAGACATAGAGGTCGCGTTTTTGAATTCAGATTTTAATGTGAGTATAATATGTGGCGAGAATGCACCTGTTTCTGACTATGTGTGTGCGTATCAGATTAAAGAATTCCTTTTACATGATTTGGCAGTTAAATCCGAAATAATCATGGACACAGATACAAATGAAGAAATACTTAAGAAAAATCTGATCTTGATCGGAGGTCCGGTTGCAAATAGATTAACTTCCAAAATAAATAGTGGAATCTATCCAAGATTCATCAAGATCGGTGATCTCTGGTTCGTAAAACATGAGGGAGGAATCGAGGCGGGATGGAACACCGGTTTGATCACTGCAATGAATAACCCCTATAACGTAAATAACAAGCTCGTGGTAATAGCAGGTACGGATAGAGAAGGAACAAAGAAGGCTAAGGATGAATTCCTAAGGGGAAAAGTAAATATCGTCGTCAAATAAGTTTTTCAGTTAAATTTTCAAATTCTTTATTTTGAGTTGCCTCTACAATGGATCTTTGGAGAATCTCGAGTATAGCGTACTCTACGAAGTGTTTAGGACTGCAGTAGGGACATGGTTTTAAATCTTTTATCACTTCCCTTATCTCTCCTCCATAATTCTCTATAATTTCTCTAACGATTCCTAGAATCTTATCACTTGTTTTCTGTATAGGTTCCTCTAATTTCTCATAAAAATCTCTTGTAGGTTCGTGTCCTATAAAACGGGTGTTTGATGCATAGTATTTTAAAACTCCTCCCCTCACGTCTTCTAATTTAACTAATTCGATCAGACCTGCTTTTTTCAGTATATCCACATGATGTCTTATGGTTGTCGGAGCCTTGTTTATACCTCTTTTTTTCAATTCTTCCTTTATTTCAACTATCGATTTAGCCTCTTCTGAGAGAATATCTAGTATCATAACTCTTAAGGGATCTTCTAATGCTCTTGTTTTGTCTAAACTCGTTAGGATTATTTGTTTTATCTTGATGGGTCTCTCAAATATTTCAGACATTCTACCACCTTACTATTACAATTTTTTTAATACTATTACTAAATATATCGTAAACTTTTTATATTTTTTTGTACCATTGTGTAAGAAGGGTGATTGGAATGAAGGTAAGGTTATGCATGTTCTGCGAAGCGTGCCCCTCTGTTGAATTTATAGGAAATGAGGTTTTGATAGGTGAGGAGCAAAACCTAGTTAAGCTAAAAAAGGAAGAGTGGAATACACTGGTTAAAAAAATAAAGAGCGGTGAGTTAAAAGAACTTTAATCGGAAAGGACTTTCCTTTCCTCCAAACTAATATTTTTTATTACCTGAGTTATTAAAGGTTACTAAAAATTTTAGTTATCATTTCAAGTGGTTCTTATAAAGTAGTTTAATAAAATAAAAAGGGAATAAAATAAAAAAAGCTTTAGTCTTGTCTTATTAGCCTTATTTTATTTTGTGTAGCTCACTACCTGCGTTGTAGATACGCCTTCATCGTTTGTTGTATCGGATCCACCATTGGATAGGAATGCGTGCCATGTAATTACTCCGGTTGCATCAGGGGATATATCTGTATAACTGATGTCTACGCTAAATTTAATTCTTGATGCGCCATCGCCTGGGTTCAGTACTACATTGTAAGCATAGTAAGTATCCTTTATTACTCCTCCATACATCTTCTGCAATATGATATCTGTTGTACCCGCCGTATTGTATGCCTCCGCTACTACGGTAACTGTCTTGGAGACTGTACCACCCATGGTATTTACCCTTACTCTTTTGGGTGCCTGTACCTTAAGAATTGCGCCATCGTATGCAACTGGAGGAGATACGGTAACTGTATCCGTGGCTGTACTGGTGTCTCCGTCAGATTCAGTAACTGTTAGCGTAACCGTGTATGAACCCTCGCTTGTATAGGTATGAGTCGGATTCTGCATGGTACTTGTCGCACCATCACCGAAGTCCCAACTCCAGCCTACAATGTCTGATTGTCCATCTGGATCAGTGGATGCATCCGTAAATTGGACCGATTGCCCCTCATCTGGAGTAGTTGGAGACCAGCTGAAATCTGCGATCGGTGGCTGGTTAACAGGTGGAGCTTCTACGGTTACAGTCTTAGTTACACTATCTGTAGCGCCATTGTCATCTGTTACTGTTAAAGTAACTTCGTAACTACCAGCGTTGGCATAGGTGTAGGTCGGATTCTGTTCTGTACTAGTGCCTACTCCATCACCAAAGTCCCAGAACCAAGCAACCACTGTACCATCTAGATCTGTTGAAGCATCGGTAAAGTACACCGTAAGGTAATCCGCCATCCAAGTGAAATCTGCGGCTGGTGGCTGGTTAACAGGTGCAGGAAAATCATTTGGATCGCCTGGGAATGTTAGAGCATTAATCTCCTCTATGTTAGTGAAACCATCACTATCAGAATCTATTCCTTCTATA
>JBHIEG010000054.1:0-6979 GCA_046760505.1 Candidatus Hydrothermarchaeota archaeon
CTTTCAACCGGATGATGAGGATATGAGGTCCTATAATCTTTTGTCAAATATAAGTTGTCCGGATTCAGAAATTCCTTTAAATTATCGAGATTGCCGGCGTAGGTGAGCTTGTCCAGAACGACAATTTTAGAGCCAGGATATTTTTTGAGGACATATCTTACAAAATTACTTCCGATAAAGCCGGCTCCACCCGTAACAAGCAGTTTCAACTTATTGCCTCTTTCACAGTTTCTAAGTCGCTGTTGGTTGCACAGGTAAGTTTTCAACTCTCAGATTTATTAAATCCGTCAGCGGGAACCGTCTAGTTACATCCAAGATTTCAATTCCAATAATTTTTCTATCCTTGTCCAAATCGACAATTATACCTTCTTCAATCTCTTTGACATGAGCCACATAAGCTTCATGTATTTGTACATATAAAGCGTCTGCCTCTTGATCGAATTCTATACGCATTAAATTGTTCCCACTTCACTCGAGTCACCCAGCATAAATCGGTAAGCCTGGGGCTTGGCAGTGGATTTACTGATGACAACATTCTTCCCAATAAGGCTATCTTCTATCCGTGATTTCAAGCCAATAATTTTGCATTCCTCCATAACAATACTATGTTCTATCTCGGATTCTTCAATTAAGGTATTATAATAGATAGAGGTAAAAGGACCAATGTAGGACTTTATTAGCCTACATCCTCTACCGATTATGGCCGGCCCTCGGATTACACTCTTAATTACGCTGACTCCAGAATCTATCTTTACCCTTCCATAAATCTTAGAATCCTCACTCACCTCTCCTTTTATCTCTCTCTTAACATCATCCAGCATTATTCGGTTAGCCTCAAGCAGGTCCTCACGTTTGCCGGTATCCTTCCACCAACCGTTAATGATGTGAGAATGAACCAGATAACCATGCTCAATTAGGTATTGTATGGCATCGGTAATCTCTAGCTCGTTCCTCCAGGAAGGCTTGATCTTGTCTACCGCCTCAAAGACGTGATGATCAAACATATATACACCTACCAGAGCCAGGTCGCTCTTTGGCTCTTTAGGCTTCTCCACCAACCTCGCCACTTTATCACCTTTAAGTTCTGCTACTCCAAATTGTCGCGGATTATCCACGTGGGCGAGAAGAATCTGGCAGTTAGGTCTTTTTTCTCGGAATTCCTTCACTAAAGATGTTATTCCCTGTTTTACTATGTTATCTCCCAGGTACATTACAAAGGACTCGTCCTGCAAAAAATTCTTTGATATCTTTACTGCATGAGCTAAACCTAAAGGGAATGGTTGGCGGATATAGGTAACCTTAATTCCCCACTTATCCCCTGTTCCCACTGCCTCCTTTATCTCCTCATGGGTGTCTCCGGTGACAATTCCTACCTCACTAATGCTCGCTTCTTTAATTGCCTCAATTCCATAAAAAAGTATGGGTTTGTTGGCCACGGGAATGAGCTGTTTGGCTGCGGTATGAGTAATAGGTCGAAGACGGCTGCCCACTCCTCCACTCAAGATCAAGGCCTTCATTTTACTCACCCCAATTTAAAAATCCTGAGTCTTGGTATAAGGTAGTTTAAGTATTCCTACGGGTGGACCCCATTGTTAAGACAGTAATTTGGTCTTCATTCAGAACCGATAAACTGCCTCTCATCAGACTTTAGTCGAAAACAAAATCAAAATTAAGAATCCAAGTTCGATCTTATAATTCTGTAATTCTATCCATTATATTAACTATATCGGTTACGCAGGGGCTCTCAAGAATTATATCCTGGTCAAACATGCCTTTTACCAGTAAAAAAGCATCGGGCTGGGTGTGTTTGCCGGTAAAGATATCTTTCTCCCATAGGCTTTTGGCCTTTATATTTGCCTTTAGATTAAATCCGGCCTCTGCTACAAGTACCAAATCCGGCGCTTCATTTATAAAAGGACCTCGGTAGATTTCATCTCGCCGGTACATTTTCTTAATGACTTTTCTTCCCTCTATTTGTAAGGAATCAAATAGATCGATCAATTTATCAATGACTTTTTTAACCTTCCCGGAAGAGACAGAACCTCGAGGATATTTACCTTTTTGATTGATGTATATTCTCGCTGGATCAAGGGCAAAGGCTTTGGTGCCAGAGTCAATATCGGAGAAATTTTTCGTCTTTTAACGTCAAAAACCCCTTTTCTTGCAGGAAATAATTTATATTTACGTGTTTGTCTAATGATTCAAAACCATGGTCAGAAAGTATCATTAGATAATCATTCTCCGATAATCTATGGGAAATCTCGCCTATTACCTCATCTATTTGGCGGAAATGGTTTAAAAATGCAGAATAATATGAATGGGATTCATCTTCATAAGCGTCCCACAAGAAGTGAGAAAGGCGATCAGTGCCGGTAAATACCAGCATGAAGGTATTCCAACTTTCCTTATCCCATAGATAACGATACGCTTCTATGCGTGCCTTAAGGGTTCTATCTAAATCCCACAAGAACAAATCTATTGATTCATGGGCTTTGGATGAATCGACATCGACTCGATAATGTAGTTCCTTTAATTTTGGGACTAAGGAAGCCGGATAGGTTGATCTTTCCAAATCGAGGGCCACAAATCCTGAAATATGGACACCATTTAGCTCTGAAGCAGGATAGGTTGCCGGGACGTTAATAATTACTGACCTTCGGCTGTTATCCTTTTTCCAGAAAGGGGTTGCTTTTAAATCATTAAAGCTTGGAAATGACAGTCTGTATGTGCCTTTGGAGAAATCGGTGAAACCAAAGATACCGTGCTCTCCAGGGTTTTTACCAGTAATGATAGAACTCCAGGCAACGGAGGAGACCTCAGGCACACTGGACTGCATCTGTCTGAAAATACCACTTTCCATGATTGATCGAGTATTGGGCATGATATCATTACCAGATAAATCTTTTAAGAAGCGATAGGGCACGCCATCCAGTCCGATAATTACCAGACGTCTCATTGTAGTGTTCCTAGGATTTACAGAGCTGTTTCTTAGCAGCCATTTAGTAAATATCCCCTCTTGGACCAATAGATTCTATAATGACCCGATTTCTTTCCTTATCCACCAAATAAACAATCCTGAAAGAACCTATCTTGAGCCTGTGTTTCCCCTTTAGCTTGCCTCTTAGTTTCTTGATGTCTGTATCATATAAGGGGTTATCTTTTAACTTATCAATTGCTTTGCTTATCCTGTTCTTTTGTTTATCACTTAATTTGTCGTAAAAGTTTGCAGCCCTGCGGTGTAGAATTATCTGATACATTTACCCTCTTTTCACTTCACTCCAGGGTACAAAGTTACCCATTTCCCCTTTTTCAAGATCCCCATCGCAAGCCCTTATATCCTCCATCATTCCCTTATCCTCCAAGATCTCTTTGGTAGCTTCCCACTCTTCTTTTTCATTGAGATAATCAATAAAATCCAAGATAAGCCTCACTCTTGCTTCTGAGAGTCTGTCGATTGCTCGTTTTGCTCTTTCTTTAATTTCTGCTTTACTCAATTTTCCCTCCATAACTTTCTTGCTAGTTAATAATTCCTCCTCCCGAACTTTTGATTACATATCTGGTTCGTGGATCATTCGAGAACCCGATGAATTTAAAATTTACATTTTCATCGAACTTGAGAGTTTTTAGGAATTTTATTACATCCACAGCAAATCTGAAAGTTCTCTCTGCTAATCCTTTCTTATTTTTAATCTTCACTTTTTTCCTTTTATCTTTCTACTTTCATCTTTTATCTTTTCCAAAATTATGCCTGCGGCAATATTTTTGTGATTCTTCTCCAGGATAAATCTTCCCAGAGCCGGAACTTGAGAGTATTGCTCGACCACTATGGGCTCTGAGAGTTTAAACTCCACACAGGCAGCCTCATTGGGGTTCAGCCTTTGGGAATCAGTATGTATCTCTTTTACGGTCTCTGAATCTATCTTTTTTATAATCTTACTTATCTTGCCTCTCACTTTATTGGTAGCACATTTGATAAGGAGGGATTCATTTTCCTGTAATTTCCCGGAAAGTAAGAACATCTCCCCTGAAAAACTTCTCCTGGCTATAGGAGGAGAATCTGCTAGACCGCAAACTTCACCCCTTCCTACCTTGCTATCCTCTTTTAAGATAAGCCCTATACTATCACTTTCGCTCACTTGGGTAATTTTTTCTCCAAAGACTTTTATTTCCTTTATCTTTGTTCTAAGGCCGGAGGGAGAAAAGACAACCTCGTCTTCCTGACGCAAGGTGCCTGCCTCTACTCTTCCCACTATTATTCTTTCCCCACCTACTCGATAGGTATCCTGCACCACGAATCTTGAAAGAGAGCTGTCCTTTTCTTCTAATTTAATATTTTCATCCAGAGCTTGAATTAAAGTGAGACCCTCATACCAGGCCATTTTCTCTGATTTGTGATAGATATTGTCTCCTTTGAGAGCAGATATGGGAATAAAAGGAATGATTTCAGAATTGCAGTTTAAAGAGGTAAGCAGTTCGGTAAGTTCTTTTTTGGTCTTTTCAAAAAAGTCCTTTCGATAGTCTAGGATATCCATTTTGTTGATACAGATAAAAATCTTTTTTATTCTTAGGAAGTGAAGGAGAAAAAGGTGTCTTCTGGTCTGCTCTCTGACTCCTTGAGAGGCAGAGACTACTAATACTCCTGCATTGGCGTAAGATGCTCCGGTGAGCATATTTTTTAAGAACTTTTTATGGCCAGGAGCATCAATGATAGTATAGTAATTTTTCCCCTTAAAGATAACCTGGGTAGTATCAATAGTTTTTTCCTCTTTAACCTCTTCTTCCAGGCTATCTAAAAGGTAGGCAAATTCAAACTTCTTTTTGTACTGCTGAGCAATTTTTTGTATCTCTTCTATTTTCTTATCCTTTATATTCTGGCTGTCGTAAAGAAGACGACCAATTAGGGTAGATTTTCCGTGATCTACATGGCCAACAACTGCAATATTGGCAGTCACTGTCTCTACCTCCTACATGTAGCCTAAGGCTCTTAGTTTTTGCATCATAAAGGCTCTTTCTTTGTCCTGGGCCCGACCTTCTCTCTCTGCTCTCTTGGTGGTTTCCAGCTCCTTCACTATATCATCTATAGAGTGGGCTTCTGATTCTACCGGCATAGTACAAGGTACACAGCCTAAACTCCGATATCTTTTCCCGTTTTTAGAGAAATAAAGGGGATTTACAGGGATTCTTTCCTTCTGTATATATCTCCAAACATCTAACTCTCTCCAGTGAAGGATAGGGTGGACCCGAACGTGGCCAGCCAGGGCTTTCTCAAACTGATCCCACATCTCCAGAGGTTGATCTTCATAGTTCCACTGAAAATTTTCATCGCGGGGAGAAAAATATCTTTCTTTAGCCCTGATGCCATGTTCATCTCTTCTTATGGCCAAAAATAGGGCATCAAAATTGTGTTTTTCTAGCATCATCTTTAAGGCTTCAGTCTTTAATTTAGTGCAACATTTGAATTTCCCTTTTTCTGGGCTCATGCCTTCCTTTATTGCTTCCTCATTTTTGGCTACCAACAAATCTAGATCCCACTCTTTAACCAATCTATCCCTAAAATCATACATTTCTTTAAATTTAAAGCCGGTATCAATGTGAATAACTGGAAAAGGGATTTTTCCAAAAAAGGCTTTTCTAAAGAGCCAGAGTGATGTGGTGGAATCTTTCCCCACTGACCATAAAGATGCAACGTTTTTAAATTCCGCCTTCCCCTCTCTTATTATGTAGATACTCTGATTTTCTAAATCTTTTAGATTCATAAATACATCTCGTCGGAAAAAACAAGTCCTAAGTGCTAACTCCTATGTCAAAAGCATCAGAAAGGTTGATGGTTAATCCGAGAAAGAAGGAAGATTTCATGGTGTCCATCTTCCCATAGGTATCGGAACTTTCAAAACCTCCCTTGCCCAGAGTCATTACCTCGATAGTTTTCTTTTCTGGATCTACAATCCAGTACTCCTGAACGCCGTGTCGGGCATAAAGTGTCTTCTTATAGGTTTGATCTAGCTCAGATGTCGCCGGAGAAAGAATCTCTATTACTAGATCAGGTGCCCCCAGAATTTCCTCCTTCGTGATAATCTTAGAACGAGCTTTGGAAATGAAGAGTATATCTGGCTGGACCACATCTTCACCTAGGTGGACATCAAGAGGAGCGTGAATGATAGTTCCTAGATTTTTCTCCTGGACAAAGCTACGTAACAGAAACTCAAGGTTTCCTGAGATCTGTTGGTGTTCAAAGTTTGGCGATGGAACCATGATTAATTCTCCCTCTATAAGTTCGTAGCGCTTGGTTTCAGACTCTGGCAGGCTTTTATAATCCTTATAGGTAAACTTAATCTGAGTGTTTAATTTGGTCATTGTTTACACCCTCCTTTCTCACAATTTAAAGTCCGGGGTCGGAAAAGCAACTCAAAAAGGTAAATCAAATGCACCGATGAGTTCTGTCCCTATAAGTTTTCTCTTCTAGTCAAAATCAGCCTAAATACTTGGGTCCACAGAATAGTACTACTAGATCCACTAATGGCAGCTAAAACGTCAATCCATTTATTAGCCCTAACTTCCAAGTTCAATGTCTGAAGTTCTAGATGAAAATCTAAAAAAATCAAATCTGCCATCCACAATCCTAAGCCCCTAATGAGGACTCTCCAGACGACTCACACGTTTCTCAATGTCAGCGAATTTGTCCTCTAGAGCTACGATGCGGCGGTCAAGCTCAGCGTAGGAAAACTTTATGGCTGACAAAATCTCTCCATGTTCTTCTGCGTTCTCTTTACGAAGATCGTCTATCCTCTTGTTAAGGGCAGCGTGTTCTTCTGCATTCTCTTTACGAAACTCATCTACATCTTCTCGAAGATCGTCTATTCTCTTGTTGAGGACAGCATGTTCTTCTGCATTTTCTTCACGGAGATCGTCTATTCTCTTGTTGATGGCAGCGTGTTCTTCTGCATTCTCTTTACGAAACTCATCTACATCTTCTCGAAGA
>JBHIEG010000055.1:0-6836 GCA_046760505.1 Candidatus Hydrothermarchaeota archaeon
ATCTTTCCAAATATATTCTTTATTTGGATAGGATATGCTTAATCCGTGAACGCCTGCAAAAGATAAGCCTTCTATACTCAACATTCTTTTAAGATCTTGAATTGTTCTCCCACTAACTATAGAAACCAAGAACTTTGGATTTTTTACTAAATCTTTAATAATTTTAATCAAATCTTCCGATGGAGTGGCATCTTCTGGCTTATCTTCAAAGGGAACCAATGTACCATCATAGTCTAAAAAAAGCAAAATTAAATCTGCCCTTCCAATCTGCTTTCTTATCTGATCTAAACTTTCAAATAGATATTCAACCATATATTCTTCTCCAATCCTCAAGAAATGTTCTTATCCACCAGTAAACATCATGTTCTTTTACTTTTTCCCTCATCGCTTCAATTCTTCTCCTTCTTTCTTCAAGGGGCATGTTCAAGGCATTTTTAATGGCTTCTGCAAACTCCTCTATGTCATAGGGATTTACGAGAACCGCATCCTTTAACTCATCTGCTGCACCTACAAACTTACTTAGAATTAAAACGCCGTCTCCATTGTTTGCGGCTATATATTCTTTAGAGACCAGGTTCATTCCATCGATTACGGGCGTAACAAGAGCGATATCAGATGTGTGATAGAAGGATATAAGTTGATCCTGGGGGATGGTTCGATAAAAATATTTAATGGGTTGCCAGTCTATTCTTTGGTATTTACCATTGACACGCCCTATAATTTCATCTATCTCCCTTTTCATCTCTCTATACTCCTTGATCTTTGTTCTACTTGGACTTGCAACCAGTATTAGTTTTACTCTGCCATGAAATTCAGGATTATTTTCTAAAAATTTCTCAAATGCCAATAACTTGTTAACGACTCCTTTAGAATAATCAAGACGTTGAAAGCTTAGAATTATCTTTTTATCACCGATATCCTTTCGAAGTTTACTTACTTTTCTGAGTATTTCTTTTGAAAAAGAAGGTTCATTGTATCTCTTATAATCAATACCTAACGGAAAGGGCTTGACGCAAATTCTGCGATCTAAAATTTTAATCAATCCATTTTCTCTATCTACAAAGGCGCCTAAAATATTCTCTACACATTCGATAAAGTTTTTTACATAATCTTGAGTATGAAATCCTATCAAATCGCTATTCAGCAAACCTTCCAATATTTCCCCGCTCCAAGGAATGGTACGGAATACTTCATAAGGAGGCCAAGGAATGTGCCAGAAAAAGGCTATTTTTACATCTTCCTCCGCCTCTCTCAAAAAACGAGGGACCAAAGAGAGATGATAATCATGTATCCAAATTAAATCATAATTTTCTTCTAGGATTACCTCAGCAAACTTTTCATTTACTTCATTGTATTTTTTCCAGTTTTTCGGATCGAAGATTGCGTTTTCTAGAAAAAGATGGGAAACGGGCCAGAGAACCCTATTTGAAAATCCATGATAATAACGATTGATATCCTCCTCAGAAAGCCAAACTCTCTTGAGAGTATAAGACGGATCTTCAGGAGGGACTCTTACCTTATTTTCCGAATCGGCGACTTCCCAGTCAGCATTACCGCTTCCCCATGCGACCCAAAGTCCATTTGTGACTTGCATCAAAGGATCTAAAGCAGAGACCAACCCCCCAAGAGTCCTTTTGCATACAAGTTTACCGCGTGATTTTTCATGCTCATAAGGCTCGCGATTAGAAACTAACGTTAATTTATTGTTTTCCAGTATTTTTTTGACCTTAAAAACTTTCTTAGGTAAGTCCTTTTCTATGAGCATCAATCATCACATTACCTTTTACTCAACAAAGCACCCCTTAAAATTAGAGCTCTTTTTTAATAGCATTTAAAAGACTTTCTTTCTCAGGTCTTCCAACGAATTCTACGCTTCCGTTTATTACTATGGAAGGAACAGCATATATTCCATATTTTAGGGCTTTTGAGGGATGTTTTTTAACATCCATTACTTCTATTTTCGCTATATTCCTCAATTCTTTCCCCATCTCTTCAATAACGCTCTTTACAAGTTCTATGGCTGAATTACAGTAGGGGCAGTCTTGAGATGTGAATATCTCTATCTTAACAGACATCTATACACTTCAAATCAAGTTATATTATCCATATCTTCTTTTTTGTCATATTTTTTCCGCTTGTAGTGCCTTCTGGAATTATTAAAACAGGCTTTACACCAAATTGCGCTGTCAAGGTGACATCTCTTTTTTTCTATGGTTTCAAAAAGCATTTTTATCTCTTTTCACTATATCCTCAACCTTTATCTCAAAGATTAGGGTCTTACCTGCTAAGGGATGGTTAACTAACGTCTCCATATTCCACAGTCATGTTTTCACCTCATTGGTAAAAACCCCAATTTTAGTCTATTTTTGTTAAAAATCTCAAAATATATAAATTTTACTGAAAATTGGTTAAAAATGAGTTTCTAATGTTTTTTTCTAATGTAGATGAGTCTATTTTCTTGAAATGTTTAGTTTTTGAATTCATGTAGTTGTTTTCTAATGTAAATAAGTCTCTTTTCTTGAAATCTTTAATTTATGAGTTTATGTAGTTTAGAATAACTATAAGAAGATAAAATGTAATCGCTTATCTCTCCAAGTTATCAGGGTCTTCAAAATAAAAATTCAGATGAGATAACCTCAGAAAATTCACGAAGTTCAATTTTGAGATTTTTTGAGAATTATTCTCATTTTAATCTTAAATAATTAAAGTGCTTTAACTGCGAGTTCTATGTCTTTAGCTTTTATGGTCTTTCTACTGGCATTTTAAGCAATTTTTTTACCGTAATCTTCTAATAAATCTGCTAACACCTCTTTTGCGTCTTCACTAACTCTTTTTGTACCGACTCTTCTTATTATTCTGTCTATGGTAGCAAGGGCAATTCAGCCATTTTTCCACCTCCAATAATCAGAAAAGGGATTAAAACCTCTAAGATCTTATTGTAGAAGCTTTTATGTTATTATTAATTGATCAACTCTTCAACTTGGAATCGAAATATAGACGTCACATAGGAGACAAACTCTAGTTCTCTATTGTTATAGTGGTATTCCGTTATTGTTTGAGTTACAAACTCAGAGACTCTTTCGTTGGGCGTTACAAAGTAACACTGGGAAAGCCAACTAAATTTTTGTGTAAGTTTTCCAAATGCCGTTGACCTCAATCCTTTTCTTACTTTTGCCCGTCTCTATCTCTATATTCCTGGTATCTCTATCTTTAACATGAGAACATCTATTCGATACTTTTTCTATTCACTTCTATTTCAGCTTCTAATACTGACTCTCTGCCATATTTATAGCCTTTTAATGATTTAAAACCCTTCCACTCGTAAAAAGTAAGGACCTCTTTATGCAAGCATTGATGATCTGCCTGAAACTCGTTTCTCCGCTAAAATTACCCTGCCTCTCCTATCTCTTTCTGCCTCTGCCTGTCTTGCCATGACTCTTTTCATCCCTTCTGGAAGTTCTACGTCTTTTATCTCTACTGTAGTTACCTTAATACCCCACGGATCCGTTTGAGAATCAATAATTTGCTGTAGCTCACGATTTAGTTTTTCTCTTTCAGAAAGTACCTCGTCTAATTCAACTTGACCTATTACACTCCTCAATGTAGTCTGGGATATTTGAGAAGTAGCCGCCATGTAGTTCTCTACCTCAACAATTGATTTTTCGGGTTCTACCACCCTAAAATATACGACTGCGTTTACCCTAACAGGGACGTTATCCCTCGTTATAACGTCTTGTGAGGGTACATCTAAAGTGATGGTTCTAAGGTCTATTTTGTTCATCTTCTCGACGATGGGTATTAGGATGAATAATCCTGGACCTCTAGCGCCAACTAATCTACCTAATCTAAAAACTACTCCCCTTTCGTATTCTTTTACTATTCTTATTGCTGTGTACAGGATGAATAGGCAGAAGAATTACTATAAATGGTATTATACCCGCAAATGCTCCTAAAATTCAATCAGGCATTTAAATCACCCTAAATCTATCATTTTTTTAATACGTTAAGCTACAATCAGTATTATCTATATCAATACTTTATTTTTACCTCTTAAACACTACCTTCATTCATTCTTATTCTTTTCTCTACCCTGATTTGATAAAAAATAGGAGTATTATCGCTATTTTTCATAAAAGTTAAATACTAGGAGATTGAGAAAGGACTGTTGTGCTCTGTTTTATGAGCAATAATATTTAGGAAAATTATCCGGAGGTGAAAACATATGACAGAATTACCACTTGCACCTATAGGTAGGATAATTCGAAGAGGAGGTGCAGAAAGGGTAAGTGTAGATGCAGCAGAGGTTTTAGTAGAACTGATAGAAGAGCATGGTGAAAAAATAGCGTCAGAAGCTGTTGAATTATCTAAACACGCTGGAAGAAAAACTGTAAAGGCCGTAGATGTAGAATTAGCGGTTAAAAGAATAGCATAAGCACCATAAGATCTTTCGGAGCCAAAGATTGTTTGAAGAAATCCACAGAATCAAGCGATAACACGAACACTAATCGATTGAAAAAATTGTTCCTTTTCCCTTTAAGAGTGATGTGGTCGAATGAAAAGGGCAATCTTTTCCAACTACTACACTGTACCTACCGTCAGCACCTCTAACATGCAGAAATAAAATTCTTCCAAATCGAGGATGTAGTCATCGGAGGTCGGATCAAAGTGTGCTCGCCATTGCCGGAGATCTTCTTCCGATAAATATGGAGCTGCGATTTTCGCATACCACTCGGCATTACCTGCGATGTAGCGTTTGGTTTCTGGTTTGAGGGGGGCTGTTTTTTGGATAGCATAGGTGGTGGTAGAGACGTCTTCAAAGCCCGCTTCCAGGAGAAGTCCGTGTAATTTTCGCCCAGCAAAGTTATCAAATGGCGGATCTGGAGGATTTTCCTTGAGGCCCTTGGCTGTCCCCGCTAGGACTTTTAGTGATAGATAAGTGTCAACAGGATGAAAAATGATGATTGCACCATCGAAATCTTTAACAGCAACCTTTCCCCCTTTTTTTGTCACTCGCTTCTGCTCTTCCAGCGCTTTGAGAGGTTCAGTGATGTAAGAGAGAGTATTGCCAAAAAAGATCATATCAAAAGTATTATTTTTAAAGGGAATAAAATATAAATCACCCTCTAAAAACTCAATAATGTCTTTGCAAGGTTCATTTTCCAGATTTTTTTTGGCATAGTATATCAAATCAGGGGAAAAATCAACCCCAATAACTTTTCCATTTGGCCTTACTTTCTCCGCCAGTAGAGGCGCCCAAAGTCCAGGTCCACATGCTAAATCCAATACTACATCGCCTGGTTTAAGATTTAAATCAGTAGCCATCTGACGTCGTTCCTGTTCTTTGGCCTTATGGTGGTCAAGGAGCCACTTTACAGATGTCAACTCCAGACCTTTTTCACCCTTAAATTTCTCAGATGAGTTTTCCACAATAATTCCTCCTTTCTTATATTTTTCGTTCAGAGATTTCCAACTTCCTTCTAATCTTATTATTTCCATAATAACTTAGTAGTAGCCCTTTCTCTTTAGCCAAGCCGCTTGAGGCTTTCTATATCTCCAGATTACATCCGCTTTCTCATTTTGAATTTCCCAAGGTTTAACAACGACTAAATCTCCTATTCTTATCCAAATCCTTTTTTTCATTTTTTCGGGGATTCTGCATATCCTTTCCACACCATCAAAGCAATTAACTTTTAATCTGTTGGATCCAAGCGTTTGGACAACGAATCCGAGAACTTCATCTTCCCTTGGTAATCTTACCCTTACTACCTCTTCCAATCAGTTACCTCCAAAATCGGGATAAGGATACCTATGGACGAAATAATTCCTTTGAATTCCTTAATCCAAGAACTATGTAATATATCTCCACTGCCTAACAAATCGAGACCTTTTAATCTGGCTTGTTCTGCTAAATTATCAAAGTTCATCTCTTTGGAGGCTGAACCTGAGCATTTTCCATGAATGTGGAGATCTGCGTTTATTAACATCGATTCACCCGATGTAACGGAGATCTTCATCCACATCTATATCTTTGTGGGCAGCCTCAAGTGCCTTCTTTTGCATCTCATATATTCGAGGGAGTGTTTTTTCTGCCTCCTTTGCTCGGTTTTCAAGCTCGTCTAGATCTATTTCTATCTTCAGTATTTTGGTCAAAACCTCTAAAACTGCTTTTGCAGACTTTGCATCCACTAAGTATCCAGACGTCTCACCCATCAAACATACACCATTCATCCCTCTGAGCTCGCCTACGCCCAGAAGAAGTCCAGAGGTTCCTACTATGCCACCTCTTTCGTCTTCAGTCTCAAAATCGATACCGTATTTTTCCATCTCTTTAATCAACGAGAGATCAGTTGTAGCGCCAAATACTCGCGGCTTTTTTACAATTCTCCCTGTGCCATAACCTCCTAGGGTAAATATTTGCTTTGTATTATATTTCTCTACAACGTCCAATATCTTGCTAACGATGTCGTATTGACCTTGAGAGGTTAGACCTTGAGTATTTCCCACAACGAATATGAGATCTGGATGAGACCCTTTTCCTTTGTAGAAATAGAACTCATTGGACATCAACTTTATGGTACCGTCCTCTTTCACTAGAATTTGGGGTGGGAAATCTGGGGAAAAAAGATCTGCAAACTTCTTTGCATCAATTTCATTTATCATGTGCTCCGCAGCTAATTTTCCGACATGTCCTATTCCTGGCAAACCCTCAATAAGTATCGGATTCTCCAGTTTTGGTTCGACATAAATCTTAACTATTGCCTCTTTCATACCAACCGCTTTCTTTATTTCTTTGCTACTATATCCTCAACCTTTATCTCAAAGATTAGGGTCTTACC
>JBHIEG010000056.1:0-6802 GCA_046760505.1 Candidatus Hydrothermarchaeota archaeon
TCAACTCTAGTGTTGGTCAGACCAATTTATTTGAGTTACTATTTGCCTTATGTCGCTTAGATGTAAATATGTAGGCATGTTTAATTTTTAAGCCAAAAAATACACTTTCTTTCACTTCTACGAGACCATGTTCTACTTTAACTGCCCTTTGAATGGCATTCAAAACTGGATTTTCTTTTTCAAGTAAAACAATCCTTGAGATTGTAATAAATTCTTTTAGATCCAAATGTGAGCGGATTTTTTGAACCAAATATACTAAAGCCTCTTTCTTGTTTTCTTCAAGTCCTGGTCCAGACGCAAGTAGATCCCATTTATCTGGAGCATCTTCACGGAGAAAAAGAGCAAATAAAGTCAATTCACCCTTTTCTGCAACAATTTCACGTTCCAAAGACCTAATTTTATTTGCTATCTCTTTCATAATATCCTCAATAGAACTTTTGCTGCTGAGATCATCAATTTTGAGTCATTACTTTTTGCATTGCCAACAGGCTTATACCGTACTTCCGGATCCCATTCTGCCACTATATTCCACTCAACAAAGTAATTATTTTTAATCTTCTCTTCTAATCCTGAAAGACTTAAAAGTACATCCAAATTGTGGGTTCTGAATGTCTGGAAATTTTGGAACTCAGACCTTGTTTCAGGGTATCCAGTCCAGTGCAGGATCTTACAGATCCTTGATTTTAGAGCTAATTCTATAGCATAGCCACAAAGATATATTGCTCCATCATATCTACGAGATCGCTGTAAAGCTTCGGCATCTTTGAGTCGAGCTCTGGAAATTTTCTTTAAGATCGATTTATCAAGCATTTTGATTTTATATCAAATTAATGGCACTCATAAATTCACATCAGCATTATATCATTAGGGGATTTTCATTTAAAAGTAAAAGACAAGGCAAGCCAACGATCACGACTCGCCCTAAAGACGCTGATTATACAGCAGCTACTAGCTTTTCCGATTCAAGAAAGACCTTCAACTCATTCACAATATTGAATTTCCCCAATCTCATGATAAGATTAGAAAAAAGTTCGATATCTACCTCTCGAGGCGTACCAGACAACTACCCTTATTTTCAGCAATTTATCCTTTTTTGGACTTTCAATCCTAATACCGTAGTTTCAACGCAATTCAGCGATTTTTGTGAAATATTTGTGATATGAGGATGAAGTCTATATTTCAATTTGACTCTTCCCTCATTAATTGATAAAGTAGGCAGAGGGAACAATGGGAATTAGATGCCCTAAATGCAACACTGATAATCCTGACACCCAAAAGTTCTGTGGTGAGTGCGCAGCACCGCTTCCTTCCTCGAAAGAAATCCCTGTCACCGAGACTCTCGAAACACCCAAAGAAGAATTAACCACAGGCTCAACTTTTGCTGGGAGGTACCAGATTATTGAAGTATTGGGTAAAGGCGGCATGGGAAAAGTCTACAGAGCACTCGATAAAAAGCTGAATGAAGAGGTTGCTCTTAAACTCGTTAAACCTGAAATAGCCTCTGATAAGAAGACACTCGAACGATTCAGCAACGAACTCAAGATTGCCCGCAAAATCGCCCACAAGAATGTTGGCCGGATGTACGAGCTTATGGAAGAAAAAGGAACTCACTTCATCACTATGGAATACGTACCAGGGGAGGATCTAAAAAGCTTCATCAAAAGAGCTGGACCTTTAAGCGCCGGAAAAACTGCTTTCATAGCCAAGCAGGTGTGCGAAGGGTTGGCTGAAGCCCATCAGCTTGGAGTTGTGCACAGAGACCTGAAGCCGCAGAACATAATGATAGACAAAGAGGGGAACTCCCGGATAATGGACTTTGGGATAGCCCGCTCACTCAAGGCGAAAGGGATAACAGCGGAGGGAATGATTATTGGAACACCTGAATACATGTCACCAGAGCAGGTTGAGGCGAAAGAAGCAGACCAGCGCTCAGATATTTATTCTTTAGGAATCATACTTTATGAGATGGTGACTGGAAAGGTGCCTTTTGAAGGTGATACTCCATTGAGCATAGCTGTGAAACATAAAACAGAAATGGCTGCAAATCCAAAAGAACTTAATGCTCAGATTCCTGAAGATCTAGGCCGTTTAATACTAAGATGCATGGAGAAGGATAAAGAGAAGAGGTATCAGAGGCCAGAGGAGATCCTTTCTGAATTGAAGAAGATAGATAAAGGAATTCCGACGACAGAGATAATAACTCCTAAGAAAAAACCTTTAACTCTAAAAGAAATTACGAGAACTATAAAGAAACGTTGGGTTCTGATCTCTATGCTTTTTATAGTAATGATTGGGATTGGACTTGCTCTTCTCTATTTTAAAATAGGAAAGCCAGCACTTTCTCCAGCAATTAATAAGTTAGTGGTATTGCCGTTTGAGAATTTAGGATCGCCCGAAGATGAGTACTTCGCAGACGGGATAACTGATGAGATAACAGCTCGGCTCAATCACATAAGTCAGCTTGAGGTTATTGCCCGAACCAGCGCTATGCAGTATAAGAAAACCGAAAAAAGCATCCAGAGGATTGGGGAAGAATTAGGAGTTAGATACGTCCTTACTGGAACAGTGCGCTGGCAGAGACTAAAAGATGGAGAGAGTAGAGTGCGAATTACGCCCACTCTTGTTAAGGCCTCTGACGCCACTCAGGTATGGGCTGATTTATATGAAGAAATGTTTGCTGATGTATTTCATATTCAATCCGAAATAGCAAAAAAGGTCGCTGGAGCACTCAACATCACACTTCTTGAACCTGAGCGTCAAGTCTTGGATGCTATCCCTACAAATAATTCAGAAGCTTATAAATATTACCTTCGTGGAAACCAATATTTCTATAAAGGAAGAATAGAAAAGCAACCACTTATTTCTTCAATTGAAATGTTTGAACAAGCAATTAAGCTGGATCCCAATTTCGTTCAAGCCTATCTCAAGCTTTCCATAGCACATTCTTCAGCATACTGGGAACATTTTGACCACACAGAAGCACGAGTCTTGAAGGCAAAAAAAGCTCTGGACAGAGCGATGCAGCTTGCCCCTGATCTGCCTGAAACTTATTGGGCTTTAGGAGTATATTATTATCATTGTAAAATGGAATATGAAAATGCTCTTTTGCAGTTTAAGATAGCACTCGAAAAACAACCAAAAAATAGTGAAATTTTAGCATATATCGGGTATGTCCATCGCCGAAAGGGGAACTTTAGTCAGACAATTTCATACCTCGAGAAAGCTCTCGAAATTGATCCCCGTTCTTCTTTGACAGCTTATAATATCGGGGTTACATATAGCCTTATACGTAATTACAAAGAAGCTGAACATTTCTTCAAAAAGGCCATTTCGCTCTCCCCAGATTTTGTCCATCCTTATTCAGAGAAAACTCTTCTATATCTCAAATGGGAGGGCGATACCAAAAAGGCAAGAGCAGTCTTAGAAGAGGCTTCAAGGAATTTCACTTCACTCGATGAGCATCTCATTGTTTATCCTTGGATCTTGATTGAGATTTTAGATGGGGAATACCAAGAAGCATTAAATCGACTCTCTTTAGTGCAATCTGAAGCTTTTCAATATGAAACTTTTTTTGTTCCTAAAGCCCAACTTTACGCTCAGATATATTCTTTAATGGGTAATACACAAAGGAAGCAAGAATATTATAATCTGGATAGAATCTATCTTGAAAATAAGATAAGGGAACAGCCAAATGACTCCCGTTTATACAGTGCTCTCGGAATAGCATACGCGGGACTTGGGCTCAAGGAAAAAGCCATCCAGGAAGCAAAAAAGGCGGTTGAACTCATGCCAATATCCAAAGAGGCTATCAAAGGAGTTTATAGAGCTAGAGATTTGGCTCAGGTATTTGTTATGGTCGGAGAATACGAAAATGCTATAGATCAGATTGAATACCTCCTTTCCATCCCTGGCAATATTTCGGTTCCTTTGCTTCGAATTGCCCCAACATGGACGTCTTTAAAAGAGCAACCTCGATTTAAAAAGCTAATTGAATAAAGAAGGCAGGTTTAGCTATCAAGAACAAATTGATTATAAAAATAAAGCCTTATTGCATTACCATAAATTCCTCGATCTCTGGAAAGACGCTGATCCTGGTATCATTGAGGCCGAGGATGCGAAGACGAGGCTGGCTGGGTTGAAGAGTCAATAATTTCTTCTTCCTCATCTAAGAAACCGAGTTCGACCTTAAAGTTCGTGAGCCGAATCATGCCTGGCGTATCAGATTTCAGTTTTAGCCAAATATAATTTAATTGGTTTTATAGAATTGTTGATTCATGCAGGTTCAATAATAGGTATGATTCGATTGATAAGAGGAGCTACGGAATTCGTTGCTAGATAAGTTCTATAGAGAGCTAGTTGGGCGTGCCATGCTTTTTTTATATCTGAATGAGCCACTAAATCCTACTGCTATTATTTCAACCCAGTGATGCCAGGGCTTTGGGGGATTTGGGTTCTAGGCGGTATTAGTCAAAGGAGGCTATTATCAATAACACAGAATACCGATAACCCGTTAAACTGAAAGTCCGCACACGGCACTGAGTGAAGCGAGGATGTAATTTCAAGGAATCAATTGAATTAAGAAGTTCTTACGCTACTTCTACGCGCCTGTTCTACTAACTTATGCTTTTTACTTTGATTACGGGCCTTAATTTATATTCTGCACTTTTACCGGCATATACTACATGTATCGAGTCTTCTGCCTCAAAATCTAAAACTATTTCAGTAACACCATCAGGCTCAATAGTGAAAATCACTGGGATTTTCACCTCTGAACTGGGTACAGTCATATCGTGAGGTTGTTCGTCTCCTTTAATAACAATCTTCCCTGAGGCTACAACTAATCTGATTTGAGTGTATGTCCCTTCTTCAAGAGTAATATCTAATATCTTCTCTTCTTTATTCCGTAATTTAAGCAAATCATAAGTTTTTTCATCAGTTTCTTCATCTGACCATAGAGTTAAAAAACCTTCACCTTCTTTCTGGACGTTTATCTCGCTTATGGTGACTAATATTTCTTTCGCATTATCAATATCAATTGGCTGATCTGTCAAATAGATTTGGAAATTTCCTGTTCCATCAGAAGAAGTACATCCGCTTAAGAGTAAAGCTAAAGAAATGGCAAAAAGAATTAGCTTTTTCATTTTTTCCTCCTCTCGGCTGTTTTTTTATCTCATGATTTTTTTTAGAAATCAATCACCTTTAAGGGCGAAATAGAAGGATGCTAATCTCACCCCTTTTAAAAAATACCAATATTATTTTGAGAAAACACCATAATGAACCTTCTAAATTATAAGTTGTTAAGTACAATCAGCGTCCTTTTTCAATCCAGGAAAGCCGGGGCTTTGGGGGATTTACCTATTGCCCTTTATCCCGTTACTATTTTAGATCCTATCCTGTTACCGGTTGATGTTCAACGCTTAGAAAATCCCTCAATTTATCAAGCGTGTTTGACTCATATGCCCTCTTAATGAGTTCGAAAGCTGTCACGCCAGGTGTGCCAGCCTATTTCTTTTATTTTTAGGCTTTTGCTTGTTTTTGTCTTTTAAATTATAATCCCGTAGTTTCAGCAATTTTAAGCAAAGTTTGGCACATATTTGTCACATGGGCTAGGTCTATATTCATTTTTGCTTGACAGTTCTCTCATTAATTATTATCCTATTGCCAAGTAGGCTAAGGGAACAAGGGGCGTAGAGTGTCCTAAATGTCATTTTAAGAATCCTTCCGATTCGAAGTTCTGTAAAGAGTGCGGAACTCAAATCATTTCCACAAAGGAAATCCCTGTCACTGAAACAATTGAAACACCCAAAGAAGAGCTAACAACAGGCTCTACCTTTGCCGGGAGATACCAGATCATTGAGGAGCTGGGCAAAGGCGGAATGGGAAAGGTATACAAAGCTAATGATACGAAGATTAATGAGAAGATAGCTTTGAAACTCATTAAGCCTGAAGTTGCTGCAGATAAAAAGACTATTGAAAGATTCAGTAATGAGCTGAAGTTTGCCAGAAAGATCAGACATAACAATGTTTGTCAGATGTTTGATCTTAATGAGGAAAAAGGGGCTCACTATATCACTATGGAATATGTGAGAGGAGAAGATTTAAAGAAGCTGATCAGGAAAATGGGGCAATTAAGTGTGGGGCAAGTTATTCCTATAGCCAAACAAGTATGTGATGGATTGGCTGAAGCTCACCGATTGGGAGTTATTCATAGGGATTTAAAGCCTCAGAATATCATGGTTGACGAGGAAGGAAATGCTCGGGTCATGGACTTTGGAATAGCTCGCTCAATTACGGGTAAAGGGATAACAGCAGAGGGAGCGATTATCGGAACACCTGAATACATGTCACCCGAGCAGGTAGAAGGGAAAGAAGCAGACAAGCGCTCTGATATCTATTCGCTGGGAGTCATTCTCTATGAGATGGTGACCGGTCGAGTGCCTTTCGCAGGAGATACTCCCTTAAGCGTAGCTGTGATGCAGAAGACAGAAACTCCTGAAGATCCCAGAAAGCTCAATTCCCAGATTCCAGAGGATCTAAGCCGTGTCATACTAAGATGCCTGGAAAAGGAAAAAGGCAGCAGATACCAGAACGCAGGCGATGTACAGTCTGAACTAAATAAGATAGAAAAAGGCATTCCAACCACAGAGCGGATAGTCCCCAAGAGAAAGCCAATCACATCAAAAGAAATAAATGTAACCTTTGGACTGAAGAAGCTTTTCATCCCTGCTCTAGTTGTCGTTGCCGTTGTAAGATAGGAAATTCGTTTTTGTCTTTGCTCCAAATCTTTCACAATTTTCCCCAT
>JBHIEG010000057.1:0-6431 GCA_046760505.1 Candidatus Hydrothermarchaeota archaeon
CTACAAGACAGGGAGGAATTCCCTATTTTATTAAAGATGGCGAAAATGGGATTTTAGTTGACTATGGTAGACCGGATCATATCGCTAGGGCAGTAGAGAAATTATTATCTGACCGGGAACTTCGAGAAAAAACAGGTAAAAAGGGAAAGGAGGCAGCCTGGACTCTTAACTGGGATATAATTACTGAAAAGATTTTAGAGGTTTATGAGTCAATCATGGAGGAACATGGCAAGAGGAGATCAAGATAGGCGTTTGCTCTCCTCTTAAAGTGCTTTTGCGTTAGTGGGTGCGGCTATTTTCACAGGCTTTATCATTAATGCTGATATACGTATCATTGCTGCGTCCCTCTGCCTTCCCTTTATCTTTATTAACCTCCTCGGTATTAAGGAAACAGGCAGGACTCAGGTCGTTCTTGTCGCTGGATTACTGGCACTTATGGTTCTCTATGTAGTTCGTGGTCTGCCGCGCTCACACACATGCCCTTAAAACTCCAGCCTTCACTCACGGCTTTTTGTTAGGGAAGACTGGGTAGGCATCTATTCCCTGAACCCCACTAGAGAGAACTTTGGCCAGCATCCTTTTATCCGGTCATAATCTAGTGCACTTTAGGAGTGATGTCAACGACGCCTTCGGTGTCGGGAGTAGGTATCAAAGCCAACAGCTCCTATGATAATAATCCCTTTGAACAAGTATTGCATGTAAATGCTAACATTTAGCATATTAAACCCGTTACCTAATACAGTAAGTAGAAGCACCCCCACGACGGTTCTGGGGATACTTCCTTCCCCTCCCAGGATACTAGTTCCTCCTATGACCACAGCAGCGATAGCATCTAACTCATAGTTGGTGCCACCAAGAGGGCTAGCAAGATTTACACGTGAAGCGAGGACTATTCCAGCCAGCGCGGCCAAGGCACCGCTGAGTACAAAAGCAATTGTTCGGTAAAAGTTGATAAAAATGCCAGATAATTGGCTGGCTTCAATATTTCCTCCAATGGCATAAATATACTTTCCGAACTTGGTACTATTCAAAACTATATGGGTAACAATTATCACAATAAGGAAGATTAAGATTGGCACAGGGAGACTATCAAGGTAACCTTGCCCAAAAAACAGAAAATCTTTTTTTACTCCTCGAATTGGATAGCCATTAGAATATATATACAGCATCCCTCTGGTAATGACCATTGTTCCAAGGGTAACAATAAAGGAGCTCATAAACAGTCTTGTTACCAGTAGCCCATTTGCCAGTCCGATTGCTGCCCCGATAGCGATAGAAGCAATCACAGCTAACCAGAGAGAATGATTGTTTGAGAGAGTAACTGCTACTGCTCCAACAAAACCACAAATTGACCCAACCGATAAATCAAAGTTTCCTGAAACGATTATAAAAGTCATACCACAGGCAATGATGCCAATGATAGAAGACTGCCTAATTATGTTCACCATATTTCCCACTGTTAAAAACCGATCTGAATAAATAGAAAGAAAAACAAAAAGAGCCAAGAACCCTAATATAATGCTGTATCTACTTAGTTCTACCTGTCTAATTTTTTGGCTAATTCCTTGACTTATTAATTTCATGCATTTTTCCTCTCTCGTACTTGCAAAATTGGGCTCTTAAATCAAAGTTTTAGAGCTTCTGCTACCAAATCAATATTTTTCTTGGGAGTAGAGAACATGTCCCAGGAAAGGACAATTCCATCAGCATACTTTTGTAAATACCAGATGGATTGTTTCAATTTTGATGGGTCTGGCTTGCAAATTCCGCGAACACTGACAGTTTCCACTCCACCGTAGATGGGAAAGCTCGCCTCTGTTTGTTTCTTGGCAAGCAAAACCTCCTGGGGAATAATCTCCTCACTAACACCTCCCTTTTGATAAATCTCATTTACCGAACAAGGAAGATCACAATGAAAGTAACCTTGAAGAAAGCTTAGGACCGACTCTTCCCTCAAATCTCTATTCATTTTAATAAGGCCTTCAACAATACTTTTAATTTCGTAAGGGATACCAGCAGGAGCAAATGTCTTTATATAGATCATGGGCTTAATCCAGTCTGCATATTTAAATAAATAGGAATAATTTTGACCAGTAGTGGGGGCAAGAGAGGGTGTAAAGCAGTCTAATCCGATCTTTAATTCATTTTTGTAAAAAATCTCTCGGGCACGCTTAATAACTTCCTTTATAGAATTAAATTTAAAATGCAGATGATCATTAATGATCTGATTCTCTCTAAAAGAAGAAAATAAGGTATTTAGAGCTTTTGATTGTGCGGGAACCTGTGAGGGCTTGATCTTCCTTATCTCTTTTATCAATCGCTCCAGTTCTAACCGAGCCTTATTTAAACTAATGCCCATATGCTCTGCCTTTCTCAAGCACCCTTGGCAAAAGCAACAAAAAGTTGACAAAAGACCACTGGCTGGGGAGTAGTAGCGTATTCTATCCAGAAAGACCCCCTTATAACCAGAGTTTCTTAATTTTTTTGATAAGCTTTCAAAGTTCTTCTTCAACACAGATTCAAATTCCCGACTATTGGGGCAGGCAAACAGAAAATTTTCTCCTGTATCCATCAACCATTTGGAACTAACCCTGCCTTTATTGTACCCAACTACCTGAAAAGAACTCCGAAAATTAGGAATTTCTGATAAAACCGGGTACCAGAAATAAACTTGGGTATTGTAAATACCAGCCTTCCTTAAACATTCCTCATACAGTAAAGGATTATCACCCCATCCAATGATGATAATGTCTATGTGAAACTTATGTTCGATATAATCGATAATTCCTGTGAGGTGAGTTTTTTTTAGCGCCTCAGGTCTTGCCGAAGGAATGAAAACTTGGATACAGGTAACACACTTTTTGTCTACCAAGTACCTATCCTTCAAAATATAAATTTTCTCAAGATGGGCCCCCAGAGTTTATTGACACAAGACAACACATTTTTTAGAAATTTTGAATACAAGTCAGTCAAAGATTTTATCTCATGTTTTGTTCTTTTTCTAGAGCTTAAAATCCCTACTACACATTTTTATTTAGTCTTGTTATTTACCAGTTCCTATAAACATGAGTTTTACGATTTCATCTTTGTTTGTCTTTGCTGTTTCTTTGACGACCACCCTACGTCCCTGTTTTAAAACAAAAATCCGGTCTGAAACCGTAAAGATGTCTTCCAATCTGTGAGTAATAAATATTATAGAGATACCATGCTCTTTCAAACGTAATGTTAGTTCCAGAACCTTACCTATCTCTTTCAGGGCAAGATTTGCCGTTGGCTCGTCCATTATCACAACTTTTGGATTAAAGCTGGTAGCTTTTCCCACAGCTACCGCCTGCTGCTGGCCACCAGAAAGACGATCAATTCTTGTTCTGGGATTCTTGATATCTATTTTCAGTCTGTGGAGTACCTCAAGCGCTTCCCTCTCCATCCTTTTTTTTCTCAGAAAACCACCAAAGACTCTCCCCCGGGTGACTTCTCTACCGAGAAATAGATTACCGGCAACATCCAGATTTGGACACAACGCGAAGTTCTGGTAAACCATCTCAATTCCAAGTTGTCTTGACAGGTGAGGACTGGTAATATGTATCTCTCTACCTTCGAAGAAAACTTTTCCTTCGTCAGCCTGATAGGCTCCAGTTAAAATCTTCATAAGAGTTGACTTCCCCGCGGCATTATCTCCCACCAGACCCAAGATTTCATCATTTCTAAGCTCGAGATTTACCTTGGTGAGGGCTTGTAATCCGCCAAAAGACTTAGAGATACTCTTCATCTCGACTATATTCTTTTTTTCCATACTATTCATTTTCAATGCCCTCATTCCTGCCGTTAGTAAAATCGTGGCTTGCCTCCCTGACGTTCTTTAGGCAGCCAAGTTCCTACTCCATCTCATATTCCAAAATAATAACGTAGCAGAAAATAGCAAAAAATAAAGAGAATCTAACGCGTTTCTTCCCTTTAAATGAGAAAATTTGAGAATTAGAATAATTTCTCAATTATCTTTTTGCATGTATCCCTTTCTTCGATGTAATGTATACGTAGGCACCCCGCCTCGTCGTGCTTTACTCTCTAATTAGTCCATTTAATTTTTTAAATCTCCTTGTGGGACTGACTTGCCCACAAGGAGATTTAGATAAGTAATCACCACCACTTTACGACTTTGAATTAGAACTCAGGGACGATTTCATCTACATTTTCTTTGGTCACTTTGATCTGGTTCACCGGTACAAATTCAGGGATGGTTTCGCCTTCAAGGTACTTAACAGCCATTTCTACCCCAACTCTTCCCTGGGTAACAGGAGAAATCCACGTATCTCCATACATTTTCCCCTCTCTTATGGCATCCAATCCAGCTTTTGTTCCATCAATACCAACAACCGCAATCTCTCCCAGCTTTCCCGCTGCCTCGATTGCTTGAAGAGCACCTAGAGCCAATCCATCAAAGTGAGTGAAAAGAAAATCGATCTGCACGCCTGTCTGAAGATAATCCTCCATGATCTTCATGGCTTTTTCTGGATCCCAACCAATTGCTGCCTGAATTCCGATGATTTTTATTTGTGGGTTCATCCCGATCTTCTCTATAAAGCCTCTTGTTCGATTTATTTGAGGGGGGGTTCCCGGGTGTCCCTCGATAATCAGCACATTTCCACCCTTCTTCCCCAAAACCTCTAAGGCCATCTCACCGCAGAGACCACCGGTATATGTCTCATCCTGACCTATATAACTTATAAGTCCAGGATATTTACTATGAGGATCTATGCCAACCGCGTTAACCAAAGCCATAATTGGTATACCTGCCTCTTTAGCTTTTTCTACCGCCGGTATAGCCCCTATTGCATCAGCAGGAATGATAATAATCAAATCAACCCCTCGAGATATAAAATTCTCAACTTGAGTTAGTTGTTTCTCTGCATCCCATTCTGCGAACATGTAAGCCAATTCCACTCCGAGTTCTTCAGCAGCTTCATCGCATCCTCTCTGCATCGCCGCAAAATATTCTACCGCTCCTGGAATGGAAATTCCTATAGTGTACTTCTTTGGCTCCGCGTAAACCAATTGGGGAAGTAAGAATATTAAACACCCCAACAACAGTAAGGTTATAATTTTCCTTAAACGCATTTGTTCCTCCTTGTAGTAATTAGAATCTAATGTAAGGGTCTTATACTCTTAAAATAGGTATCACCTCCTCCACTTGATTTTTGACCCTTTTTGGCGCCTTGAACTTCAAGAAAACATCATCTCCACCTTACTTTGGTCCGACCTTCGGAGAATCTGCCGTATAGGAATCCACGTTAATTATACAATCTGCATGTTCTTGAACAAAGGTGACAGGGTACTCCACACTTATCTCCCCTAGACAGGCTATTCGGAAGATCGTCCTCTGCCAGTCCCCACCGTCACAATAGAGGCGAATCCTCTTGGAGGAAAGAATCTCTCTCATTCCAATGGTTACTGCCATAGGGGGTATCATCGAGGAGTTTCCTCCTGTTCCACCAATGCTGTTGATTACCACTGTATCAGGGGCTAATTGCACAACTCTGGTAAGCGAGTTCTTGAATTCGTCCCAGGATATGTTATACCACCTATTTATGAGCGGCTCATTAAAGGCAATGTGACCGTGATAGCCAATTCCTCCGTAGCAAGTATCAATCCCCCCAACTTCTTTAATTTTCTCAGTAATCTCGTCGATACGAAAAGGATGAGGAAAGTGAATGTGATCCTCAGGAATTCTTATCTCCTCATCAAGAAGGTCAAAAAGATTTTTTCTCATAAACCCCTCAAAGCTCATGGGATGATTTAAAGGAATAGGCCTTCCCTGCCAGTCCAGATATTCATCCATATTAAAGGTATGCACATTTTTCCAGCTTATTTTCCCCCGGTTTGAGATCTCCGCCAAGATAGGATATTGAGGAGTGGGACCCACTGGCAAAATTATCCTGGTGGACTTTTCCTGAGCATTGTTCTGTTTGATTTCATCGGCTATGCTTTTAGCAAAGTGCTGGTACAGGCTCTTGGTATCTGACAGAATATTCACCTTTACCTTGCTTACCTTAGGTAGCTTCTCCAGGGGCACGGCGAGTATTTGCGGTAAACCCATGGGAATATGCCTCCTTATTTAAGGCTCCTCTCTTAAAGGCAATTTTTGATTACTTAATAACCGCCAGGCCTTCCATTTTCAAGGGTTTAAGTACCTTTACCGATGCACCAACTAAAACCCCATCCTCCCCTAACTTGGAAAATTCTATCCTTGGAACAAAGGGAATTATCCTTTTAATGTTCGACTTTATCTCCTCCAGGTAATCATCTGGCAAAATTGAGATCCCACCTCCTATAATCACCAATTCCGGGTCAAGCACACAGGATATGTTGCTAATGCCGTAGGCAAGAAATTTCAATGTCTCCTTAAGAATCCCCCTGGCAATGCTCTCACCCTT
>JBHIEG010000058.1:0-6388 GCA_046760505.1 Candidatus Hydrothermarchaeota archaeon
GGACATATGACTTCGAGAAAAAGATAATAAGAGATTCAATAGCGGTTAGAATAAAGCCAAATGCTCCTCCATCTCCGGCTTAATTATATAGAATAATAGAATAGTTCTAGAACATATAGGATAGTAATTCTCCTGAGTTCATGTTTGTAGGTTTTTAAGCTCAAAATGACTATTAAATCATATTGTTTTTATACAAACCTCAAATAATTTTTAAAGTTTTACAATACTGAATAAATAAATGAGCCTTATTTTACTCTCCTTTTAAGCATTTATGTCCTTACTGCCGTTTTTCAAATATCAAACGATAAATTTTTATACTTTAAAAAAGCCATTATATCAGTTCTTAGAAGAAACGGAGCTGTCTGGGTTCCGAACTGGAGAAAATATGCCGGGGGCGGGTTTCGAACCCGCGACCTCCAGGTTTCCCAGGAGACTCTCCCTATGAGCCTGGCGCTCCGCCTCCTGAGCTACCCCGGCTACATCAATTAAGTTTAAGAGACCAATATACTTTTTGGTTTACCATAGGTTATCTAAACAGATCATAGAGCCTTTTGTATCCCTTTAGACCTAAATGGATCACACTTTTTTTGGGCTCAATGATTACGTTTCCTCTTTCATACTCTAGTTTAATCGATTCAGTTGGATTATCAGAGTTCTTAATATTTGAGAAAGCAGATTTACTCATAGAGATAATGATGTCTGGATCGATTGCTTTTCCTCCATGCGTTAAGATCTTTCCTTCTGTTTTTCTTATCTCAAAAGAATCATCGTTTATGGATAGTTGAACTACTGCACCATCTTTAAGCACACCGAATCCTAAACGATTTGCCAGATTTTTTATCTCTTCCTCAGTCATTTTTCTGATGGGCTTTATTTTTTAACCAATCTCCTTTCAAGATCGTCGATGTGTCTCTCCAGTCTTCTCAACTCTTCCATTATGTCCTCTGTGGTATGTTCTACCAATTGCTCTTCTAATTTCGAAATCCTTTTCTCTAGTTCGTCCTCCATTTTTTTTAATTCATACAAATCAAATACAATTTTTTCAATTTTCTTTTGTCTTGGCACTATTTCTTCATTAAAAAAAGTTACCTGCTCCTTCAAAGAAGAAAGTTCTTTCTCCAGTATATGGATGATTTCTATGACGTGCTTTAAGTTTGTATGTACCTTTTCTATTGTTATCTCGTCCGTCTTCATTTGACTACTCTCCGACAAAAGAACATGTAAGACTTTTAAACACTTATTAAATTTATACTTTCATGTTGTACGATATTCCAGGAATTGGTGAAAAGACTTATAATCGTCTTTTACATTTTTTTGGAGACGAAGAGTCTATATTAAATTGTTTAGAGTCAAAAGATTTGTTTGAATTATCAAAAGTACCAGGAATCAGCCCTAAAAAGGCATTGGACATCATAAGATTTTATCACCTGAGGAAAAAAGGCAAGTCTTTCCAGCAAATCTTGAGAACATCTTCTAGCGAAATGATGCATGAAAAAATAATAACTACCATCGTCTCCTATGCGACATCTCATACAGTAAAAAATCAGTTAAGGCTACTATATCCAACTACAGATATAAAAGAGATTGAAGAAAGAAAAAAATATGTTTTAGAAGCAAAAGAATGGGTAAAGAATATAAAAGTAGATAAAGAAGTTTTTAAAAGACTTTTAGAGTGCGATCCAACAAATTTTGTTCTCAAAGACGACTCTAAGATCTTAATAGCGGATGATCAAGATGTTTACAACTCTTTAGTTGAATACAAAGTATATTGCGATGTTAGGTTCATTGAAGACTCTTCGCAGCTAGGCGAATTCATAAATAATTATTTCTCCGTCATTTATGTATACAGAAACCCTACGTATGATTTCCTTAGTTCTGTAGAATCTTACAGCCTAGATGATTTCTACTTGCCCGAAAAAATACTGACCGAGTTGATAAGGCATCGTACTTTATTTTTAAACGCCATTAGATTGAATGAAACATGTAACACTGATTTTCCGAATTACGAACATATGATAAGTGAGTTGGATAATATAGGTCATGAAACTGAGGATCTCAAAGAAAAATTGAAAAATATCTGGGAACATGCAAATGAATTAGAAAAACGTTATAATCAGATCTTAAAAGAAAAGATAGACAAGATAGAGTTAGATAAAGAGGTTTTCCTAGACATGGTTAGAAGAAGTTACGAAGGCTCCATTGAGTGGAATTCTGTTCTGCCAGATTTCGTCGAAAAACTGAATAGAGCATGCTCTGATATGGAAGAGGAACTAGTTAGTTATTATGGCGTAATGAACGATTTTGAGTTGGTAGAGCGAAGATATCCCATTAGATTCAATCCAGACGCCCTTAGAGAATACGGAAATTTGGTTAGAAAAGAAATTTATCGCCGAGAATCTGAAGAAAGAAAGAAAATTTCAATGAAATACAAATCAGTACTTGAAGAAATTCCTGATATGTTAAAGAAGATTCATGAATTAGATTTGAAATTTTCGTTGGGATGTTTCGCCCTAGATTATGATTTAAGAGACTTTGAATTAAGCGATAAATCTTTAGGATTCAAAAAAGCTAGAAATTTGTATATTGAAAATCCTCAGCCTATTGACTATGGAATAGGCGATTACATAGAGCCTAACTCCAAGATAACAGTACTAACAGGTGCCAACAGCGGTGGGAAAACAACCCTCCTTGAAACTCTATTGCAGATTCAAATCCTCTCGCAGATGGGTCTCCCAGTTCCATGTGAGCAGGCATCTATAAAGATATTTGATGAAATATACTACTTCGCAAGACATAAGGGTTCTAGTGATGCAGGAGCGTTGGAAAACTTCCTGAATATGTTAATGCCATTGTTAAAAACAAAAGGGAGTAAACTAATATTGGCAGATGAGATAGAAGCTGTTACAGAGCCAGGAGCCGCTGCAAAACTTATATCGGGTCTTATAAACTATTTACTTAAAAATAAGGAAACCTACGGAGTTGTGGTAACGCATTTAGGAGACGATATCCGAGATAAGGTAAGCGTAAGAATAGACGGAATCGAGGCAGAGGGATTGAATCCAGATCTCAGTTTAAAGGTGGATCATAACCCGAAATATAACGTTATCGCAAAGAGTACCCCTGAGTTGATAGTTAGAAAAATGCATGGATTGACCAAAGATTCAACTGAGAAGGAATTCTTGGAGAGTATATTGAATTACTTTTGAATCGAAAGTGTTTTAAGTTGACCTTCCATAATTATAGCAAAAAAATATTTGATTAAAGCTCGGAGGGAAGGCAAAAAAATCGTTAGGAATGCCTTTTTTATTCGATCAGAAAGTCTCTGGGTGAATAACTTTGAGAACGCCGCTGATAGTACTGAACTTCAAAACTTACATCGAGGCTACCGGTAAGAGGGCTTACGAACTATCAAAGACGTGCGAGCGTGTGTCAAAAGAATACGGGATTGAGATCGCAGTTGCTCCTCAGACCGTTGACATATTGAGGATGGAGGGTATTGAGATCCCTTTACTGGCGCAGCACATCGATCCAATCCAACCAGGAGGCTATACAGGAGGCATATTGTTAGAAGCCCTAAAGGAGGCCGGAATCACTGGGACGCTAATAAATCACTCAGAGAAAAGACTGCAGATAGCTGACATAGATTTCTTGGTGAAAAGATGCAGAGAGTTTAGGCTGGAAAATGTGGTTTGCACGAATACGGTTGAAGTTAGTAAAGCGTTATCCGCTCTATCACCAGATTTTATTGCGATAGAACCTCCTGAACTTATTGGTACGGGAATACCTGTCTCTAGAGCAGATCCAGAGATCGTGGAAAACTCGGTCAAAGCAGTGAAGGAAATAGATCCCAGCGTGAAGGTTTTGTGCGGTGCAGGTATAAGTACAAATGAAGATGTTATAGCGGCGTTGAAGTTGGGTGCTGAAGGTGTATTACTGGCCTCAGGTATCGTAAAAGCGAAAGACCAAAAAGAAGCATTAAAAAATTTGGTAGAAGGAATCAATAAATTTTAGGGGAAGTATATGGAACTGGATTTTCTAACACTCGATGACTTGGTGTTAGACAAGCGAGTGGTTTTAGTTAGAATAGATATTAATTCACCTATAGAACCTGAGACTGGAGAAATACTTGACGATACTAGGCTTAAGAGTCATGCAACCACGATTAAAGATCTTGTAAACGAGAATGCAAGAATAGTTTTGATGTCTCATCAAAGCAGACCTGGAAGGGAAGATTTTACTACACTGGAGATTCACGGAAGACATTTGGAAGAAATATTAGACATGCATATTGAATACGTCGATGATATATTTGGAAGCAAGGCTAGAGAATCAATAAGGAAGTTAGACCCTGGTGAAGTATTGCTGCTGGAAAACACAAGATTTTACTCTGAGGAAAACCTCTGCATAGCAAAAAATATGATGAGCTCTACCCACTTTATAAAGAAACTTTCTCCACTGGCTGATTACTTCATAAATGATGCTTTTTCGGCTTCTCACAGGGCTCATCTGTCTGTAGTAGGCTTTACAACGGTATTACCCTCTGCTGCAGGAAGGGTCATGGAAAAAGAAATCAGAGCACTTGATAGGGTGGTGAAGAATCCGGAAAGACCTTGTATATTTTTGTTAGGTGGTGTAAAGGCAGATGATTCTTTGAGGGTTATAAGAAACGTTTTGGAGAACGATAAGGCAGATAAAATACTTACAACAGGAGTTGTGGCTAACATATTCCTGCTAGCCAAGGGAGTAAATATAGGAAAGGCGAACGTGGATTTTATAAGAGAAAGAAAATACGATGGACTCATAGAAGAATCAAAGAAGCTTCTAAAAAAATACGGAGATAGAATAAGCACGCCTTATGACCTTGCAATATCGAAGGACGGAGAGAGAGTTGAAGTTCTATTTACAGGAGTTCCAGACGATAAGTTGATCCACGACATAGGTTTAGAAACAATATTTCGATATTCTAAGGATATATACGAGGCAAAGACCGTTGTAGCCAATGGACCTGCGGGTATTTTTGAAGAAAAAGGATTTGAAATCGGTACGGAAGAACTCATAGGAGCAATAGCTGGTTCGAAAGCTTTTTCTGTAATTGGGGGAGGACATCTAGTAGCTGTCGCAGAGAACGCAAACGTTAAGGATGAAATATCCCATGTATCTACTGGGGGAGGAGCCTGTATAACATACCTAGCAGGGGAACCCCTACCCGGATTAGAAGCATTGAAGGAAGCAGCCCAAAGATTCAAGGTGCCCCGGTAGCTTAGACAGGTAGAGCGGCTGACTTGTAATCAGCAGGTCGCGGGTTCAAATCCCGCTCGGGGCTTAATTCTCTTTTCTCTAGTCTCTAGCTCCTTATTATATTCACTGTTGTTTTCTTCTATGAGACATGATACAATTATAAAAATGTCTCTTCTTAACTTTAAGCCTCAACTCCGGCTAGAAAAATGAACTATAACTCTAAAAGTTTCTTTTCTAACCTCAATTTCGTTATTTTATCTATTAGGATTTTTTGAACTTCTGGATCTCTAACGAGGATAGACATCAATTCATCAATATTTTTTCTTCTCTCGTCTAGTTCTATGGCAGTTTTAATATCCATAGCTATTCCACATCTCGTGCAGAATTTTCCAGTAGGAGAATTAAAGTTTTTGCATCTAGGACATTCCTTTGGTTTTAATAATTTTTCTTTCTCGGATGGTTCTTCTTTTTTCAAACCATGAAGTTTCAATAGAGTATTATCAACATCTCTGCCGCTCATGTGGACATAAATCGAGGGCATATTACTACCCTGCACCCAGCCAAAGTACTGGTTCATCTGGGCTTCTGTTAAGTAATTGGCCAGATGGGTTACCCTGCTCTTCCTGAAAATGTAGGGATTCAATCTTTTCTTTATTCCTGCCTTTTTACCAAGCCTTTTGAGCATTACCCTGATATTTGAATAGGTCAAAATTTCGTTCTTGTTTCTTGTCCCTGTCCCAAGCCCCAGAGGAGCGTCCGGATTATCTCTTTGCGGATGGACATCCATCTATGCAGCCAATAAAGGAGCTGATGCTATTATCCTCACCTCCTCATGCCTTTGCCGCCACTCACCACAATCTGAGCTCCGTAGTCATCAAAGGAAACATGTTTGATTGTTAATGTATTCAGCTCAATGATCCTGCAACCGCTCTCGTAGAGGAGTGAAACCAAGGCCTTGTCCCTCGGGTAGTCAGCGGAGTCTATGAGTTTTTTGACATCCTCTTCTGTTAAAAGTTCTTCCGGTAACAAATTTTTCCGTCTTTTGACTGTTACTTTGATCCATTTCACTTCATCGGGGTAATCGTCGGAACCTCTTAACCATTTGAAGAATCTTTTGAGAATCATTTTATAATCATGTTTGGTCCAGTCA
>JBHIEG010000059.1:0-6275 GCA_046760505.1 Candidatus Hydrothermarchaeota archaeon
TTCGACGGGTCGGTATTTGATGTATTATTTAAACTCGAGGAAAGGGTGAAATAATAGTATTCTTTCTAACACTTCATGGAAGCAACCCACGCAAGTCTGTTACCGTTTCTTGCCTTGGTAGTCTTTGTATCCATGTCCGGAGTCATGATGCCCGGACCTGTTTTCGCTGTTACGGTTGCCAAAGGACATAAAAACTGGAATTCTGGCTTTTTTGTAGCATTAGGTCATGCAATAATCGAGACCCCCCTTATAATTTTGATTTACATAGGATTTGCTAAGTTCTTTACATCTAATATATTGAAAATTATAATAAGTCTCGGAGGCGGTTTAATGCTTATTTATATGGGTACAGAAATGTTTAAGATTAGAAAACAAATTGAAAGGGGAGAAGCAGATTTATCCTACGGATCCGTAGCAGCAGGAATAATAACAACGGGCGTAAATCCATATTTTTTTCTTTGGTGGGCTACCATTGGCGCCGCCCTTATTATTAAAACCTCGTTATTCGGTCTGCTCGGCATAGTGCTATTTATAATCACACATCTTTCATGTGATTTCGTTTGGTACCTCCTAGTATCTTCCACAATATACAAATCGAAAAGATTCTGGAACGAAAGGATTCATGAAATCGTCTTCGCTGGCTGCAGTCTTATTTTACTGATATTTGGACTCTGGTTCATTTTTTCAGTGTTCTTCTAACTTCTAAAAAAGGATTCTTTATATCCTTCGATTATTTTAACGCCAGCGCTTGTTCCGATTCTTGTTGCACCAGCTTTTATCAACTCAATTGCATATTCAAATGTTCTAACTCCTCCAGAGGCTTTAATTCCTATATTTGGGCCTACTACTTCTTTGATTAGTTTTACATCCTCTACTTTGGCTCCTCCCTTACCAAAGCCGGTTGATGTTTTCACAAAATGGGCTCCAGATTCTTCAACGATTTTACAAGCCTTTTCTATCCCATATCTATTTAAATCGCAAGTTTCTATTATTACTTTGGTTATCCTTCCTTTTGCAGCCTTAACAACGGATTCAATATCCTCTCTAACTACATCGTACTCTTTGTTCTTGAAGGCACATCTGTTCATAACCATGTCTATTTCTAAAGCACCATCTTCAATGGCTTTTTTAGTCTCAAAGACCTTTGTTTCCGTAGAATCGTAGCCGAAAGGAAAGCCTACTGTACTGCATACCTTTATATCGGTACCATTAACCATTTTTGTTGCTTTCCTTATATAGTACGGAGCAACGCATACGGCTCCAAAGCCATATCTCTTTGCATCATTGCATAGTTTTTCTATATCATTAAAGATAGCGTTTGGATTTAGATTGGTGTAATCAATCATCTTTGCGAGTTCTTCTTTTGAAATATAAAATCCTGAAATGAAAAAGCCCCCTATTTGAATAGTTTTTCAGTGCTTCCCTTTTGCCGACTAGGGCTTTTCATGTATTCTCATCAATCTCCTCTATTTATAAATTTGTCTTATCAAATGTCTTGAACTTAAAATGTAATCATTATGACCCCTAAAACAACGGTTAAGGCGCCTATTACTATTCTCGGGGTTATTCTCTCGATGTCGCCTATGAAAAGATAACTCAAAACAAGGACGAAAAGAGGATGAAGATTTGTTAGCGGAGCTACGATGGATACGTTACCGTAAGAAAGAGCGTAGAATATGGATAACCATCCAATCGCCAGAGAAAATCCTGCTATAATGAACAAAGAAAGATCCGACCTATCAAAAGATAAAGAGTCTCTAAATCTCTTAAAAAATGCCAATGTAATTAGATAAATAAATAAAGAAGTAGTAAATCCAGCGGTCACCCCTAGTATAGGGGAATTGAGTATATTCAAACCCATCTTTCTGAAAACTATTGCGCATCCAAAAGAAATTGCCGCTAGCAAAGGAATGATTAAGTCTTTTCTTTTACGATTCTTTGTTTGATTCTCATTTAGGCTAATTTCTCTTTCGAGGAGTACGATACCTGTTATTATCAGGAAAATTCCAAGCCATATCTCAACGGTAGGTCTTTCATCTAGCAGTATCAACGCCATTAACGCTGCAAAGGCCGGTCCTGTGGCAAGAATGGATGAAGAAATAGATGCACCAATTCTATCAAGGCTAACGTAGTACAGCCACCTAACCAAAGCAGGCGAGAATACTCCTGCTACAATAAAAAAGAACAATGCTTTAGATTTTAAAAAGTAAAAAGGAATGAATGCCAGAGAAATTATCCAAAATATAATGGTACCGGCCAGTGTAACCATGAGCATTGCGGTGGTTGCATTGGTCTTTACTATACTTTTTTTCACGAGTATGGTGTTGAATCCTATAAAAAAGGAGGATACTATGGCTAATGTCTCTGCAATCATGGGTCAGTTTGATTGTTTTGCTTTTTTATATTTTTTCACCAGGCAAAAGATACTATTACTCTAAGCCCAGTGCATGCTCGCATTCTTCTTCTTTGTAGTCGTGGTAGATTCCGTATCCTATAAGTGTGAGCAGTAAGATCGCGGAGATTGTTTTGATCAATCCTGGGACAAACTCTTCTTCAGCGCCAATAGAGGCGATGACTTCTATTCCAAGTCCAGCATAAATCCAGTTGAGGATGAATCCTAGGGCAAGGCTACAAAAGGCTACACTAAAGAGGTAGATGTACAACGCTTTTTTTCCCATAACCCTCTCAATAGCGATCATGGGCGCTATATTTGTGGCAGGTCCTGCTAAAAGAAAGACTAATCCGGCGCCAGGACTCATTCCTTTTAAAATCAAGGCGCTGGCAATAGGAGTGGATGCTGTTGCGCACACATAGAAGGGGAGTCCAATAAGGAGCATCACAAGCATAGGAACTATACCGGGATTTCCAAGGTATCTTTCCACGATACTCGTTGGAACCAAAGCAGATATTATACCAGCAACGATAAACCCTATTATGAGCCATTTTCCTGTATCAGTTATTAACTCTACATAAGCGTAATTTAATGCTGTTTTTATCCTCTCATTACAAATTAGGTCTCCACACTCCTCGCAGTAAAGACTGCTTTTATAGGAATAAGATTCATCTGTGGTTTTTTCCTCTCTTACAAAAAAAATACCCAGTACACCTGCGAATGTGGCTGTTACAAAAGCCGCAATAGGTCTAAATACGGTGAATATGGGATCTAAAAGTGCGTAGGTAATTGCTATCGAGTCCACTCCAGTCTCTGGGGTGGATATAAAAAAAGATAACACCGGACCAGTGCCTCCTCCTCTCTTGTAGAGGCTTATTCCGGTTGGCATCACTCCGCAACTGCATAGAGGAATAGGTATGCCAAGTAAAGACGCTCGAACCACGGATTTTAGACTTCTTCCACCAAAGTACTTCGAAATCTTCTCCTCTGGTAAAAGAACGTATAATATCCCTGCTATCAAAAAACCAAATAATAAGTATGGAGATGATTCTTTGAGGATTTTCCAAGTTTCTAAACCTATTCTCATGAAGATCTCCGAGACCATGAATTTCTTCTAACCCAATAGCTATATTAACATAACTACGAAAAATCGTCAAAATTAATGGAAAGATTAATAATACTTGGGCAAAATATTAATAACATGGCGGTCATAAGTGTATCGTTGCCAGATGAATTATTGGAAAAGATAGATGATATAAAAAAAACTCAGGGTTATTCAGGGCGTTCAGAGGTTATAAGAGATGCTGTAAGGAACTTAATCTCCGAGTATGAATTTAGTCGTCTAGAGAAAGGATTAGTTTCTTCTACCATAACTGTTCTTTACGAATACAAGCGCACAGACGTTGAGGAGAGAATATCCAAACTCAGGCACGAATTCAACGAAATAGTCACAAATAACTTGCACATGCATATAGGGGAAAAGTACTGCCTAGAACTATTTATATCTGAAGGAAAATTGGAGGATATAACAAAATTCATTGGAAGAATGAGAGCGATAAAAGATATAATAACCATCAGGCACAGTACAGTCTCTTTGGAGATGTAGTTATTGCTAAAAATTTATAACGGTTATCCCAGTGTGAATTATCTTGCTCTTACTTTTAATCTCTTTTTACTAAATTCTTTCTCAATTTTCGATCTGTAGAGAGTGTTCATCGCGCAGAAAGGTATGATTCTGCCGTCTGGAACTGCATAATGAATGACGCACCTCCTTAATCTCTCAATGTCTATGTTGTAAAGATCTTGGAAATGCATTACTCCAAGCAGGAGCATCCTTGCATGAAAGTCTCCTAGGGCATTGTAGGAATGGTTGGTGAGGATTTCTAACAACAGCCTTTTTATGGGTATACCCTTTGGAGCACTGTTCTTATCAATAAATTTCATTAATTCTTTGGCTTTGATCAAATATTTGGCTTTTTTCAGCATATTTCCTTTAATTTCTTTGGATATGCTATCTAAATAAGATAACATACCTTCTACATCAATAAATCTAGTTATTGGTATCAATCTATCTTTTTCTAAAAAAATATAGGTTGCCATACCGCAATGAGGGTGCGCTGTAAATTCAACCTGCTTTGATCCGGATAAGTGCTCAACAAAATGGGAGATCGGGACTACTGAGGGTACAGGATACCAGTCTTCCTTTTTTATTTGACCTTCCGTCTGTAACTCTACTTCATTGATGAAATCAGGTATGGTTATTCTATTTTCTTTGAGATGATTTTGATCTATTCTACCGGTAAAAGAAACCGGCTGTACATTCACACCCCTTATCACGTCTGCATTTTCAGCTGCAAATCTTATTATATCCCCCACCTGCTTGTCGTTTATTCCTTTTACGAGGGTGGGTACTAGCACAACGCCCAATCCGGCTCTTCTACAATTTTCGATGGCCTTTAATTTGAGGGGTAAGATATTTTGTCCTCTCATACTCAAATAAGGTTTCTCAGTCACTCCGTCAAATTGAAGGTAAAGGGTATTTAATCCTGCATCACGGAGTTTTTTCGCAAACATAGGGCTGTTGGCAAGCCTTATCCCGTTACTTGCCAGTTGGACGTGTACAAAACCAAGGTCTTTTGCCAGCCTTACCAGATCAATAATGTCATCTCGAACAGTCGGCTCCCCCCCGGAATACTGGATAGCGGGAGTGGGTATAGGTCTATTCCTACGGAGATTCTTCAGCATCTGTCTGATCTGTTCAAAACTCGGCTCGTATATATAATCGTTAGAGTTAGAGTCTGCAAAACATACCGGACATCTAAGGTTGCATCGATTCGTTACATCAATCAATCCAAGGACCGTGGGAGATTTGTGTGAGGGGCAGAGACCACAATCATAGGGGCAACCTTTACTCGATGATTTATGCGGATTTTCAATTCCGTCTCCTTCGTGTTTAAATTTCATCGCTTTATAGAATAACGCTGAATTGCCCCAGTAAGTATCCCTGAATTCTCCGTGTTCGCTGCATTTTTTCTCTATCAAAATCTTTTCATTTTCTTCGTATACCTTGGCAGTTATGTGTTTAAAACAGACTGGACATAGGCTTTTTGTCTCAAATCCGTTCATTTGACCTGCCTCTTTTACCTGTTTCTATTTTTTCAGAGTTTGTGTGCGATAGAACTTGGAAATACATAGACAATGCTATATACGAGTAGATGACCCCTTTTCGTGAAATGTACCACCCTCCTCCTGCTGAGTTAAAAATGCGTGTGGTTTCTACTGTAATATTCTGTTGTAGTATTCTATTATTATTGTAATTTTCTACAATTGTATTTTTCAATATTATTTATAAAACCTATATTTAAACTTGGTTATTTAGTTGGCTATCTGGGGGCAAAAATACTTAGATTACCAAAAATTGAAAAGGATATGAAAATCCTAAAAGTCTAGTAAATGGAGAGTAATCCAAGTATTAATTAGAAGAATTTTCTAATTTAAAAGAATCTTATCCTCTCTGCCTTAGAGACTATGTGCTGTTTTATCACTTCTCTAATACAGGGATTTCCATGAACATTAACTTCGTACCCGTCTATCCTAAGGGAAATACCATTACCCCTTTCTATCTTCTCCCGACACAGCATACACATCATAAGAATCACCGCATATGGTGGTTAGGGAGAAAAAGAGGCTAACCACCATAGGATGGGGAGGGCGGATAAAGTAAAGAAAGGAGAGTATATAAACTATTTCACTTCCTTCGCAATTCGATATATTCGGGTGGAAAATCTTCTGATAACGCAAAGAATCTCAAATGTCAGACAAGCCTTCTAATGCATAACAGCTTACCAGAGAATTAACTCTTTTTCGCCTTTTCTTTTAGTTC
>JBHIEG010000060.1:0-6195 GCA_046760505.1 Candidatus Hydrothermarchaeota archaeon
ATGAAGGGAGGAATCTAAATATTACCCACTACCACCAAATTTTGAACATTTACAATGCGGAGGGAGTCTTGACAAAAAAATTAACTATATTATAATATAAACGATTAGTGTAACGTTTATCTAAAACAGGATATAAAGAAAAGTGGTAACCATTAAAGATGTAGCTAAATTAGCCGGGGTTTCTACAACTACTGTTTCGTATGTAGTTAACAAAACCCGATTTGTAAGTGAGAAAACCCGGGCAAAGGTACTTGAGGTAATAAACGAGCTTGATTACCATCCAAATATAGTTGCCAGAAGCTTAAGAAGTAGAAAAACAGGAACGGTTGGTTTAATTATCTGCGATCTTGTGAATCCCTTTTTCGCAGAAGTACTGCAGGGGATTGAAGCATATTTAGGTAAAAAGCGGTATTCTCTTATTGTTACTAATACTGATTACAACATTGATAAAGAAAAAAAATCAGCTGAGATGCTTTATAGTAAAAAAACAGACGGGGTAATTATTGTTCCTGGGGGAGATAACAATGAGCATGTAAAGTTCCTCATAGAACAAAACACTCCAGTTGTTTTACTTGATAAAAGAGTACAAGGCATAAATACGGATGTTGTTTTAGTAAATAACATAGAAGGTAGCAAACAACTTGTTGAACATTTAATAAATTTAGGGCACGAAAGAATCGGAATTATAATGGGTCCCCTTAACTCTACTACTGGTAAAGAAAGGTTGGAAGGTTATTTAAAAGCACTAAGGGAGCATTCTATGCCAGAAGATAAGAATTTGATTAAAATTGGCGATTTTAAAAAACAAAGTGGCTATCTCCTGACTTTGGAATTTCTTTCTCTTGCTTCACCCCCAACAGTCATCTTTGCCTGTAATAACCTTATGGCACTCGGAGCTATGGATGCTCTAAGAGAAAAGAAAATCCGAATTCCAGAGGAGATAGGATTAGTAATCTTTGATGACCTGCCTTGGCTTAACCATGCTAATCCTCCTTTAACTGTCGTTGCTCAGCCCTCTTTTAGGTTAGGCGAGATAGCAGGGGAGCTTCTATTTGAACAAATGAGAAAAAAAAGAAAAAGGCCAAAAGAGGTCGTGCTAGATGTTCAATTAAAAATACGGCAATCTGCTGGGGAAGGGCTAAGAACTTTTAAATCTCACGCATAAGTATTTAAGGTTAAGAAGTAGCTTCTGTTGAAGAGGAAAGGTGCTCAAGTGTCCTTCGATGGATGTTAATTTGAGCGAAAAAGGACAAGGCTAAAAATAAAGGGCCGAAAAGGAGGTGAAAAAGTAAGCAGGCCAGCATAGCTTGAAAATTAAAGGAGAGAAAAGATGCAATTAAGAACAAAGGCGGGATGCATAGGGTTGGCTTTGTGTGTGGGAACAAGTCTGCTTTTTGCCTCGACTGTAGCTTTAGCCCAGACTCGGATCAGAGTCCTGATGTTGACCTCCCCAGCGATGCTTGCACTCCGAGATATGATACCTGAGTTTGAGGAGAAGTATCCTAAGATAAAGGTCACATGGGAAGATACCGCATATGCAGATATTCATACCAAAGAAATGGATGATTTCGTCGCTCATACTGGACGATACGATGTTATCCAAATGGATAACCCTTGGCTTCCAGAATTTGCTGGAGGAGGATTCATTGAAAATTTGGAACCGTGGGTTAAAAAAGCAGGGTTAAGTCTGCGGAAAGATTACATTCGAAAATGGCCTCCTGGAGTAGAGGTGAATCCAACCATTTATCTTGAAGACCAGGCTGTGCCCGTATTGAACTTCTATGGTAATTGGAAGGGTAACTTATATGCGGTCCCTAACATGCCAGGTGTACAACTACTTTACTATAGAAAAGACCTATTTGAGGACGAAGCAGAGAAGGCAAAATTCGCCTCAGAGTATGGCTACGAGCTCGGGGTTCCAAAAACATGGAAACAACTCTTGGATGTGGCTAAGTTTTTCACGAGGCCACCAAAGCTATACGGACTCACCTGGTCAGCGGGAAAAGGTAATATGGCTGTACAAAACTATTATAATGTAGGTTGGTCTTGGGGTGCAGATTGTCTTGCATTTGGCCAGGGTTTTCCTGATCCTGTTGATCCCATTCACAATATGCCCATCGTTAACAGTCCCATTGGAGTTAAAGCGCTTGAATTCTTTGTCTCTCTGAAACCATTCATGCCTCCCGGTGTCGCTGCCTATGAGTGGGCCGAAATTACTTCAGACTTTATCGAGGGAAAAGCAGCGATGATGTTTCAGTGGTCTGACTTTGTCAGAGACGTTGAGGACCCTGTTAAGTCAAAGGTGGCAGGTAAAACAGGATATGCCTTACTACCTGGTAACCCTGATGCTCCGGTAAATAATGTGCCGGGAATAATCCCTGGTGAGGGTTATGCCTCTCTTGGTGGATGGGCTCTCGTGATGAATAAAGATTCCAAAAATAAAGAGGCTGCCTGGGAATTTATGGGTTGGGCTTCTTGTTTAACTATGACCTATGATGAGATGAAGGACTACCTTGAAGTTGGTGGAACCAATACCGGAAGAAAGGGTGGATACTTCATTCCCGAGACTACCGGATATAAGGTGGGTAGGTACCCCATTGAATTGGAGATGTATCGAGAGCATATCCGACGCAGACCAGCAATTGCTGAAGAAGTCGAGTATGAACTTATTGTAGGAACAGAAGTTCAAAAGGCGTTTATAGGAGATAAAACTCCGAAAGAGGCTTTAGACGATGCAGCTAAAGCAATGTATGAGCTTATGGTGAGGGGAGGATATGTTCCTGAAGGTCAACCTCTGGTGTGGCCTACCAAATACGTCAATTCAGATGGGACAAAAGCTGGGGGCTAAAAAGTAAAATCGGGGGAGAAAAAGAAGGGAAATTAGTTGTAGACCTCACCCATAGGAGCTACTAGCTTCTGTGGGTGAGGTTTTATATCAGAAAGGTATTCCCTGGAAATGAAAGGAAAAAAGGGTATTCGCATACATAAGCTAATTCCTTACTTTATGATTTCGCCAGCAATTATGGTTTTAGTTTTTGTGGTGATATACCCTATGGCATTTTCTTTTTGGGTAAGTTTACATAAGTGGTATTTAGGAAAGCCCCTTCTTTTTCCTTTTGTTGGCTTGAGAAACTACTACACAGTTATTTTCAAAGATTCTATATTTAGAATATCACTGGTAAACACCTTAATATTATTGGTTATATGTATTCCCGTAGAATTTACTTTAGGAATAACACTGGCTATACTCCTGAATCGGGATGATATTAAAGGGAAAAAGATCTTCAGATCCTGTTTAATTATGCCGGTAGTAATAATGCCTATTGTTGCTGGAGTTTTGTGGAAATTTAAATTTCATCCATCCTATGGTATAATAAACTACTTATTAGGCTTGGTTGGAATAAAGAAGATTGAATGGCTTGCTGATCCGCGCTTTGCTCTTCTGTCGATAATGATAGTAGATATATGGCAATGGACTCCTTTTATGTTCCTGGTGCTCTATGCTGGTGTTCTTTCCCTCTCCAAAGAACCACTTGAGGCGGGAAAAGTAGACGGAGCATCAGCTTGGCAACTGTTTAGATATCTTGTCATACCTTTATTAACGCCAATAATTGTAGTTGCTTTGCTTATTAGAACAATGGATATAATTAAGCTATTTGATATTGTTTATGTATTAACCCGGGGTGGTCCCGGCGATGCTACAGAGGTTCTGACGCTATATAACTTTAGGGTTGGCTTAAACTATTTTTATATGGGAAGAGCAGCTGCGATTTCCTGGATAATAGCAGTTATTGTCATTTTTCTGGCTCAACTTTATCTTCGAATCTCAGGGGCAGAATTCTATAAGAAAGGTGCTTAAGTGCAGGATATGAGATCCATTAATAGGACGATAGCTTACGTCGTTTTAGTTGCAGCCTCCATAATAGCCATATTTCCCATTTATTGGTTGCTCTCATCTGCTCTTAAACCGGCTAAGGATATTTGGACCATACCTCCTTCTTTTCTTTTTCGGCCAGATTTCTCCCATATTCTTTTGATTATTAAGGAAAGAGGCTTTCTCAAATATCTTTGTAATAGTTTGATGGTTTCTTTCGGAAGCACCGGTATTTCCCTTTTCTTGGGGTCTCTTGCCGCATACGCCCTGACTAGATATCCCATAAAGGGAGGAAAACACATAGCCTTTTGGATGATAAGTTTGCGTATGATGCCACCCATTGTAGTTATTGTCCCTCTTTATATCTTTTTTAGCCGACCCCAACTTAGGTTAATTGATACTCACCTGGGATTAATTCTTGCCCATATTACCTTAAATTTGCCATTTGCTGTCTGGATGCTGATGGGATTCTTTAAGGAAATTCCCCGAGAATTAGATGAAGCCGCTTCAATAGATGGCTGTACTACTATGGGAATCCTTTTCAGGATATTACTGCCTTTAGTTAGTGGGGGATTAGCTGCCACAGGGGTATTTTGCATATTGTGGTCCTGGAATGACTTTATATTCGCTTTTTCATTGACTAGCACCGAAGCAGCAACACTACCGGTACCCATCTCTGGTTTTTTAGGAGATTATGTTTGGGAGTGGTCTGCTTTTTATGCTGGTGGTAGTATCGCAGCAGTCCCAATTATGTTGCTAGCTCTGTTTACCCAAAAGTGGTTAGTTAGAGGGATGACCTTTGGAGCCTTAAGGGGTTAAATATGCATCCGGTAGGGAAAGAAAATAATAAGATAAGTTCGAGAGAAAGTACATATATCTGGCAATGCTCTGGTCTGGATTTTCCATCCCGTAATAACACATTTTCAACATGTTTTATGGGCAACATATGCCCTATCGCAAATATTATTTGGGTTGGATGAGCCTCCTTATAAGATATGAGGAAATGATTGGTAGGCAAAACAAACACTTTAAAGAACGCTTTACAGAAGGAAAGAGACTTACCGAATCTAAAGCAACGATCGGGCAAAGACGTAACCTATAGGATTGGAATGTGATGGATGTTATTTGTATAGAGAAGATGACGGCGGACGTGGTTGTTAGAGTTTAATGTAATCCTGAAATGCAAAGACTAATACTATTGTAAGTGAGAACACGAAATTTTATTAAGGAGGTAGTTATCTAATGAAGCGATCAGAGATAAACAAAATTATAGGAGAAGCGATGTCATTTCTCAGTGGGAGAAAATTTGTTCTGCCCCCTTTTGCCTATTGGGGTCCAGAAGATTGGAAGAAAAAAGGACAGGAATATGATGAGATCAGAGATAACGTGTTAGGATGGGACATTACGGATTATGGAAGCAGAAATTTCTACAAGATTGGTCTTTTATTATTTACTCTACGTAATGGAAACTTCAATTTAAAGAAGTATACCAAACCTTATGCCGAAAAAATTTTAATTGTAGAAGAAGAACAAGTTACTCCTTTTCATTTTCACTGGAGTAAGATGGAAGATATCATCAATAGAGGAGGAGGAAATCTTTTAGTGCAAATTTACAATAGCACCGATGAAGAAAAATTGGCTAAAACTCCAGTTAAAATTTCTCAGGATGGGAGAAACTATACAGCTCCAGGAGGCAGTGTTATTCGTCTTTCCCCGGGTGAGAGTATTACACTTTCTCCAAAAGTTTACCATAAATTCTGGGGAGAAAAAGGTGCTGGTAAGATTCTTCTTAGTGAGGTATCTAAAGTAAATGATGACCGCGTAGATAACTGCTTTCTTGAAAAGAATGTAGGACGATTTCCACCTATAGAGGAAGATGAGTCACCATTGTATCTTTTAGCAAATGAGTATCCCAGAGTAGAGAATAGTTAAAATTTCTATAAAAGAGTTTCCATTACAAACTTGACCAAGTTTTAGGAAGAGAGAGATATATGGATGTTATTTGTCTCGGACAGATCACCGCAGATGTTGTGGTAAATTGGACAAGAGAAATCCCAGATAGGGGAAAATCAAAATTTGTAAAGAGAATCCAGCTTAACAATGGTGGATGCGCCTGTAATACTGCAATTGATCTTGCAAAAATTGGAATTAATGTAGGAATAATAGGAAAAGTAGGGGATGACGGATTTGGTGATTTTCTTATATCCTTGATGAAAAGTGAAGGAGTAAAAACTGAAGGTGTAAAAAGATCTCCAGAGGTAAATACTTCCTCTACTGTGGTATTAGTCGATCCAGATGGAGAAAGATCATTTTTGCATTAC
>JBHIEG010000061.1:0-5994 GCA_046760505.1 Candidatus Hydrothermarchaeota archaeon
GAACTAAAAGAAAAGGCGAAAAAGAGTTAATTCTCTGGTAAGCTGTTATGCATTATGAATTTGGGCTTGCATGACCGAATACGGCTTAGAAGATGCTTTACCGTATCTTAATGCTTCAGTAGGACATACATTTATACAATCGCCGCATCTTATACATTCGCCTGGAGGAATAGAATCTCTATTCTTCCATATGCTGTCTTCTACTACTAAAAGGTCCATTGGACAGGTTCTCTGACATAAAAGACATGCTCTGCACTTCTCACGATCTACTACCACTCTTGTTAGACTAAATCTATCTAATATGGCTATTGTAGCTCCCAACGGGCAAAGGTATCTGCACCAAGCCCTACCATGATAGAACACCGCGAAAAATAAGGCTGCTACAAGCAACACCATGGGAAACACTGGGGCTACACTTGCTGCATTTACACCTCTTATAAAGACGCCTGCTGGACATACGGTGCAAAAAACGGTATAACCATAAACAAAGGCAGCGATCAAGAATCCCCCAAGTACAGAGTACTTTAGATTCCTATACTCCAAGAATTCAGGTATTCTATGTTTTCTTCTCGTAATGCCATTCAATATATCTAAAATCGTTCCCCAAGGACAAATCCAGCCACAGAAAGCCCTTCCAAACAATATTGTGAGCAGTATGAGTCCTCCGATTGATGCGATCACCAAGGATATTAGAGGTTTTCCTCCTGCTACGATACTCTGTATGAAGAAAAAAGGATCGTATTTATCCCATGTTCCCAGCATCGTAAGGGCGAAGAAAAGTACTACCAGCTGTGATACCCTTCTTATGGGCTCTATATTCATTTTAACCGCTCCAGGTAATATTGAGAGAAACGTGTTCGTTTTTTTATCTCAGATAAGGTACCAAAGCCTTTCCAGTGATTAATGATACTACAAGGGCTGTAATTCCGGTAGCAATTAGAATCCCTGTCTCTTGAGAAGGTCCTGATGAGCCAATCTCCACCCCTAGGTTGCCCTCTCCTATGCCTCCCACTCCTCCAAGTGGAGAGGGTCCGCACGAGGCCGCAGCATTCACTATAAATGCCCCTATGAGTATTGGCAATGCCACGGGATTGTTGGTGACCTCTGCGATTGCTTTCGCAAAATAATATACTCCAGGTATTAAAGCAGCGGCTAATATCCTACCACAAGGCATTGGAGTAATTGTAGGTATATTTACCAATATCACCGCCACGAAAGGCAATCCGATGGATATTCCCTCTTTTAGTCCTAAAAAAGATATTCCTAACCCCTGTAGGGGGATAAATATAGCGTCTACAAAATGCGCTATTTTCCAGCAGAGATCTAATAATGCGTCAAAGCCTCCCGCCAGTCCCAGGGCTCCTGCAATCAAGAATCCAGAGGTCATTGCCATTATTGGATGTAAAATTACTCCTGCTAGCAAGTCTTCTATTCTCGCTCTACTTATCAGCATGATTACGATGGCAATAAATATCAGTATGGTTTGTATAGGTGGTACTTTGACTCCAAATTTACCGTAAAGTATGAGCGAGGTTGCTAAAACTATCATGAAAAAGGAGAATGAGATGTATCCTATTTTCAATCTTTCTTCCACTTATAAGCCTCCCAATTATTGAGGAAAACCAAAATTAAGGGTTAAAACTTAAGTACAACTTTTATGGCATTTACACGTTGTGTACTTGATTTGCTTGTGAAACTTTTTGATTTTCATCTCTCCACCTAATTCTAAAACGTGAGATCTTTTTAAAGGGTTTGTTCTTTACAATAGGAAAAAATTAGAGAGATTATTTTTTGTATTTTTCATGATTTTATCTTTCCCAAAATTTTGTATTACCGATAAATATATTTTTTATTTCATTAAAAGATTTTTAGGGCGAATTGAAGTAATTCCAGTTCAATTTGAATCTTATTTAAAAATTAGATCGTTTTATCCTGTTATTAATATACATAAAGAGTAAGTTACAAGAAAAATCGATAAAATTGCTTTCTTAATTTTAAAATTGTAATCCAAAAATTTTCCTATTTTGAAGATCTCACTGCTATAAATAAATGAAGATAACTATTCTAAATTCCATATGAAGACTCTTTCTGGAACATTGTAGACGTTTTTAATGGTTAATTTCATGTATTTTGATTGACCTTTGAGTTTGGGGAATTTTAGAAGTCCAAATCTGTGATGTCCTCCAGGAGGAGAGCCTTTCCAATCTATGGCCTTGTACTCGTTTTCCCAGGAATCCTCCAGTACGGATATATCTTTTAGATCGAAGTCAAGAGAGCCCCAGTGGGTATCGATCCTTACCTCAAAGATGACCGGTTTGTTATAACTGAAATCTACAGGAGTTACCTCAAAAGAAACTCCGTTTTCTGTATTTGTTTTTGTGGGGAGAGAAATAGTCTGTTGTCTGGTATTAGACAGTAAGCATCCGGATATCGTTACGATAAGCACCATGGAGAAAATTAAGATGGAAAGAATTATGGTTTTATTGCGGATTCCTTTCATATCAAATCTAAATATTTCTCCAAATAGACCTTTCATTCCATCAAATAATTCGTGTTTCTGTATTATTTCTAACATAATAGTAATTCCAATTAAGTTTGAGAGAATTCCTAGTAAAATGAATACTAATTGGTACTTAGTTAGAAATACCGCTGCAGCAGATAAACCGATAATTGGTAAAACATCGGTCAAATGGTGAGCACAGCAAGCGATCATGGATGTCGTTGAGATTCCTCCTGTGGTAGCAACAGAGGTAGTAGCAGCCATTCTTCTTGCGTGAAAAGCGACCCGAATATAATAGTAGAGTCCTACTTGGATTCCAAAACCTAAAACTAAGATCAAAATCCAATACCACATATTGGTAAATTCTTCAACGGCATGATTAAAAGAATTAGCAACGGTAAGAATTCCAAAATATATAGTCAACAAAACAGAACTGCCTATGAAACCCACTAATATTGGGCTTTTCCGTATTTTGCTTCCGGCATCCGTCATAACTTCCCCCCGTGCATCTTAACTCGCGAAAAAGATTGAAGATAAAACATATCTCACTTATCCTTTGAAAAAGAAAAGATTTAGACAATGTTACTTTAAACTTTGAAAGCAAACAATGAAAAAAATCCAAAATTAGTCATCCTCGCAGAGTAAAAAATTCTTTATATAATAACTTCCTACTCCTTACTTCGAAAAGTCCAAAAAATGGTCTTATTCAAAAATTAAAGTTATTTTAACATTATATTTTAGAAAAAAAAATCGGAATTATATCATTAAAATCTCGAATAGTTTAAAATAAAGTCAAAAAAAAATCCCCCATTTTTTTCCTAATTAAAATGACAAACCAGTTAAATTTGAGGTAATGTTAAAGGTCATGTGATCAAAATGAATTACATAGTAGAATACTTTAGAGAATATCGTGTAGAGACGCCTAAAGACGTTAAAGACTTCAGCTTTCTTTATCCAGAAGTCAAAGAAACTCGAAGGAGTAGAAGACTTAGTGCAGAAATCTGGAAACTTCATAAAGATTTCAAAGAAAGACTAGAAGTGAAAAATTTAAACGATGCATCTAGAAATATGCAAGCAAACCATCCAGTATTAAGAGTGAGGAGACTTATAAATTCAGTAAAGGAACATGTTTACAAACTTAAAAACAAACCATCGGGCGTAATTAGACTGAAAGAGCCCTTTTTTTTGTTTCTGGTTTACCACTTCTTTGGAAAAAGGACCTTTGTGACTTTCGATTCGACTGATAACAAGGAAAAATTGGTGCAGAAAATTGAGGGACTAATAAAATAATAAGAACAACCCTTGACGGTATTTACATCTCTTACTCCATCCCTTTGGATGCAACCCTGTGCTAAACGTCTTTAAAACTTAATGCATTCTTCAAACCTGAACCCTCACATTTATATGCGGTCTTGCATTCTTTTTTTTAGATGATCTTTGTGAGCAAACCTTGCAAGACAGATTCTGCATATGAGGTCCTTCCAAAAACTAGGATAAGAATTAACTTGGAGGAGAGCTGTGAAAAGCTTGTAAAGGGAGGGTATGAGATAGTTGTAACCACCCCTCACATTGCCGTTATCAAAAAAATATACGAAATCAGCATTTTTCCAAGTGGAAGGTTGTTGATCAAAGATTTAACGGATAAAAAAATAGCAGAAGATATTGCACGCGAGGTTTATGCCCTTGTTTTGTGAGTAAAAAATGAAGGCGGTTAGTTTAATTTCAGGTGGTATAGATTCACCTGTGGCCTCATACCTCATGTTGAGGAAAGGAATTGAGTTAGTGTATATGTACGCAGACAATAAACCATTTGTGAGTGAGACTCCCCTTGAAAAGACGAAGAAACTTATAGGGTTACTGAAAAAGTTTGGCAGGGGATCTAAACTATACGTTATACCTCATGGCCGTACTCAAGTTGAGATTCTGAGGCGTTGCGAGAGAAAATACACGTGTGTAATATGCAGGAGATTTATGTATCGCTGCGCCGAAAAGATTGCAATAAAAGAGAATGCTCGTGCAATCGTTACAGGAGAGAACTTGGGGCAGGTAGCAAGCCAGACTCTCTCAAATCTTGTGGTAGAAGACTCTGCCGTAAACATTCCGATTCTTCGTCCTCTTTTGGCTTTAGACAAAAAAGAAATAATAAATAAAGCAAAAGAAATAGGAACTTACGAGATTTCTATTATTAGGAGCATGTGCTGTACGATAACTCCAAAATTCCCCGCCACGAAAACAGAAATAAGAGATATAGAAAGAGAGGAGAAAAGGTTGGATATTGAAAAACTTGTCCAGGACTCACTGAAAGATGCAAGTATCCTCAATGCGCTTTAAAAAATTTCAGCCATTAACTCACACCACAGATTTCATCCTTAATTATTGCTCATTGGTTTATTATTCGTCTAGTCTCTCCACAAATATCTTCATTCCGTAAAGCCTCTTGATTTTCACCTTTTCTCCCTTTTTTAAAGCCTCATTCGAAATAGCCCCCCATAATTCGTTTTTGTACTCTACAATCCCCTCCGGGTTTATATCCCTTACCACAATTGCCTCTGACCCTATCATCTCTTCCCAACCCATTTTAGCCGGAATTCTCATGGATTCCACAATTTTATAGTATATAAAACCTGAGAAAGCCAAAATTACGATATACATAAGAAAGGCAGTCCAGAAAGGTAAAAAAATGAAAACTCCAAGACCGATTAATGGCGCAAGTAAAATCAAGTGACAGAGCAACCCTAACACCTCAAACCATAGGTTGACAAATGAGGAGATGCCGAGAAAATTAAAATTTCCTGATAATTTACCTATTTATGGCATGATTTCTCGTTTTGGACATCTTCTGAGCTTTTTTTATGTCCTCCATGGCACCCTCCGCAACCAAGTCCAAATTTTCTTGCTAAGACGCCCCATATGATAAGGAAACCTACTAAGATGGATACATTAAACAGAAATTCAGACATTTCAATACCACCTCAACTATAGTTAGAGATAGAAAACTTTATCATTTGCTCTTTAAAAAAGGAAAAAAATCCCGCATCCAATTACCAAAAAACCAAAAATAAAGTTTCTACTTCCATCGTCTTGGGTACATTCTTCTTCGGCGTCCAATTGATATTTTCTTCCAGTATACCCCAATCACTGCCAAGGACAATATCCCAAAACAAAACAAAGCAATTAATAGATAATCCAAGGGCTTTTTAGTTGTAACTGAAGTTGATACAAGCGTCGCATTTTCATAGACTTCTTCTCCAGACTTCACGGTTATTTCCTTTATATAATCCTTATATCCCTCTTTTGTAAGCTTTATTATATAATTGCCAGGCTGAATACTAAGTTCTAGAGGAGTTTTTCCCTTGTAGTTGTCATTGAGATATACACTTGCATCAGAGGGATCAGAAGAGACAACGATTTTTCCTGACTTAGGTGTGAGAACTGCTACTTCATAGACTTCTTCTCCAGACTTCACGGTTATTTCCTTTATATAATCCTTATAT
>JBHIEG010000062.1:0-5882 GCA_046760505.1 Candidatus Hydrothermarchaeota archaeon
TATCGAATCCTGCTTTCATCTCCTTTCTCATCTTTTCCATCTTTTCATCGATTCCTGAGAGATAAACAACCTCTTTGCCCAGTTGATCTAAAATTAACGCCTGAGAAGTTCTCATTACCTTGGGAACATCTAGGGATTCATCAAATTCCAAATCTGGCTTTTCTTTGATTAAATCCAAAAATCGACTGATATCCTTTTCCTCTCCTTCCAGTAAAACCTCTACCCTGCCATCTGGCAGATTTCTTGCTACTCCCTCTAGATTAGATTCTAATATCTTTGATGCTATAAATGCTCTGTAACCGACTTCCTGAACTTTCTCAGATGAAATATAAAACCTGGCCTTCATGAACATCCTAACTCCTGGAGATTTTTATACTTTTCCTGCTTTTAAGTCAAACGGCTTCTCCAAGGTTTATCTTATTGAGTTTTATATCCAAAGGAAACTACCTCTTGAAATAATTCTTTGCATCCAGATAATTTCAATAGAACATATGTCGCCCCAGTTATCAAAATCCTCATGGATTTATCCTTTTATGTAAGACAGCCTCTTTGAGGCGTTGAAAATCTCTATTCCTATGATCTCGCCTTCTTTATCTAGTTCTATATTGATGCCCTCGGCTACTTCAATAAATTCTTCCTCCTCTCCTTCTTTAATCATTATATAAAGGATGTCTTCTTCTTCATCGTAGTGAAACTCTAATCTTTAAAGACTCAACCTTTTTCACTTCCATTCTTTCTCCTCCACTCAATCCATCTCCCAGATTTAACCCTATTTTCCTTTTGCTTTTCCCTGATTGGATGAATGGTTACAATCTTTACTGCATCATTTATGTCAAAAGCAATCATCATCTCTCTTCTCTTACCTTTAAACTCAACTTTTGCGACTGCTATGTATATCAAAAGGCCGTATAATTCACAAAAAACTATTGCACCTAAAAAAGCCCGTGCATGCCCTCGAACTGCATTTCATCCTTTGGTACTTTTTGGTGAGAGATTATTATGAGAAAGAACACTTAAATATTTGTATTCACATATATAAGGCATGCCAAACATAACCCTGGCAATACCCGAGGATATATACAGAAAGATGAAGAAGTACAAAGAGATCAGGTGGAGCGAAGTCGTTAGAAGAGCCATAGTGGAGCACATAAAGAAAATGGAAGAGGGTGGCTTTGAGTTAACAACGAAAGAGATTCTCGAAGACCTTGGTGAAGATTTCAGAAAGAGCCTGAGTGAACTAAGCCTGGAGAAAGCTATAGAAGGATACGAAAAGATGAGGGATGCAGAATGGAAGAGAATCTCTACGATACAAACAGACTGATCGAAGCATACAGAAGAGGTGAGACTGTACACGGCTATACAACCATACTGAACTTGATAGAGTTCCCAAAGGCAATAGAATTTAACCTTAGAGTTCTGTTCCCGTCTAAATCTGATTACAATCTGGCTTTGGTAATCTCAACAGAACTGATAAAAATGGGCAAACCGATACCTGCTTTGGATGCTGTAATTGCAGCCACTGCTTTGAACAACGGATTGAAGGTTGTAACGAAGGATAGGCACTTCTTATCTGTCAAAGAAGTCAAGGATGATTTCAAGGTAGTTGTAGAATAAATCAATTGAGCATTTCTATGGCTTTCTCCTTGAGAATGATTTCAGCATCTCCAAGGTTTATCTTATAGATTATGTTATTTTTTCTAGGAAAAGATGAATGTAGGTGGATACATCTCTTTTATCAAAAATCAATAAACCATTATTTTGAGACCGGTAAGATCTCCGATCCACCTGAAATGCTCCTCGTTTCTCGTAACTATGGTATTACAGCCATTGTTCAGGGCAATAGCAGCCGTAATAGCTTCTGCACCCACGTATTTTCCTTGTTTTGATAAATTTCCTCCAATCTCCGCTGCTCTGATGGAGTCTTTATAGGTAAAATCTAGAATTTCAACCCTGCTGAATGCCTTTGTTAATTTATCTATTATCTTTGCCCTGGCTTCGGCACTCTTTACCGCATATGCGCCAAAGAACGATTCGTAAACGTTGAAAACTGTCGTGACAAGGGTTTCATCTTCCAGATTTATTGTGATCTCCTTTATAAGGGATGGATTTCTGATCAAATCTATGAAATAGGTGGTATCCAGACACTTCATCTTTTTTAATCCTCTCTGAGCCTGTGATCTATCTCTTCTCTCTGTTTTTTTATGGCTACTTCAAATTCTTCTAATTCGGTTAGTTCCGGGTAAAGATCAATGATCTCGATTAATTTTCCTCTCCTTTTGGCTAATCTGATTATGGTATCCGAGAAACTTTCGCCTTTTAATTTCAACTTACTCAAAAGAGCATACGCTTCATCGGAAAGGGAAATAGTCTTTGTCATACTATGTACATGCATATGTGCACAGATATTTATGTTTTTCTGGATTTTGCTCCGTTTACATACTATGTATACATATGAAAAATTAACTTCCCTAAATTTTTTCCTAGATCATACCTCTATTCCCTCTTTTACTGCTTGCTTAACGATTCCGATCTCCTTTTTCTTAACCTCGAATTCCTCAGGCGTGTATGCAAGTATGTCTGCGTGAAAATCGTAGTCCCATAATTTGTAGAGCATATAGAGTCTTTCGAAGAAAGACATTCCTTCAAATTTCCTGCTTACCACTATTATATCGTAATCGCTATCTTTCAGGTAATCTTCCTTGACTCTGCTACCGAAAAGAATTATCTTCTCTGGATTTAACTCTCTCCTGACTCTTTCCAAAAATTCACTTATTTCTTCCTTCATTCGATTACCTCCTTGTAAATCAACCAAAAACCCTCTTATTATTGCCGGGGCTCGATTCGGATAAATTATGACCAGAAACAGAGATAAGATTACGTAGTGAGGTGTTTCTTCAAGGTGTTAACCAGGGCATTCCTGCCGTCTTGCATGATGGAGAAACATCAGATGCTTGAATATACCTCATGCATTCCCAGAATAGAGAAGGAGATAAAGGACTATTTCTCAAAATAATCCTTCGCCTGCTTGTAAGTCTCTATGGAACCGATATCGGTCCAGTACTCCTCGAATATGTAAGCGTACACATCTCTTCTTTCTACAAGATAAGAGATGAATTCTCCCAGGTTATCCCTTCTCTCCCTGCAGTATTCTTTCAGTATCGGAAATACATCCTTGGGAAATATGTAGCATGCTATACTGATTAAGGAAGAACTCGGATCCTTAGGCTTTTCCACCACGTTTATTATCTTATTTCCTTCCAGTTTAACTTCTCCGTATTTTTTCGCCTCTTTTAAATCTTTTACATCGTGCACCGCTACCAGAGGCTCTCCTTTATAAGCGCTGATAAAATCTTCCAAACTGAATTCAAACAGATTGTCTCCGCCTATAACCAAGAGATCCTCCTCTATTCCCAGGGTTTCTATAGCGTAATAGATTGCGCTTACCGCTCCCAGTTTATCTTTTTCCTCGAAGAAATCTTCGATAAGCAGTTTAACATCTTTATCCTTTAACGCACGGTTGAAAATATCCTCGAATCTTTTATTCGTGGATACAATGACCTCTATATCTTCTGGTATCTTCTCCAGTATGTGGAATAGCACTGGTTTTCCTCCCACTCTTAGTAATGTTTTTGGTGTGGGTTTTGCCAGTTTCATTCTTTGAGCAAATCCTCCTGCTAAAATAAGGCACTTCATGCTATCCACCACGAATCTCTCAATGAAGGCTATCCCTTTTCTAACAACTTTTCAACGATTAGTATAAATTTTTCAGCATATTCTACCATTTCCGTTGCCTCTTCTCCACTTGGATAGTAATCTACATTGTATTGAGATGCATGTCTTGAGGACCTAAACCTATCGAATAATTCAATGAGTTCAGAAGGTATCTTTCCACTCTGAGCATACTTATCTTCGATATACCGAACGACACAGGCATGACTTTTCTCTCTAAATCCATCCATAAGCAATAATGCCCTTGCAGCGTTAAACATTGACAAATATGATATCACAGTCGCAGAGATCAGTCTTTTGGAATTCAAACTTTCTTTGAATTCTTTCAGCATCCTTTTAGCTTTTTCCAAACCTTTTTTAGCGTTTTCTTTTGAAGAAAGAATTCTTCTCAATAATCCCTTTCTTAGACATTCCTCAAGACTGACCAATTCCTTCTCCCCAGAGTATGATTGAACCAAATACCAGAGAATGATAGAAAACTTTGTCTTCTTTTAACTTTTCGATTTTTTCGGGCCAAAGCGTTAGAATCGATACTTCCACATCTAAATTTTTTAGTAGGTAAGAGTTCAACATCGCAACATCCCTTTCCTTTATCGCCTTCTTAGCCTTTATCCATATATCCAAATCGCTTTCCTCATAATTCGTTCCATTGGCCCAAGAACCGTAAACTCCGATACCTTTTAGCCCGTTTATAAAACTTTTTGCTCTTTCCACGCAGTCAATCTCCCTGAGCTTTTGGATATTGAAAAGAACTTTTAAGATTCTAGTAAAAGGGTTTCCAAGATCTACTTTACTCTCTACAATAATATCGTATTCAGACAATGTCTTTAATACTCTACTTGTATGGCCTGGACTTAATCCTAGCCTTCTTGATAATTTTCTCACGCCAAACTCCTTGGAAGGGTTCTCCAAAACATATCTCAAAACTTTAATCCTCTCCGGAGTCGAAAACAATCTTTGGATTTCCATGGTAGAAACATATTGTTTCTACTACATAAACATTTTTTACTCTCCCAAGACATTCTCTTCCTCTTGGCTTCGCGTATTCATCTCCTTATCTAACACTTTCTATAATAAAGACCTTACAGCGTCTCTTATAGCCTCCCTAGAATTAAATTTAGGCTTCCATCCTCTTTCCTTTATCTTTTTAATATCAAGGAGCATTAACTTAACGTCTCCCTTCCAGCCCCTCCCCTCAAAGCCTCCTGTATATTTAAACCTTACATTCTTCAAGCCCATTTCATTGCACACTATCTCGGCAATCTCCTTAACGGTTATCTGGTCTTCGCTTCCTATGTTATAAATTTCTACCCTTTCTCTTGCCTTTTCTACTCCAAATAAAATCGCATCCACGCAGTCTTTTATATGTATGTAAGACTTTGTTTGAGTTCCATCTCCCAGAATCTCTAATTCTCTGGGATTTTTTCTGAGTTTATCTATGAAATCTACTATAACGCCGTGAGTTCCTCTCTCTCCCACTACATTGGCGAAACGAAATATACAAGCACGCATATCAAATGTGTGACAGTAAGCGGAGATCAATGCCTCACATCCTAACTTAGATGCACCATACAGGGATATAGGAAGTAAGGGACCATAATCCTCCGGAGTGGGAAGTATCAGAGCATCTCCATATACGGTAGAGGTAGAAGGAAAGATAATACAATCCACATCGTTTTCTCTCATTCCTTCGAGTAAATTATGCGTGGCAATTATATTTTGCTCCAAGTGTACCTTGGGATCTATCATTCCGGTACGAACATCTGGATTTGCGGCGCAGTGATAGACTATATCCACATTTAAGGCATTGTTAATCTCTTTTTTATCCAGCAGATCTCCCTTAATAAATTTAAATCTTGGATTGTCGAAGTGATTTTTTATAAAATCTATTTTCCCGGAGCTCAGATTATCGTATACAATTACATGATTTTTTTCTATCAATGCATCTACCAGATGAGAGCCTATAAAGCCTGCTCCTCCTGTTACCAATATAGTTTTATCTTTCATTTACCACCCTCTATTTTACCCTGAAGCGACTATCTCTTTTAAGTATTTAGAATTAATTTCCAGAAGATATAAATCTGTTATCGACTAACAAGTCCCTCTTATCATAGCCTCAGGCTCAATTCAGCTGTATAAACAATCTTATGAAT
>JBHIEG010000063.1:0-5881 GCA_046760505.1 Candidatus Hydrothermarchaeota archaeon
GAGGAAACAGAGTATTCTGTGCTCCTGGCTCAGGCAAAAAGTAAAATGTCTCTTTCTGGAAAAATAGATTATTTTCAACCCCTCACTCTGATTGAGCTGCAGAAAGGATTCCTGGATGAAAAAACAATTATTGTTGAATATTTTCTCGGAGAACAAAAGTCTTTTCTGATGTCAATAGCAAAGAATGATTACCGGGTTTATTCTCTGCCACCCGCAGAGAAGATGAATGACCTGGTGGGCTCGTATCTTAAAATGTTATCTTATGATAATGAAAGTGGATTTCAAGCACAAGAAACAGCGAAGCGCTTATACAGGGAACTTTTATTCCCTCTTGAAGAAATTGAGACAAAAACATTCGAAAATCTGGTGATTATTCCTGATGGTATCCTTTACTATCTTCCTTTTGAAACCCTAATCGCTGAGGATGAATTTCTGATTAAAAAATATGCCATTTCCTATGCTCCTTCTTCTTCTTCTCTTGCTGTTTTGACTGAAAGAAGAGCAGAATCAGAGGGGAAGTTTTTGCTTGCTTTCGGCAATCCGGTTTATTCTAGAGATAAAGATGAAAATTCAGGAGAGGCAAATTCTGAAGTAAATTTTCTTCGAGATTTATATTTAAATCAGGGCTTCAGATTTTCACCTCTGCCCTACAGTGAGATTGAAGTTTCTGAAATAGCTAAATATTTTCCCGCTGAAGAAATAGACGTTTATGTCAGAGAAAGTGCAAAAGAAGAAATTATAAAAAGCTCATCTTTAAAAAAATATAAAATTATCCATTTCGCCTGTCACGGTTTTGTGGATGAAAAATTCCCATTTCGTTCAGCACTCGTTCTAACTCTGGATGAGGATGATAAAGAAGACGGATTTCTTCAGGCCAGGGAAATAAGCAATCTATGTCTCGAAGCAGACCTGATAGTACTTTCTGCCTGCCAGACTGGTAAAGGGAAGCTGGAGCGTGGAGAGGGAGTGTTGGGTTTACCCCGAATTTTCTTTTACTCTGGAGCAAAGTCAATTCTTACCTCGCTCTGGGAAATTAACGATAAATCTACTTCTGAATTTATGAATTTTTTCTATAGATTTCTTTCTCAGGGAAAAAGTAAAGCCCAGGCACTGCGAGAAGCCAAATTAGAAATGCTCAGCACAGAATACAACCATCCTTATTACTGGGCCTCTTTTGTGCTGAACGGAGATTACACTTCATCTATTTGTTTTGACTGAATCAAGAATTAAGAAAAAATCCTTTAAGAGAGATTCACTGAGTTTTTGGGTAGAAGAGTAGGCAGCGACACTCCAGAAATATTTTTTATTATCTTTCAATCCATTTTTTACCTCGTGAGGAAGTTTTAATCGGTTTCTGGATATTTTTCCGCTTTTCCATATCAAATTTAGTTTTTCATCATATAATTCAAGAATGTAATATTTACAACCTTTTACTTTTTTCCATTTAAAAAGAAGCGAATCAGAATGAATTTTTGCGGGTAGTGGTCCAACCAATTCTATCATCTGTTTTTTTTCGCCTCTTAGTTGAGTTTTTTCATCAATGTTTTTGGCACCTGTTCTGAAAAATAATAGAATACTTCCCACTAGGAGAGCCAGAGTAACTCCAATTGACACATAATTAAAGGAGAGTTTAAACAGAGAAGGTTTTTGTCTGTTTTTCAATTCACACAGGATATCGTAAATTTTCAACCTCAATGAGGATAAATCTTCTGCTTCTTCAGAAGAGTTAAGATCCTCTAGTTCTTTTCTTAATTTAAATCTAAGCGTCTTGAGGATAAAATCAAATTCTTCAAGACAGCAAGGACAGTTTGTGATATGGTCAATGATTTTTGTCTTCTGACGTTCTGATAGTTTTCCTCTGAAAAAATTCATTATTTTTATAGAAGAAGGACACTTTTTCCTGTCCGATACTGGTATTTGTTCCACATATTTTCTGTAGATTTTCTTTAAACCAATATTATTTATTCTCATAATCAATCCCATTCTCCTTCAATATTTTTTTCAGGTCTGATAATCCTCTGTATAGTAAATTCCTTGTTTTATCTTTACTCCAAGTGAAGCAGGTGGCGATTTCTCCAATTGTCATTCCAAGCAGGAATAGTTTAACCACTTTACGCCGGCTATCGATGAGTAATTCGACAGCATGGCCAACAATTTCAGCGGCATTGTTTTCCCCATTTTCCTTTTCGCTCGTATAAAAATTATACTGTTCTGCTATTTTTTTCTGTTTTTCATGATTTATAGCTGCTTTTTCTCTGTTCACTTTTCGGAGTTTATCAATCACAGATGAATTTACTATCTTCTTGATATAAGACGTACTGTTCTCAATTTTTTTCTCATTCTCAAGAACTTTCCACAGTTTTATTTTTACCTCCTGCAGGATGTCATCTCTATCCAGACCGTACTTCTGGATGCTGTATTTGTTGATTTGAGCTTTGATAAAATTGGAGAATTTATTAAAAAGAGCTTCGAAATCTTTTGTTTTTTTATTTTCCCCGTCCATTGTTTTTCGAATTATAGCATTCTGGCTATCTGTCAACAATAATTTAATGGCGTTTATAATGACGAACAGCACGCTGGTTTTTTCTCATCGGTAGAAAACTCTTATTCACTTGACATTCCTTTATCCCTTAACTAACATTCAAAGCGAATAATTTCTGTGTTATATTATTAATGCCATGTGGGAAGATACGCTGTATGAGTTTGAACGAAGGTCTCGAGAGAAGGGAAATTTTTTTGATAATTTCTTCATCAGAGAAAAAATAGATACCATTCTCATCTTTCTCATTATTGTTGGAAGTTCAACAGTAGTGGTGATAGGTTTAAAGCTGCGGATTTTTCATCTCTGGCTGGATTTTCTATCAAGCAGCCATATCCTCAGGTTCTCAGCTTTAGTTTTTACTGGCTCCACAGTATTCATCATCGCCGGCATTTTGTTCAGAACATTCCTCTGGATTAAATATCGGCCTTTAAAGCTCAAGCCAGCAGAAAAAATTGACTGGCCTTACGTTTCGGTAATTATGCCCGCTCTCAATGAAGAAGAGCTTATTGAAAAATCCATCGATTGCGTTTTTGCTTCTAAATACCCAGAAGAAAACCTTGAACTCATCTGTATCAATGATGGTTCAGCGGATAGAACTCTCTACAGAATGTTGAAGGCCAGGCAGAAGTACGGCCAGAGACTCAGAGTGATTAATTTCAGGAAGAATGTAGGTAAGAGGAAGGCTCTCTACGCAGGATTTAAGATGGCAAAAGGTGAAATAATTGTCACTTCTGATTCTGACAGTAAAATCGGGAGGAATGCAATCCGGAACGTTGTTCTACCGTTGATAAAGGATAGAAATACAGGTGCTGTGGCAGGGAGAGTGGCAGTTCTTAACGAGAAAGAGAATTTTCTTACCAGAATGCTTTCCATCCGCTATTCAATCTCTTTTGATTTCGGACGTGCTTACCAGAGTGTCTACGGCACAGTGTTCTGCTGCCCAGGAGCTCTGACGGCTTACAGGAAATCAGTGTTAATGAAGTTCGCTAAAGATTGGGTAAAACAGAAATTCCTTGATGTGGAGTGTACCTACGGTGAGGACAGATCTCTGACAACAAATATTCTCAAGTGCGGATATATGACCAGATATCAGTCAAATGCAGTCGTTTATACCAGAGTTCCTTCAAGGCTTCGACAGGTAAGCAAAATGTATCTCCGCTGGACACGGAGTTATATACGTGAATCTGTGCTTTTTTCCATGTTCATGTTTTCCCCCTACCGTGAGCAGTATCGTCTGCTGCCTATCTGTGATTTTTTCTTTCTCAATTTCCTCCATCCGTTTCATTTGTTCGCCATCGCCCTTGTCTTCTATTCGGTTATTTTATATCCTGTTTTGATTGTGCGATATCTGCTCATCATTGTCATTATCTCATTCTTCCTTTCTCTCTATTACTTACGAACAAACAGAAGCCTGACTTTTCTCTACGGGATTCCATATGCGGTTTTAACAGCTTTCTGTCTGTGGTGGATAGTTCCCTATGCTGCCTGTACCCTGAAAAATCAATCCTGGCTCACAAAATAAACAGATTACATTTTCCGGTGGAGGTTTCTGAAGGTTATTATTCCTGCTCCGGTGAGGAAGAGAGAGAGGAGAATAAATAATTTTTTGGAAGAAGAAGGGAAAATAATTCTATCTGCCATACCGGTGGCAAGGTATCCTGCCCAGAAGTAGGGGTGGGAAAGATTTCCGGAAGAGATCATTTCCAGTTTGGCCTTCCTCAGGGCCTCCATGATTGAGAAGGAGTGGCGGAGGTGGGAGTAGAATCTCTCCATGAGAATGGCGCTTGCCTGGTCGTTTACTGCCCAGAGAGTGATAAGGGCAGAAGAAGAGCCAGCGTAGAAAAAGGCCCTGTTGAGGCTTTCTATTCCTTCTCCTCTGATGAATTCTCCCAGACCTGTCTGGCAGGCAGAGAGTGTAACCAGGTCGCAGTTAAGGTCGAGGTTGAATATTTCTCTCATCTGTAGGAATCCGTCCTCGTTGTCATTATTTTTAAGAGAAAGAACGATGGCAGAACGGGCCGGATTTTTTTCGTCAACCAGAGCGTGGGTGGCAAAGTGTAATATTTTATATTGAGAGAGAGGGATTTTTTTTATCAGTTCTTCAGATGCATTTTCTCGCCTGTAGATTGACTTTTTTGATTTCTTGAATAGAGAACCGATTCTCTCAACTTCCTGGCTGCTGTGCTCCAGCCTGAAAAAATTGAAAGTATTAGAAGAGTAGTAGTCCTGAAAAATGTCCTTCTCGGAGTTTGTTATCTCATTTACTCCAAAAGAGGGATCACCAAAGGCAATCAGGTCTTTTTTTGGCCTCTGTTTTTTCATTTTTTTATGATTTTTAATCTCTGAGAGGACGGAAAGGGAAGGAATGTAGGAAACCCTGTAATCCTCTATCAGCCATCTTTTCGGGCTCTGCTGGGTAATGAGCGCTTCAAAAGGGAGAAAGTGAAGAATATCGTCGGGTGAAATGATAATCTTCCTTATTTTTTTATCCAGGCCAGGAAGGATGAGAGAAGAAAAGAGTTCATATCCTGGTTGAAATTCTGAACATTCCCTGTCAGTAATCAGGCCCAGGTAGTTTTTGACCTTTTTCTGTATTTCACGCGCAGGAGGAAGACTGAATATTTTTAATTTCTTTCTGGTGATGACAAAGGCATAGGAATTTTCTCTACCGAGACAGTATTCAAAAAAGGCAGTGGTACGATCAGCCAGTTTTTTCTGGGCCTCTTTAACAGAAATAATCTGGGGGTACTTGAGGTCAGCGTAAGCAGGGCTCGAAATTCTTATTTCCCTCTTAACTGATTCAATTTCCTCTTCATGTTTTTTTAGCTGGCTGTAAAGTTCATTCCTTTTTTCTTCTGTAAGGTCGGGGGATAAAAGCGTTTTGTATATCTTTGAAATTTCCTGCATAAGTTCTTTTTCCCGCTCAATCAGCCTGAGGTCAACCCCAGCTGAAATGTCGATGTTTGATACCTCAAGACTGTCGAGGAATGAGCGTGCTTTGGCTCTCTCCATGTAGTTGAAAGCCTGGAGGTCGTATTCTTTTCCTGAGTGAGATTGGTGGAGTCTGGCAAGCAGGTCTATGAGGTTGTGAAAGGCTTCGAGTCGCCTGTCTGTGCCAAAATAGCTTGCCTTCAGTTCTTCGAGCTTAATCTTGGAACGGATATCTTCGATGATATTTATCGAGTTTTTATAACTCTCAAGAGCTTTTTCATATTCCTTCTCTTTTCTGTAGGCATTGCCCATTTCAAGGTAGGCTTCCCAGAGAATCTGCCCTCCTTTTATCTCCAGTCCGAGGTCGATCGATTTCTGGAGGTACTTTATTGAGTCTTCGAGATTTCC
>JBHIEG010000064.1:0-5799 GCA_046760505.1 Candidatus Hydrothermarchaeota archaeon
TTGGTTGAACCTTATGACACTGAGGGGTTTGCAGACAGGATTATAAAAATTTTGCATGATCCTGAGATTGCACAAAAATTTGGCAATAAAGGAAAGGAAACCGTCAGAAAGAATTTTCTCATAACACGACTCCTTTTGGATTATTTGGACTTACTGATCGATATAACAGAATGAATAATGCGTACCAGTAGATATATGAAGATTACAACGATATAATGAGGCATGGGCAAGTGATTTTATTGACAATTTGAGGGAGATCAAAAAACTTCAGCAGGATTTGAATACGAGGAGATTCACTAAGGAGCGGGAAAAGAAACTATTGGATGACTATCTTAAAACTGACCATATGATTAAGTGATTAAACTACATATCATCTCAATAGAGCATAGATTAACCACATCATAGAAGATTACTCCAAGTTTATGGCTTAAATACTCAATACAATTGCCTAAGACAGCCATTAACAAAATAAACCCATTATTACTCTCTTCAGACCTTAAATAGTTACCTTCTAGTCTCAGTACAAATCCCTCTGTGCTTCTCCTCAATCCAGAATCTCTTCAAATACTCAATTATGTACTCTGGCTTCTTTTTCCTGTCCGTTGAAACGAGATAGTAAGGTTCTTTTTTATCTTCCATGATGCATTTTACTATCTTAACTCTACCAGCTTCTGGAATGTTAACGACTTTAGAAGTGAAACTCCTTTCCTTCAACACTCTTACACAGCTTTTCGCCCTTAAACAACTCTTCTATCTTGAATTCCCTACCAAAAATCTCTATTTTCCAGTTTTTCTTTATTCTGCCAATATAAAGACATTTTCCTTTGCTCTCCTAAGAATTTCTTTGTTGTCACAAAGCCGTCACCTATACTAATCTTCTGGCTTACCAATTATTTCACCAAACTTTGGGCAAGCAACACCATCTAGAACTTTACATCCTCCTTCGCCTCTCTCAGGAAACGAGGAACCAAAGAGAGATGATAGTCATGTATCCAAATTAAATCATAATTCTTCTCTTCCAGGATCGCCTTAGCAAACTTTTCATTGACTTCATTGTATGTTTTCCAGTTTTTCGGATCAATGATTGCGTTCTCCACAAAAAAATGGAAAACGGACCAGAGAACTCTATTAGAAAATCCATGATAATAATTATTGATATCTTCCTCAGAAAGCCAAACTCTCTTGAGAGTATAAGACGGATCTTCAGGGGGGACTCTTATCTTATTTTCCGAGTCGACGACTTCTCTGTCAGCATTACCGCTTCCCATGCGACCCATAGTCCATTGGTAACCTGTATCACAGGATATAAAGCAGAGACCAAACCTCTAAGAGTCCTTTTGCATACAAGCTTACCGCGTGATTTTTCATGCTCATAGGGCTCGCGATTAGAAACTTACATTAATTTATTATTTCCCAATATTTTTTGACCGTAAAAACTTCCTTTGGTAAATCTTTTTCTACGTGCATCGATCATCACGTTTTGATAAGTTTAAACACAAATTGGTGACCCTAAGAGTATCCATGATTGTGGAGAAATCTCCGGTTAGAACTCTCCATACTCCCCTTAAAATCCTTTTTGAACGCAAATAAAAGTTTTTGAAGCTCTAACCAGCATTTCTTCCAGTTCTTCAGGTTTCAAATATTTAGTGCCCATAACTGCATGAAAACCATCGTAAACCCCGAAATCATCCCTAGTTATTTGTTCTTTTACTTTTTCATATAGAACTGTCCCTGGATAAGGAGTTAAAATCGAGAACTGAGCAATATCTGGGTCAAGATTTTTAGCAAAATCAATGGTATCATCAATCATTTTTTCGTCTTCTTCGGGATTTCCAATGATAAAACTTGCCCAAATTTCTATATTGTTATCTCTAAGTATTTTAAATGCCTTATAAATTTGGGCGACGTCTATTTTTTTTTACCGTAGTCATCTAAAACTTTCTGGCTGGCGCTTTCCACTCCTATAAGTACGATTGTACATCCCGTTTCTGACATTTTCTTGACCATCGGTGGATTTTTAACAATGGTATCAACTCTCGATTCACATCCCCAGAAAATTTCAAGTCCCCTATTCTTAATTTCTTCACAGATTTCCATAACTCTACTTGGATTTAAGGTAAAATTATCGTCGACGAAGCTAATTCTGTCGAAACCAAATTTTTTCTGTATTTCTTGCATCTCGTCTACGACGTTTCTTGGAGATCTAGCTCTCCATTTTCTTCCAGAAATCTTTGGGGTTGCGCAGAAAGAACAAGAGAAAGGACAACCTCTACTTGAAACAACGGTAGTCAGCCGCTTGGTATACTCCTCTATTTTCAGTAAATGGCGCGCTGGAAAGGGCAATTCATCCAAATTTTCTATAAAATCCCGGTCTTTATTCCGTACATATTTGTTGCCTTCCAAATATGAAATTCCATCTACCGATCTTCCAAAAGCTCAAGAAAGGTGTATTCGCCTTCTCCTCTTACAACAAAATCCACTACGCCAGTTTTTAGTACTTGCTCATCCATAAATGTGACGTGAGGACCTCCCATAACAATCGGAATTTCAGAATCCATCGATTTTATGCGGTTAGCCAGTTCAATAGATTTTTTGGCCGTTGGGGTTAGTGTAGAAATTCCTACAACGTCATAGTCATTCTTTCCATTAATTTTCTCATTCCCTAAGTTTAAGTCGGTGATATGAGCAGTAATTCCTTTTTCCTCTAAAATACCCGCGATATAAGCTAGACCTAGTAGTGGTACTTTAAACCCCAATTCCTGATATACCCCTGGAAAAGGGGGGTTTATCAAATGAACTTTCAATCTTACCCCCCATTCGATTTCTTGTTAAGCTAAGATGGTTTTTAAAAAAATTCAAAGCTCTTTTTTAATAGCATTTACAAGACTTTCTTTGTCAGGTCTTCCAACGAATTCTATGCTTCCATTTATTACTATGGTAGGAACAGCATATATTCCATATTTCAGAGCTTTTGAGGAGTTTTTTTAACGTCTATTATTTCTATTTTCGTTACATCTCCCATCTCTTTCCCCAACTCTTCAATAACGCTCTTTACAAGATCTATGGTTGGATTACAGGAGGAACAGTCTTGAAACATGAATATCTCTATCTTAACAGACATCTATACACTTCAAATCAAGTTATATTATCCATATCTTCTTTTTTAGCATATCTTTTTCCGATTGTCTAGAAATAGAGTCTCTTTCCCTTATTTCCTCATAACTTCCCCAGAAATGATTGATAGGTTTAGAAGGCTTAAGCTCATAGACCCTCAAATTCGTGTCATCTCGAAACGTTAGCCTTTCATCTACATAAACTCTTTTATTTAGGAGATAGACTTTATATGAGTAATATTTTACATCTTTCTCATGTATTAATCCTTCTCTTGAGAAATGATTCAGGCAAAGCCATCCAACATTTGGGAGATATAAGGCATTGTTTTTGTAATCTCTTATATCCCATCTTAGGCCTCCTTTTTTTCTATATCCCTTGAAAAGCTCTTTGTTACATTTAATGCATATACATGTGCTTTCTTCTATCTTCATTCCCCCTTCTAAATTTAGTTAAAAAGTTAAAAGTTAAAAAGAAAATTAGAACTCCTCCTCTCCTAATCCGTAACCTGGCGCTCCCGGAGCGCCTGGCGGACCTTCTGCCTCTCTCTTAGAGGCTGCTATCACATCGTCTATCCTTAATATCATGTTTGCTGCTTCACTAGCTGATTTTATTGCCTGGGTCTTAGTTCTTAGGGGTTCTATCACTCCGCCTTTAATCATATTGTTCGGTTTTCCTGTAAAAACGTTCAATCCGAAGTATGCACCCTCTTCATGAGCAGATCTTAACTCTACCAAAGTATCGATGGGATCTAGCCCTGCGTTCTCCGCCAAGGTCCTTGCTATTACATCGATTGCATCTGCAAATGCGTTAATGGCTAGCTGCTCTCTTCCTCCCACTGTTTCAGCATAGCTCCTCAATAACCTTGAAACCTCTATCTCTGGTGCTCCTCCACCTGGAACAACTTTTTTGTCTTCTATGACGCTCTCTACAACTCTTATTGCGTCGTTTACGCCTCTTTCTACTTCAGATACGACGTGCTCTGTTCCTCCTCTTATGAACAATGTAACCGCTTTAGGATACTTGCACTCTGTAACAAATACCATCTCTTCGCCTGCAATCTTTTTCTCCTCTAAAAAACCTGCTTCTCCAAGATCATCAGGAGTAAGATCATCCAAACTGTTAACTATGCTTGCTCCTGTGGCTTTTGCTAGTTTTTCCATGTCAGATTTCTTTACTCTTCTAACCGCGAATATGTTCTCTTTTGCCAAGAAGTGCTGAGCCATATCGTCGATTCCCTTCTGACAGAATACTACGTTAGCACCAGATTTCTTGATTTTGTCTACCATTTCCTTTAGCATTTTCTCTTCTTCGTCTAAAAATGCCTTTAACTGAGTGGGATCTGTAATTCTTATTTCAGCGTCTGTTTCTGTATCCGTTACTTCTATAGCGGCGTTTATCAAAGCTATTTTCGCATCCTTTACGGTTTTAGGCATCCTTGGGTGAACTCTCTCTTTATCTAACACTATTCCCTCTATAAGTTCAGTATCGCTTACGCTTCCTCCTTCCTTCTTTTCTATCTTTATGTCATCTGGATCTACCTTATATTCGCCATCTATCTCCTCTGCTACTAATTTTACCGCCTTAACTGCCAAATCTCCCAAATGTTCCTTGGCGATTTCGGCTCCCTTTCCAGTCATAGCTGTTACTGCGACTTGTTTGAGCATGTCTTCATCGTCTATTGATATATCGATAGCCATATTTTCGAGTATCTCGTTAGCCTTATCCGCTGCAAGCCTGTAACCTGAGGCTATTACGGTAGCGTGTATGTTCTGATCCAATAGTTCCTCTGCTTTCTTTAGCAATTCTCCTCCTATAACTACCGCAGTTGTTGTACCATCTCCTACCTCATCGTCCAAGGTCTTTGCAACCTCTACCATCATTTTAGCAGCGGGATGCTCAACGTCTATATCTTTAAGAATAGTCACTCCATCGTTTGTGATTGTTATGTCTCCCAGAGAGTCCACAAGCATTTTATCCATGCCTTTAGGTCCTAGTGTAGTTCTTACAGCCTCTGCAATTGCTCTTGCAGCAAAAATATTATTACGCATCGCGTCTCTTCCTGTGTATCTCGTAGCGCCTTCTGGAATTATTAAAACAGGCTTTCCACCAAATTGTGCTGTCAAAGTATCATCTCCTTTTTTTCCCATAATAACTTAATAGTAGCCCTTTCTCTTGAGCCAAGCTGCTTCAGATTTTGTATATCTCCAAACAACGTCAGCTTTATCATTTTGAAAATCCCAAGGCTTTACAATAACCAAATCTCCCTCTCTTATCCGTATCCTTCTTCTCATTTTTCCAGGAATTCTACATAATCTCTTAGTATCATCAAAACAATCAACCTTTATTCTACTTGCTCCAAGCATTTGTACGACAATACCAAAAACTTCCTCTTCTTTTGGTAATCTAGCTCTTATTACCTCTTCCAAACAGTTACCACCTAAGTCCTTAGATTCCAAATATTCTTATGAAGGAACTTTGATTTGTTTGCCACATTCGGGACATTTGGCTGTTTGACCCGCCATATCGTCTGGAGCATTCAAATTTACCCCGCATTCAGGACAATTGAACTTTATCACGCTTGTCACCTCCATCCAGCAATACAATACTTTTTTATTGTTTCAAAAAGCATTTTTATTTCTTTGCTACTATATCCTCAACCTTTATCTCAAAGATTAGGGTCTTACC
>JBHIEG010000065.1:0-5594 GCA_046760505.1 Candidatus Hydrothermarchaeota archaeon
CTTTAACTGACCCTTCGAGTCGGGCGATGGTGAACAATCAGCGGATAGAGGTTTGTTATAATGTGCAATTCACAGTTGATAGTAATAAATTGATTCTGGATTATGAAGTAACGAATGATATCAAGGATGGAGAGCATTTAAGCGAGATGGGAAAAAGGGCAAAACAAATCCTTGAAGTGGAAGAGATAGAAGTATTGGCGGACAAGGGATATTATAATTCAGAAGAGATAAAAGAATGTGTAGATAACGGGATTACGCCTTACATTCCTGAGCCTGAGAGAACAGTATCAAAAGAGATAGATATACCAAAGCCTGAGTTTTACAAGGGCAAATTTCAGTATAAAGAAGATAAGGATGTATATGTATGTCCTGAGGGAAAAGAATTAACCTATAGAAATACTGCGGTTCATCATAGAAAAAAGATGAGGATTTACAAAAGTAGAGAATGTTTAGATTGTCCGAAGATGAAATTTTGCACAAGGAATAAAAATGGGCGGATAATATATCGGTGGGAGCATGAGGAAGTTTTAGAAGAAATGAGAGAAAGGGTAAGAAGGGAAAAAGAGAAAGTGAAATTGCGGAATTTATTAACCGAGCACATATTTGGGACAATGAAGAGGAATTTTAATCAGGGCTATTTTCTTATGAGAGGGATTGATAAGGTTGGAGGGGAGATGGCATTGACGGTTCTTGCCTATAATATAAGGAGAGTTTTAAATATAATAGATCCAGATAGATTAATTGCTATTATGAGGGTAACATCTAAAAGGATATTTAATAATTTAGAAGATATTTTTACGAATTTAAGACATATTCTTTTAAAATTTAGAGATTTGAGTTTTTGGTGGTTAAAAACTACCTATAGTGAGGGAGTGTATACCTAACTGTTTCTGGTTTTCACACAGTCTGACGTTATGTGCCATAGTTCTACTTGTAGAAGTTAGGAGGCAACCAAACAATGAAGATTAGTCTTATCCAAGTACCATATCACTTAGGGCAGGGATGTGTCGGAGTGGGGATGGGACCGGTTCGTTACATGCAAGCTGGTGCGAATCGCAATTTGTTAGACCGAGGTTTTGAACTTAAGGTCGAGACTATTCAGTGCAACGATCGATTTGAAGATGAGCTGAGCGCGATTGTTGACATTGATACTCGTCTTGCAAGATGTGTCAAGGGCGCTATCACTAGTGGATACTTCCCACTGGTACTCGGCGGGAATTGCAATACTTGTCTTGGCACACTTGCGGGTCTTGATTCCTATCAGATCGGGATCATCTGGTTTGATGCCCACGGTGACTTCAATACACCAGAAACAAGCCCTAGTGGTTTTTTTGACGGAATGTCACTGGCAATTGCAACTGGTCAGTGTTACAGAGAACTTTGGACACTAATTGAAAACAGCAGTCCTATCCCGGAGTCCTGTACTCTTCTTATTGGTGTGCGCGATCTAGATCCAAAAGAACGAGAGCATCTCGAACACTCCGAGATCCATGTAGTTGCTGCTGATGAACTGAAGAAAGCTGGACTGATGGCGAGTCTCCTTCCAAGGCTTACTGAGCTTCAATCACAAGTCCACGAGGTCTATCTCCATATTGACATTGATGTGCTCGATCCACAGGAAGCTCCTGGCGTTGATTTTAGGTGTCCAAACGGACTTTCTTCAAACGAGGTGGAGCAAGTGGTACAGATGATTACCGAACGTTTCCGGATAAAGGCAGCAGCTCTTACCGCCTATGACCCTGATTACGATAAAGATGACAAGACACTTCAAATTGGTCTTCGTCTGTTGAATGTGATTGCAGATGAGGTAGCTAAATCAACTACAGCAAGGTACTAATCCACCTGGATTCAACGATCCGATACTGATATTTCCGAAGCTAGTTATTATTGAAAGGGCTACGGCACATAACATGCGGTTGCCGGCTTCGGCCTTCGGCTTTCGCCCAAATCCCGACAAGTCGGACTTCGCCGACCGCCGCCCGTTATATGCCATTGGCTTTAATAATTTAAGGAGGTAAAAACATGAAGGTCGATGAAAGTGTATGGAACTTTTTCCAAAAGCATTTGGGTTACACTGATGAAGAAATGAAGAAATTCAGAGAAAATCCGAGAAATGAAGATGTTCTTTCCAAGGGACCTGCATTAATGAACAAGACAATCGTTGTAGGGGTGGTGGAATCACATGGGTGTAATAGTCAGCATAAGGTAGGTGATAAGTTCTATTTTGATGGTGCAGGCAACCTTATTACTAAACTTTGTCCGAAGAGAGTCTGTATCTACGCCTTGACTTCAGTGGCACCGTTAATTTTCACATCAAACGAGCTATTCTATGCAGGGGTTGATCCTAATAAGATGCGATTTAAGAGAGTCGGCTGCTTCGATGTAGGGGTGCAATGTGGCGGCTGGGGTCATATCGTCATGGAGATCAGAGTAGAAGATCGTAAGAAATAGTTGATCGGTTGAGTCACATCTTGCATTATTACATTTTGAACTTGAAACTGGTCACAGGTCCAGATTAGTTTCATTCGGCATAGTAATTAGGATCAAGTCTCAATTTTTGACAATTTAAGTTAAAGCATAGGCTACTTTTTATAAATTTGACCAGCAAGAGAAAACCATTCATAAAATAAAATTTTTCAGTGAGTTTTACTCAAGCCATTGCTATATGTTTCTAGGCAGGGAATTGAAAAGAATGATAAGGAAATCAGGAAAAATTGCAAATTAGTGGAAAAAGCAAATCCCTAACTCCTTTAACCGGTGAATGGTGAATGTGAGATGGTCAACAAACAAGTGAATTTTAAAAAATTGGGAATTTTTAGAGAGTTTTTTTGTATATTATAGTGAGGAGGGTTTTCAAATGACCCTAACAAATAAAAGATATATAATAAAAATTCCAAATCACAAATCCCAAATTACAAATAAGCTCCAATGACCAAAATCCCAATGACCCAAACAAAAAGAGCAGATAATTGCGGTTTAGAGGAACAAACTTATCAGTTTGCTAAAGAAGTACCTCTTTATAATTGTTTTGGTCATTTGGTCATTAGAATTTGGAATTTATTTGATATTTGGTGCTTGGAATTTGTGATTTTAACTTTTGAGAAGGTGAAGCTGAAAAATAGAGCAAGAAAACCCGCATCACAACTGGGTTTTCAAAGTTGAAAATGCTCGTGAAAATAAGGAGGTAAATGATGAAAAAGTTAATAGCTTTACTATTCTTAACCATAATTACCTTTGTCCTTCAGCCAAAGGTAATTCAAGCTGCCCCACAGGGAGAGGAAGAAGATAAAACCCTCTCTCCTTACTTCTTTGTGCAGGGCGATCCCAAAGTAGACCATTTTCCCCTGCTTAAAACAGGGGCGAAGGTAAATATTGCCGGGATTACCGCTGAGGTAGAGCTTACCCAGGTATATAAGAATGATGGCAAGAGGACCATAGAGGCTGTCTATGTTTTCCCCTTAGGGACAAAATCTGCTATACATGCCATGAAGATGAAGATAGGTAACAGGATAATTGAGGCAAAGATTGAGGAGACGATAAAAGCACAGAAGATATACCAAAGGGCAAAAGATGAAGGTAAAGTGGCTTCCCTGCTGGAGCAGAAAAGGCCCAATGTATTCCAGATGAAAGTAGCCAACATAATGCCCGGTGATGTAGTAGAGGTGGCGGTGAGGTATACAGAGATTCTTGTTCCTGAGAAAGGGATATACGAATTTGTTTTCCCCACTGTGGTGGGTCCCCGGTTTACAGGTGAAAAGGATAAAGGAGAACTGAAAGGTAAAGACAGGTGGGTAGTCACTTCCTATCTTCATGAAGGAGAAAAACCTCCCTACAAATTTGATATAAAAGTAAATTTAAGGACAGGACTTCCCCTTTCCAGAGTATGGGTAACTTCTCATAAGGTAAAGATAAGCAAGCAGGGTAGGGATGGAGCAAAGATTCTGCTCTCTCCTAAGGAGGAAAAGGGAGGGAACAGAGATTTTATTCTGAGGTACACCTTACAGGGTGATGCCATACATACCGGACTTCTTCTCTATCCGGGTGAAAAAGAGAAATTTTTCCTCTTAATGCTTGAGCCGCCGGAGAGGGTAAATATAAACATGGTTCCTCCCCGTGAGTATGTATTCATTGTGGATGTCTCTGGTTCCATGCATGGTTTTCCTTTAGAAGTCTCCAAAGCTTTAATAAAGAGGATAATAGGGAATTTAAGAGAGAAAGATTACTTCAATGTACTATTTTTTGCTGGCGGTTCAGAGGTTCTCTCTCTTCATCCCCTTCCCGCCACCGAGAAAAACAAAAAGAAGGCCATAGATATGGTCATGTCCAGGACAGGCGGAGGAGGAACCAGGATACTCGATGCTTTAAAAAGGGCCTTATCCTTAGAGAAAAAGGAGGGTTTATCCCGCATCATTGTTACGGCGACTGACGGATATGTGGCGGTGGAGAAAGAAGTATTTGATCTTATGAGGGAAAACCTCGGCCAGGCAAACTTCTTTGCCTTTGGCATAGGAACAGGAGTAAACCGTTTTCTTATTGAAGGAATGGCTAGGGTAGGCAGGGGAGAGCCCTTTGTGGTAACCAATAAAGAAGAGGCAGAAAAGATGGCAGAAAAGTTTATGAATTACATAGAACATCCTCTTCTGACCGACATAGAGGTAGCATTTGAGGGATTTGATGCTTATGAGGTAGAGCCACTTTCCCTTCCTGACCTCTTTGCCGAGCGTCCCCTTATTCTTTTCGGCAAATACAAGAATGCATCTGGAAAGATCAAAGTAAAGGGTAAGACCGTATCGGGTGATTATAAGAAAAAGATCGTGGTGACTTCATCAATGGAAGATAAAGATAATGTGGCTCTCAGATACCTCTGGGCCAGGGAGAAGATAGCCCGGCTCTCTGATTATGGAAAGATAGGAATGAAAGTAAAAGAAGAAGTAACAAATCTGGGGTTAAAATACAATCTCATGACCGAATATACCTCTTTTGTGGCAGTAGATAAGTTAATCAGGAAAACCGGGGAAGTAGTGACCGTAAAACAACCTTTGCCTCTCCCCGAAGGAGTAAGCGATTATGCAGTTGGTGGTAGTATAGCTCGAGCACCAACCGCTTATCGGATGGTTGCTCCTAAAGTAGCAAGAGAAGAAGTACGCTTAGGTGAAGACAAAAATATCTCTCCTCAGATTTATGTAATTGGTGGGAAATTGCCTTCTGAAATAACTCTGGATGGTGTAGAAAAGATTATACTCCGCCAGATTAAAAAAGATTTGGAAGGAGTTTTCAAGACATGGCAGCTGAAGAGTCTGACCATAGTGCTGGAGGTAGAAAAAGGGAAAGTTAAGGCGATTAAAATAAAAAAATATAAAGGTAAAGAATGTAAGAAAGAAATTCTGGAAAAGATATTCAAGAAGCTCCACTTTCCTGCTTCCCTCAAAGGTACCTGGGAACTGAACCTGGAGTATATTTAGAAAGGGGTCTTAGAGGTCAAATACAGTGATCAAAGTCAATATGTTTCTCCAGCTAAGCAATTGAAAACTCCAGAATAAGTAGTGTCAAAAATAGCATGAAAGAATCATGAAACCACAGAGAACACAGACGAA
>JBHIEG010000066.1:0-5468 GCA_046760505.1 Candidatus Hydrothermarchaeota archaeon
TCTATACGTCTCTTCAGTTATTTTGATGGTTTTTGTTTTTGGCACTTTTTACACCAATTCTACTCTGTGGATTTTAATATAAAAGATTTCCTAAAAAGTCTTTTACTCACCTCTGAGCCAAAATCAGGCGCCTCTCTTAATCATCTTATCTACTTCAAAGCTTATTTTAGTTGCTAGAATCATGTCATCTAAACTAATAGGCATCTCCTTACCTTCTTTTAATGCCAGTGCAAACTCCAATAATTCCTGCAAAAGACCTTTATCCTGGATCTCGATTCCACCTTTCTCTCCTTTAACTGTTAATTTTTTGAAATCATTTATGATGAATACCTTTTCTCCGCAATAAACCTCGATATACTCTTTGGGAAGGTCATCAGGTCCCAAAGCAGTGTATAAGAGAGTTGCCACTGAGCCATCTTCATATTTAACGGTAGCGACGAAGTTATCACTTGCTTCATATGGGAACTGCGGCTTTATTGCCGAAGCATCTATACTTATCACATTTGAATCAACGAGATAATTGAATAAATCAAACATGTGACAGGCTTCTCCTATTATTCTACCACCGCCTTCCTCAGAATGTACCCAGTGATCCCTTGGCAAAAAACCTGCGTTTACTCTATAAAGAATCATTATGGGGTTATCCCTATTTTCGAGACGTCTTTTAACCTCCTTTGCATGTGGTGAGAACCTTCTGTTGAATCCAACCATAAAGGGGACTTGGGTATTTTTTAAGGTTTCAGTCAATTCCTCAAGTTCTTCCTCATTTAAAGCCATTGGCTTTTCCAAAAAGATAGCCTTTCCTTTCTTAGCGGCTTCTATTGCTATACGCGCATGAAGATTGTGTCTGGTAGAAATCAATACCATATCAACGGAGGGATCTTCAAGTACTTCTCTGTAATCAGTTGTCGCATATTCAGCCTCGAATCGCTCCGCGATTTGCTTTGCCTTGTGGGGAGTTTTCGTTACCACTGCTTTTAAATCGTAGTATTCGGATAATTTTTTTAAATTGGGTAGGTGCGTAGAAGTAGCAAAAGAACCGGCTCCTATTATAGCCGTATTGATTTTCTCGCTTGAAATCTTTTTTGGCTTGATTATTATTTTTTTCTTCTCCTCTTTGAATTCCTCATGGGGATATTTTAGCACTATCGCTATGGGTCTAGATTCACTTAACAAATCCTCGAAGGCTTTTACCGCTTCTTCTATCGTATATTCTCTCTCGACCAGAAGATCGAAATTTATTTTTCCATCAGCAATTAAATCGAGATATGCTTGCATATTTCTGTTTTCGGTCCATCTTACGTAAGCATATGGATAATCGATACCATCTTCTTCGTATGAAACATCATATCTTCCGGGACCATAAGAGGTGGATATCAAAAGATCCAACTCTCTCTCGTAAAAAGGTCTTCTATCCAGTTTAAGACCTATATCACCTACAATAACCACCTTACCTTTTTTTCTGCACATTTCCATTGCTTGGTTTATAACTTCGCTGCTTTTTGTGGCAGCAGTTATGATAACGCTGTCAGCACCGTTCTCGGTGAATTTGAGAACTTCTCTTACCGGATCTTCTGGACCTGCAACTACACTCTTATCGATGCCCAACTTTTTGGCAAGTTTTACGCGTCTTTCTTCGATATCTATTCCAACAACTTTACATCCGTTAGCCTTCAATATCTGCACTGTTATCAAGCCTATGAGGCCTAATCCAATTACAACCACGAATTCTCCTATCTTTGGATCTGCTCTTCTAACTCCCTGCAAGGCGATGGCACCTATCGTAGCGGAAGAAGCGTCCCTTAAATTGACTTTTTCTGGTACTCTTACGACCAAGTTTCTTGATACCGAAACAAATTCAGCGTGATTTGCCTTGCCTGCGCCGGCACAAGCGACTAGATCTCCGACCTTTATATCCCTTACATCCTTACCAACATCGACAACTATACCCGAGAGACTGTACCCAATCGGGTTTGCACTTTCTAAAATACCCTGAACTTTTTGATAAGTCTCTATGAGTCCCTTTTCCCTTATCATCCTTAGAACTTTTTTCACCTTTTCCGGATGTTTCCTTGCAAACCCGATGTATGATTCTGTATTAGAAAGAGAAACTGCTTCAGTACCTGCGCTAATTAAAGAATAGCAGGTTTTAACGAGTACTTCGTTGTCTCCGGGTGTAGGAATCGGAAGTTCTTCTACGGTCACCTTTCCTCTTTTAATCAAGACTTGTTTCATTTTTCCACCAATATACTGCCTCAATTTCTTTTATACAATCCCAATTTAATATTATAAAAATTATTTAAGTATCTTTTGAAGATTCTTATTTTCTTACCATTCGTTCTGGGCGATGTAATAAATAATAGTCTAGTATAGCTCTCACAGGGTTTGTGGCAAACAAGCCTAAAAATCAGAGAAAAATATAATAAATACGTGAAAAGTAAGTCTTATAACTATGAATATAGCACTGTTGTGTTACTTCAAGCCAAATACTGCTCCATTTGTAAGGACGCTATCATTCGTTGAGGAATGGACAAAAGAACACCGACTTTTTTTAATCAAGAACTATGAAGATGAAGATGCCATTGCAAAATCTGGAGAAACAAAGAATTTAGAAATTTTTTACATAAGATGCCTTGAGAAAATTAGAAAATATGGTTGTTTGATTGCTTTTTTCTTAAATACCCATAAAATTATCCGTGAAATAAAAAAAAGGAGGAGTGATGTGGTTTATATCACAAATCCACGCCTGTTTTTTTTGGCCCCTATATTCGACTTTTTCGGGATAAAATACATCCTTGAGATAAGAGACTACTGGAGAAGAAAAATAAAACTTTCATACATAGAGTATTTTTTGATGAAGATGTTTGCAAGAAGAGCAACCATGGTAGTGACCGTCACATCTTCCTTTAAAGAAAAAATTTCTAAGGAACTTGGTGTAAAGGATGAGAAAATATTACTCATCCCTAATGGTGCAGACACCTCCAGATTCTATCTAGAAAAGAACGAAAAGTTAAAGAGTGAATTGGATCTCGAAGACTTCAAGATTGTAATGTATGTGGGTCTCATGGACTATGTTAAGGGCTTAGAAGACTTTGTCAGGGCTTTTAAGTTTGTATCGAAGGAAAAAAACGTAAAATTTTTATTGATAGGCGAAGGGCCTGAAAAAAATAATTTAATGAAAATAGCAAAGGAAGAAGGGATTGATAACGTTTTGTTTTTTGATCCAGTAGAATATTCAATGATACCGGATTATCTTTCCATTGCTGATATAGGAATAGTTCCGTTAAAACCCATGCAGGAGACAAATTTTGCAATTCCAAGCAAACTCTTTGAATTCATGGCTGCTGGAGTACCTGTTATAGCATCCGCAACTTATGAACTATCTAAGGTGGTAAATGAAAGCATGGCAGGTCTTTGTGTCGAGAATCCACAAGAAATCGCCTCTGCAATACTGCATTTATTGAATAACGAAGATAAAAGAAAAGAAATGGGAGAGAATGGCAGAAAATACGTTGTAGAAAATTATGACCGTAGAAAACTGGCTAGGAAATTGATAGAAATAATGCAGGAACGTCTTGCCAGTTAATTTTTAATATTACACCCGCGGTTTAAGAATAGACAAAGCCCTAAGAAACCTGCATCTAACCGGTCGCTCTTCATATAATTTTAATCTTGTCTATGAAACCTAGGATTGACATGGGGGGCAATCTTCCATTGCTAAACTTAATGTTTTTAAAGATAAGAAAACAAAGTAACCAGAGGTGCGGCACTTGGAACTAAACATTAGCCTTGTAAAGAGGAGAGTAGAAGAGATTAAAAAAGCCGTAAACGGACTTAGATCACTTGCATCTGTAGGAAAAGATGGGTTTATATCTGACCCTAACACTTGCGATGCTGCAAAATACAGGCTAATCCTGGCTATAGAGTCAGCTGTATCCATATGCAATCATATAGCAGCGAGAATAGGAAAAAAGGTACCCGAAAGTTATGCAGACTGCTTCTTGGTTCTTGGAGACATAGGAGTTATCTCCAAGGGACTTTCCGAAAGACTGGCAAGGATGGCAAAATTTAGAAATCTGCTGGTCCATCTTTATTGGCAAGTTGATGATGAGAAGATATTTGATATAATCCAAAATGATCTTCAGGACTTGGAAGAATACATAAGAGAATTGAAGGCTTTTTTGGAGAGAGAATCATGAAAAGAATTCATGTTTCAAAAAGAGAGATGAGGGAAATAAAGGAGACTCTAAAAAGTCTCCTTGAAAAAAGAGATGAAATCATATTCGCCTACCTCCATGGAAGCTTTCTTGAGGATTATGGATTTAAGGATATAGATATAGCCATATTCATTGATGAAAAGAAGGTTAAGAGAGAAGAGTGCCTTGATTATGAAATAGATCTTTCAATTACTCTAGAAAAGATTATCAGGTTTCCAGTAGATGTAAAAGTATTAAACTACGCTCCATTAGGATTAAAATACGAGATTACAAAAGGAGAAGTTATACTTAGCAGAGACGAAGAAAGAAGATTCAATTTTATTGAATGGGTCTGGAGGGATTATCTGGACTTCAAACCACTAGAAAAACAAATCCTGATGGACATGCTGTAAAAGAAACTATCTACTTCATCAGACTAAGGTTTTTGCTTTCTCTTACAAGAAAAAGATATACAAAGTTAGTTGCGATTAAAGGCATGTATCTAGGAGGGCCTGTTTGGAGACTGTATTTCTTTTTGTATAAGATGCGGATAAGATGCCTCTCATCATTCTTGCAGGCGATAATTTAGAAATAATCCATATAAGGGACAAGATGGAAGAAGAATATAAAAAATTCATAGTGGATTATTAAAGAAAAAATATAAAATTAAAGACGAAAAAACTCTTTTTTACGAACTAATCAGAAAAAGGTTGAAAGAACTCCACGAAGCGAGAAAATGATTCCAGAAGTCAAAACTGTGCCTGCAACCTAAACAAAAAACTTATAAGTGACTGAATTATCACACATCAAAAGTGATTAAAATGAATATTGAGCAGAGTAAAATAGACGAGGAATCCTGTGTAAACGTGGAATATAGGATAAGAGACGAAATAATGCCTATTTTCATTGGAGTAGCTAGAGTAAGAGAATACGAAGGTGAAGTAGCAATTGACCTCATTAATGTAAATCCAAATAGAAGAGGAGAGGGAATAGGAACAAAACTTTTAGAGAAGATTGTAAACGATTATGATAATCATTTGTTAACCGTAACCACCTTTCCGTATTTGGAAGAATGGTATGAGGAGTTTGGATTCAAGAAAACTTATAAGAAAGGTAACCTGATTCATATGGTAAGGGAGCCGAGGATGTGATAGGAAGCCGCCGTAGCTTAGTTGGTGGAGCGGCTGACTCGTAATCAGCAGGTCGTGGGTTCAAATCCCACCGGCGGCTTATTTTCATTTCAAACCGAGAATTTAAGGATCAGTACTCCCT
>JBHIEG010000067.1:0-5357 GCA_046760505.1 Candidatus Hydrothermarchaeota archaeon
ATGCTTTCCACATCTTCTCCTATTAGTTTTTCAATTCTGTCTTTGAGCTGGTCGGCAGCTTTGTTGGTAAAGGTTGTAACGAGAATGTTTTCCGGTTTGATACCTTTTTCTTTTATCAAGTAGGCCACTCTATGAGTGATAACTCTTGTTTTTCCAGTTCCAGGTCCGGCAATGATTAATAGGGGCCCTTTAAAATGTTCAATTGCTTTATTTTGATTCTCGGTGTGAAAATCACAAATAATTGAACTAGCCATTCCCACCAACCATATTAGTGAACACAAGAATAGTTAAAACTATCGTTTACCTCGATAATAACAAATTCCGAAAACTGGATTAGAAGAAGTGACCATCCACAAAACCTAGGAAGTCTTCTATCTTTAGGCCTCCTAAAGATAGTTTTAAATGTTAACCACACAGAATCTGAGAAATATATCCTCTATTTCCTCCAGTAGAAGCCGCCCTTTGCCTTGAATTTTTCGACTTTTCCTTCGGATTCCAGTTCCATCAAAACTCTGTATAAAGCGTGCCAGTTAATTCTCTTGCCGGTCAATTTTTCCAGTTCCTTTAAAATCTCATTCGTGCTCTTGATTTCGGTTCTCGATAATATACCAAATACTGGTTCTTTGTATTTCCCTGACATTAAAAGGTATATATCAATACATTATATCTAATGTTTGTATCATATTACCAAATCAGCCCTAAAAGTTGCTGCTACTCGAAAAAATCTGGATGTATGTGAATGTGAAACAAGCGTAAAATTCTCTAATCAACAAAGTACCTGTATCTCTTACCCTCTCTCTCAACCCTTATCACGTTAGCATCAACCAATTCCCTCAAACGTTTTCTGGTCCATGATTCTGAATAGTTGTATCTCTCTCTAATTCTTTTGAATATTTTATCAAAGGTATCATCTCCATCTTTTATGATTCCTACAAAAACTTTCTTCACCAATTCGTCACCAGCTAGCTTCCAGAGTTCTTTGATTATTGGAGCCTCAATACCAGTTCTCTCTTTTAGCTCTTCTAATCTATCTACCAGAAAATATTCCCAAATCGTTCTCTTTTCTTGCGTAAAACATTCTTCTTTTATTATATTCCAATCTAATCCTCTTTCTGCCAAGGTTCTCATATCGAGTAAGTCTGCCTCTCTCTCGGTAATGCATTTAAACAAGAAGATGTCCTCAGGCGACATTAGATAGACATCTAAGTTACCAAAAGAACCAAAGAATTCGGCTCTTTCTACCATTCTTTCCGTAATTTCTAATCCTCTACATACTTGCCTATGAAAAAGATCAAATTGAAATCCTTTTGGATCTCTCAATATGGTTGATGCTCCTAAAGCTTGATACTCTTTTGGTAGTTCCTTTACATCATAGAATCCTAGGGATTTTAAGACGTCTACAAAATCTTTAAGGTCATTGGGATTTGCATAAATCACATCAATGTCTTTAGTCGAGACTTTGTATCCTCTAATAACCATTGAGCACCCGCCTATGAGAAAAATTTTGAGTTTGCGCCCTAATTTCGAGCCTATTCTTTCTAATTCATTGATCAATTCAGATCTGGTAAACATCTTGGGCTCCATCTAGTCCATACTCCATTGCTTTAGATTGAAACTCCTCCCATGTCGGGAAATGATCTGGCTTGATTTTGCCTCTGGAAGAAAAATAGGTTTCTAAGGCACTTATAGTTGGTTGCAGAATATATTTAGTGGATTCTTTAAGCATATAATCTAGGTTAATTTTCTCTACCTTCTTCCAGAGAAGTAAAACACCGAGAATCAATCTGGTATCTGTTGGATCAAGCACTAATGTGTGCAGGATAATATCTTCTACACTTAAATCTCTCTTAAATGGAGAATAGAAGTAATAATAATACTCGGGAACAAAAAGCTGAACGCTGAATTTGTGGTAAGCGGACAAAGAAGTTAGCATGAATTCTTCTGATTCTTTGAACTCAGAGGTTTTTATCAAAAACTCATTGCCTCTTTGCCAAAGAATTATTGCATCATTTGCAAACTCTATCGCCATTTTATGGTTCATATAGTTTCTAAACTCGATAATAAACTCTCTTAAAAGATTAAACCTTTCATTGAATTCATAGGTAACCTTGTCTTTTTTGATTATAATGCCAAATTCTCTCAGTATTTTTAGTTTTGACTGAACCGTCCTTTCAGAAAGTTGCGAGAAAGAAATTATCTCATCTTTTTTTAGGGGAGAATATGCCAAAGGAGATAAAACTACTAAAGCGGAACCTGATAAAATTTTATCAAGGTGCATATGACCAAATTCCGATAAAAAAGTTTTCAAAAGGATAGCATGTTTCGTATCTGAAAAGTAAACGTATTTTGAAAGGCCTCTCTTCCTGGTTTCAAGAATGCCTTTTTCGGAGAGAGATTTCAATATTCGGGAAAGATGTGGGTAGGAAATTTTGGTATTTCTGACTACTTCGCCTATGCTCTCCCTTTCTTTCTTTGCTACTGTTTTCAATACTTTGATCTCACTCCCATTTAGATTCATTGTATGTAAATTTTGTTAAATAATATTTAAATATTTAACTTTTTTTTGAATGAAATGAGTATTCTTTTTGTCCGGAACTCAGAAAACATAAATTTATCTTCTCGACTTTTTGTCTCTTGGATCGAACCATTCTTGTTCTTCTAATTCTTTGGATCTTTAGGTAAAGGATATCTAAATCGATATTCATATCTTATGAAGATCCTTGCAAATCATTAAAATTATCTTAATATAGGACAGGCGTCCTAGTTGTCAGGGACAGTTCAATTCAGGCTTACAGAAAAAATGCTTGATATTGTTTTATTTTTCTTCAAGCATATAGGAGAACGTTTTGGTGTTAGAGATATTTATAGAGAGATAGGAGGAGGTAAAGGATATATCAGCGAAGCCCACCTATTATTACCTAAATAAAGACAACTACAAGTCGTTTTTAGCTGTTTCTTTGGCTTTAGAGAAAAATAAGACAGAGTTTTTGAAAAATATCCTAAGCTAGCCTAATACTGGAAGACTACGTTAAAGCTCTTAAGGAAAGTTTGGGAGATTACTTGAGATTTGTACTGTTCTTTGGCACCCATGCTAGAGAGATTGCAAGAGGATAGCGATATCGATCTACTTGTGAATTGAAGAAGTTACAAAAAGGATAGCAAGCCGTTATGCTGTTCCCTATCTCATATATCCCTTAGTGGGAGAGAGTTCAGAGATTTTTTTATCGAGAAAGCCTGCTAACTTGTGTCAATACGCCTGCATTTTTTGCCTCTTCTACTACTGGAACAAAATCGCTGTCGCCCGTAACAAGAATTGCTTTGTGAATTTTTCCTGTCCAAGACAGGCGAACTAGATCTACAGTTAATAAATTGTCCACTCTTTTTTGTATAAATTCAACTTGCCCAAATCTTGTAATACGGCCTAATTTACCTAATCTTACTTCAAAACGAGGCAATTTTTTTAAAGAAATAATAAATCTATCCATTCTTGAGTATCTTTCTTTTTCCTCTTCAGTAGGCGGACTACTTTGGTAAGGCATACAATCATAATAATACGTTCGGAAGCGTTCTGCATTAGCATTTTCGCATAATTTATTAGAAAAAGCTTCAAAATCAATTTTTGGTTCACCAAAGGCCTTGAGAACATAACTAAAATATCCACCGTCTATAAATACAGCAGCTTTATCCATTATTATCACCATAAGAAAACAAAAGAAATAAACACACGTTTATATAAAAAGGTTGCTAAAAATCGATAATTGCCTGCCGTCCCTAAACGGAACGGCAGCGGCTATAGTAATTATAGTTAATTCTTTTTTGTATATAAGGATTATGTATACTCTTTGTTCAAGTCGGTTAACCAATCCATCTCCAAAATCCAGTGTTCAATGATGAATAATATTATTCAAAGGTAAAACTTTGCGTGTTATTATGAAAGAGAAAGAGATAGAAAAAATAGTCGCAGACTGCTTTATCGATGAGATAGCAAAGCATAAAGACATTATGAATTTATTTTTGAAGTTTCCCAGGAGAAATTTTACTACAAGAGAGCTATCAGATATTTCCGGAGTACCTTACTCTACTGCTTGGAGATTTGTAAAAAAAATTAGAGAAACTTGGATTGATAAACACAGAGAAAATTGGAGCCTCTATATCTTGCAGTCTCAACGAGGAAACTCCCTTCCTCAGAGAAGTTAAGAAAATTTTAGAAATAGAAAGCTCTCCACAAATTTTGGCGGCAAAAGAATTCTCTAAGAAGGTTAAAAAAATGAAAGGAGTCGAAAAAATTATTCTCTTTGGCAGTGTTGCAAAAAGGAAAGAAAGACTCACAAGCGATGTTGATATAGCAGTTATGGTTCAAAGAAAGAATAAAGATCTAGAGAGAGAAATAACAAGAATTACAGAGAGAATTTTGGAAAAATCGAGAATGAAAATAGTACCCATAATTTTAACTTCGAAAGAACTAGAGGATAACGAACAGTTTTCTAGAGAGTTAAAAGAAGGGGAAATTCTATATGAAAGAACTAAAAGAAGCTGATTGAAAGCAAACTTGAATTAAAAACTGGAGCCTGGATATATAGAGTTCTTCGGAAAACTTGAGAAAATTTAGGTTTTGAAGATTGATTTTGACAGATCTCTTGGCAAAGTTAACCACTTTGAAAATCTCAAATAAATTTATTATAGTTGTAGCTAAATTATCTATTGGTGGTCATACTGAGAGGTATGAATAAAATAGCGGTTTTGAAGAAATTTGCAAGAGAACTAATCGAAAAATCCAATGGAAGAGTAGTAAACGTATTTTTGTTCGGAAGTCTTGCCAAAGGAGGGCTTCATGAAGAATCCGACATAGACGTTCTCATCGTTGTAAACAGGAAGGATGATAGACTTACAAGAGATATTGAGGATTTCTTCTTCGACGTTATGAAAATCGTCGGTGTTTTCGTATCACCTACGATCATTGAGAAAGAGACCTTTGAAGAAATGCTCAAAGAAAAATATCCTTTCATAGCCAACATAGAAAAGGAAGGTATCTTGCTTGCCTAGATACGCTATAAAGCACTTAAATAAATCTGAAAGGCTTTTAATGGCTGCTGAACATGATTTCAGAGATGATTTCTACGATATGGCAATAAGCCACGCTTACTACGCTCTGCATCATGCTGCCAGAGCCCTTTTGCTTCTCATCGAGGAGTCGCCGAGAACTCACTCTGGTGTGATTAACGTACTCTGGAAAAATTTAAGAAAGATCGGACTAGAGGAAGACGACATAAAAAATTTATCAAGGGCATTCAGTCGAAGAGTAGAGTGTGACTACGGTGTAGAACTAGGAACGCCAAGCAAAGAATCTGCACAAGAAA
>JBHIEG010000068.1:0-5333 GCA_046760505.1 Candidatus Hydrothermarchaeota archaeon
CTCTTGCACTTAATTCCTCTATTATATCGTCTACTTTCCTGTCCTTTATCTCTATGTCTATTTTTTCCCCTTCAGTACTCTTGGACTTGTATTCCTCTCCGCTTTCAAGTTTATACTTTATTTCTACGTTGCCATTCTTCCCATGATACTTGAACTCCTTAAGTACGGTTTCAGGATCTAAATTTTTCAATGAAGAAGGTATTTCTATGCCTCTTGCACTTAATTCCTCTATTATATCGTCTACTTTCCTGTCCTTTATCTCTATATTTATTTCTCCAGGCGTTCCGACCACGTGTCTGCTTTCTGCCTCGTGCATGAGAACTTCATTCTTATCGACATCCAAGTAAAGTTCTATTTCTTGACCGTCTATCAAAATCTCCACTTCCAGTACCGTGATACCATCTTTATGCTCTAATTCTGCTTCTTTTATTGTATAGTTTGTTATACCCCGAGCACTAAGGTAACCAGAGATTGCTGCTTCTTGCGCCTCAGTAAGTTTCACTTCCTCAGATGTGGTTGTCTGATTGAGGATATCGTTTGCTCTCTCATTTGAAATAAGTCCTGACATAGCGAGTTCATTTATTTCGTTTGTGTACTCATCCAGCGTTATTTTTCCGCTCTTAAAATCTTTTCTCAATGAGTCCAGAATGAGATCTGCGCATACTTCTCTACTTATTGCGCCTTTTGCGCATAAATCTCTGATTTTTTCTCTATACTCGGAGCCAGTGATCTTACCCTCTTCATATTTTTCTCTTAGAGAGTCAATCTTTATGTGGCGATCACCATCACGTGGAGGTTGCGATTGTTGTACTTCTAGAAGTTCGATTAGCCTATCAATTTTTTCTATCAGCACATCTATTTTATTCAATAATCTTTCTAAGAGAGATTGATCATTATTTGTATCTTGAGCAAACGCCATTCCTGATGTAGCCATCATAGTAGCGATCAATATTGCAAATGCCTTCTTCAACATATTACTTCACCGAAAAATCTATGTAGATAGGTATTTATATAGATTTCTCATGAAAATGAAATTTTTTTGTAATTCTATTGTTAATTTGAGTTTTGATTTATTCAAAATGCTTTCTAACGTTTTCTTATGATTTTTTGGATTTTAAAAAGTATCTAATTTATCACTTCTCAATGGAAAAAATCATTAACATTTTCTAACCATTTCCAATCGTTTTTTAGGGCTTCTTTTTTAATTTTAACCTATAAGTCCTCTTGTACTCCTCTTTTTCAATTATTCCCTTCTCCACTAAATCAGAAATTAGCCTGCTTATCTTTGGTCTAGAAAATCCTGTCAGTTTTGGCAGTTCTTCTTGTAGTATATCTCCTCCTGCCTTTTCTATCTCCTCTATGATCTTTAACCCCTCCTCTTCAAGGTCTAGTTTAACTTTTCCTCTTTTGATTCCTACAAAATATCCAACTCCAATTCCTACCAGAAGTGCTAGGAATACAAATCCAAGAGAAAAACCTTTTATTCCTCTATCAATTACTCCTTCTTTCTTGCCAGATAAAACCTCCTTGAATATCACGGTCACATAGAATGGATATTTAAGGGAATTCCTTTCCCACTTCAATAGAATTCTTTGCCCGTCTGTGTACAATGTATCTGGAACCGGAACTACGGGAGATCTACCTGTAATCAGGGTCTGAGGCATGGAAGAGACGAGACCATAGCCTGGAGGAAGTTGAACAAGCAATGAAAAGTTGTATATCGGGACAACCGGAGCAAAATTTGTTGATAGGATAAATTTATCATCTACTCGTGTAACAAGGTCATTTATTTTGTAATCTATCTTTACAGTTCCCTTTTCATTAAATAAGAGGGGTTTAGAGAATAATATTGTAACATGGCTGATTCCTCTTCTTTTTGTAAGAATATAATCTGAAGAACAGTTTTTTATCTCTATATCTCCGGAGATATCAAGACTGAATTCTTTTATTGGTTCATTGCCATTATTTTTGATTGTTATTTCGTTTCTTTCGTTAATTTCTCCAAAAACATCTATTATTACGGAATATTTTATGAATGTATAATTCGATGCGAGTGTAGGGCAGAATATTAAGATTAACAAAATGTATGTGATTTTTCTCACGGAATCAACTCCGTATATTCTTTTATGCTCTTTATACATATATTTCTTCTTCCTTAAAATGAAAAGAATTTAAAACAAAGGTATGTCTGCGCTGAGTTTAAGACTCACTCATCCTGATCTCACACAAATCCCTGATTCTTGAACCCACCAATGAAAAATTTGAGTTACGCCAATGTTCAAGCGCAGGATGAGTATGCTCTTAAGAAGATAGAGATGTTCATTGAATTAGATAAAAAGTTAAGAGTTGCGACAAAACCCTAATTTGAGGTTAGAGATAGGTTAAGTTTGAAACTCAACCATTATACGTTAGTACCATTTAAATAAAAACGTCAATAAAATTGTAGACTTACAGAGCATTTTTGGTGTCTGACAACACATATTTGTCAATGATATCTATTTATATGGCTTTTCACCTAATATATGTTAAATAAATGAAAGATCTCATGATTTGAGTTGGTTATATGGAGGAAAAAGGCATTCTATCATTAGATGCCTTCTTCGCGAGTGTAGTGGCGATAATAATCATAGGCATGTTGGCAAATCTCACATTGGAGAGAATGAACGCTGCAGAGAACATAGGTAATTTAGGAAGAGCGAGAATGATATTGGAAGAGTTTGCAAACGGTATAGATATAGCCTACACAAATGGACCCGGTTTTGCGATAAATATCACTTTAGAGCTCCTTAAATCAAATTCTGGAGCAAATATCCAGTATGAATTAGACGTGGTAGGTAAAAATGCTCTCCTCAAGACGGGTATCAACGGTGTTAACCATTCTATAACTGCTCCAGTTCTTTGTAACGAAACCAAGATCCAGGGAATCCCAATATCCGTAAACAACGCTACGATACTAATGATAAAGAACAACGGCACTTATGAAAATCCTTTGATAAATATAATTAGGATTTAGGGATAAAGATGCGAAATAATTCCTTATATAAAAATAAAGAGGGACAGATGTTTACATTCGATCTTCTCTTGGCATTGATACCCATCACTCTCATACTCGGGTATTCTCTGAGTGCGATGACAACGTTGCAAGAAGAAATAAGGGGCTATGGATCAAGAACTGCATTAGAAAGAATCGCAAGCGATGCCATAGACCAACTCGTGAAAAATCCCGGAGAACCACCAAACTGGGAAGCCACAGGGAGAACAGATGTGATTCCTGGACTTGCAATGATAATTGCAAATCATAGCCATACTAACAGACTTGACTTGTTTAAGTTAGCCGCATTGAACTACTCAGTGTTCTCAAATCTTTTCAAAAATGAGAGCATTACCGCTTATAAACTAGCAATAGACGTCTTTGGGCTAGAAGAGGTATCTGCCTTCCTAGATTATGGAAGTCTAAATGATAGCAAAGAGGTCGTAAGGATGGAAAGGGTATCCGCAGGCCCTCCTGCGGAGCCAATTGTCTATGGATGTCATTTGACTCACTTTGAACAAACTAGACAGATTGAATGCGGATACTTCGGTGACGTAATTTGTGGTGTCCTAGGACAAGGTCAGCCCGTAATATATGGATATAGTTTTTATGTCTCTGAGAGTGACAAAAACATCTACAATTACTACTTCAAAATTGATAACTTAACATGTGATAAGGGGACTTTTGGACAGTCTGCTCAGTACAGGATATGGTATAATTTTTCTGTTCCTAGTACGGAAACCATAGATCCAGATGATTACTACAAAAGTTTCTTAGGCCTGACATGTAGTCCTGCTTTTCCGAATAAAACGCTCCTTAAAGATCTCAGGGAAGGTACAGGTCCTGATGCCTTAGATGGTGTACCTGTATTTTTGGATGAGAACGAATCTCCACCAGCGGACGTTGAGCCTTACGTAATAGACATAAACGATCCAAGCGTGAAAGAACCCAAATATCCGGTAAAAGTAGGATGGAACATGCTTTACCTTAGAGTAGATTCTGATCCAGCGTGCGACTTTGATTTCCATGTCTATAGGGTAGCGAGACTGATGCCTCATCAGGATACTCTTCTCTATCCCAACATGACCGAGGTCCGTCCAATAAGGGTAATCTTACTGGTGGGAAGATGAATCAAAAAGGATTTATATTTACAATGGACGCATTACTCGCGATAATACCTGTTTTCATAATTCTTAGCGCCATTCCTCACCTTGTAGGCGAGGTATCTGAGATTGCGCAACTACAGGCTTCTTCTCTACACAGTTCTAAGATAGCAGAGGATTCACTAGAAGTATTCTTCAAAAAAATAAACCCTCTGGTACAATCCGCAGCAGAGAGAATCATAGAGGCATGGTCTGAGGGTAATGTAACCCTAGCGAGAAGCATAGCGAATAGAACCCTCAGGCTTGCATTATCTGATGAGTATAATTACGCCCTGTACATTGCGGTATGGAATGAGACTCTTGCATTTGAATACATAGTTGGCAGAGCGGACGGATCCACCGATCAAGCAAGCGTAGAGGCCTCGCAAAACCTTGCAAAGGACCTTCAATCCTCTATGCGTTTGCAATCAAGGCTTAACATGACGATACCCTATTATGCAGCGGTAAAGATACCTACCGCTGATAGCATCGTCTCTAGAGGGAGCACATTTAACGCAGAGGTATGGATTGCAAACAGGATTCCGTATAAAAATATTTCAAGTTTTACCTATGTTATCTCTGATGAGAATGGAAACCCGGTGAATAGCAGTACGGTGACTTTCTCACCTCCGATTCAATTTGGAAATATGTCTACTACTCAAATTGCATGGGATGTTGGTTGCGGATATTCAGGCAAGCATACGCTCACTGTAAAAAATCTAAGATATTCTGATGGTAATCTTGTGGAATACAACCATACACTGGGCAGACCTTCCACAAGAGACTTTGTTGTAGTGCCTTTTCAACCAGATGTATTAAAGATAAAGGTTAGTTCTAACCAAAACGAGTATACCCAAGGGCAAACCGCGAGCTTTACCGTTTACTTTGAAAATTTCATGAAGACAATCACGGTAACCGCGTTTGACTGGAGGTTAGAATACTTTTCAAACAACACGTTCTCAGGATCAGTAGATTCCGGAAACGTAGACATAAATCTTCCTCCATGTAACAGTGGTACATACACTCTGAATATCAATTTAGATCCCACTATCGCTAACGTCAAGGCCAGGCTAACTGTAACTCCGTTGAAAGGCAATATCTTTAAAACTCCAATTAACTCCGATTACTATGCTGGTTCTCCCGCTACAGAGGTTTGGATA
>JBHIEG010000069.1:0-5328 GCA_046760505.1 Candidatus Hydrothermarchaeota archaeon
AAAAGCTGAGCATTTCCTAAAATGATGGCCAAAAGATTGTTAAAATCATGAGCCACTCCTGCCGCCATCTCTCCTAAAGCTCTGAGCCTTTCTGCTCGGATGAGAGTCTTCTCGGTCTTCTTGCGCTCGGTAATGTCTCGTGCCAAATATATGATCCCCTGAATCTTCCCATCATCACCACTCATGACCGAACCTGAAAACAGCACGGGTATTTTTCTGCCGTCTTTTGACAGGTAGGTTTTCTCTACATTTCGGACAAATCCTCTTTCAGTTAAATTATCATCAGGCTCTGAGTTCTTGAACATCAATATTTCGTCTTCTCCGAATATAGCTCGAATGGACTTCCCCATCAGCTCATTTTCTTGATATCCAAGAAGATCGAGGCTCGCTTGATTGACTGCTTTAATTGTGCCATCGGGGTCAACGATAATAAGGGCGTCGGCCATAGATTTGATGATATTATCGGTATAGTTCTTTGCTTTTTCCAATTCCACCTTAGTCTCGTGTAGCTGTCTTGTCCGCTGCTGAACTCTCGCTTCCAGCTCTTCCCTGGGCAGGAGCACTATTCTCTCCTCCTCCAAAACACCCTTAGGTAAGCTTCTGAGAATATCGAAAAACACTGGTGAGTCTCTATAGGCTTCTCGTGTAGCTCGGTAGCTTTTGGCTAAGAGCTCTTCAGCGTGTTTGGGTGAGGTAACAGCACCGTAGAGCTCCAGCAGTTTCGAGCTAAGCGCTGAGAACATTGTGCAAATCGCTGATATCCTATTTTCTCCGGGTATTCTGCCAATGTCTCTTACCAAGGGCTCAAAATCTATGGTTCCATCTTGCTTAAACTTGCAGCTCTCAAAGAGAATTGGATTATATTCAAAATATTCAAGTAGACTTTCTCTGATGAGCCCTGAAAAAGGCTTTGTCGGTGTTAGAAATTTATTTATCAGAGCCCCATAGGCTCTGATAGCAAGAATATCGTCTCTGAACAAAATCACTTCTTCTTGTTCTTCTTCACGTTCGACCCCGGATAGGCAGTATGTTCTTGCACCGAGTGTTAGATTTGCAAAGCAAAATCCCCAAATAGCGATGCTGAAAACGCTGTACCAGCAAAACTCTCCCGATGTGGAGTGCAAAATGTCCAAAAGATATGCTGGAATTCCGCCGAGAACAAGCACAGAAACACCAATTAAATAATGAATTGAACCTGGATACTCCCAAGCTATTTTTAGCAATGAACTAGGATAAACCTTCTGGATAGCTTTTCCAGCCAACAAACCCCCATAAATAAGGATACAAAGAGCAATTATCCACACAAAGAATACGCTCAGATGCAAACCACTGCCGGGAAAGAAGAGAGTATCCACAACGCCAATCATGCTAATAACAATGAAAAGCATAGCACTAGCTATCATGAGGTAATGCTCTCTTGAACCTTTTGTCAGTTTTGCGCTTTGTAGTGAATAATAAGTGAAAATTAGTGCGAAGATGAAGAAAACACTCCCAAGGGAGTACATGAGGATATCCATCAGACTCATTCTGTTCTTACCTTCTCTAGTTCTTTCTCAATGGCTGCGAGCTCCTGTTTCTTAAACATCTCTGTGTTTATTGAAATCAGTATGGTTGAGTTGTTTTCATTACATAAGTTCCTAAGATCTTTCAACAGAGTTAATGACTTTTGAAACCCGTTTGCAAACTTGATTTGGTCGAAGCAGTCCAGCAAGACGATGCTTCCGTCAGTTCTCTTTACGAATTCCGATGTCGTTCTATTGAGTTTGACAAAATCTTTAGGGTTTATTGTTCCTTCGGCTTTTTTAAAGGTCAGCCAAAATACGGAAGCTTTGTCAACATCGTATCTCTCTCTAACCTTTTCTGGATGAAGCTTTGAGATGCAGAGGGACCCAAACCCATAATTCAATGCTTCTTTTAGCTTTTTATAAGCCTTGGTCGGCTTTTCTTCTTTAAAGAGATACATTCTTCCAGGTATAAGCTCTTTAAAAATCTTCGGGATCTTAACCTCTTTAGGCATAGCGTCTAGAATCCCACGTCTCGAAAGAAAATCGCCGTGTATATGCATCATTCTGTCAAACCATTTATCTGCACCATTTTTTGATTTTGATTTCAAAATTTTATATGTTTCTACAAATGCATTTGAGAATTCCTGGCATATTTCTTTTGCTTCCGGAATTTCCTTTAAGGTTCTTAAAACGCTATCTGTTATCTCACTAATGTCTTCCTTTGCAAACTTCCCAGAATCAAAAACTAATTTTTGGCATTTATTAACATACACAACACCACTCAATCCCATGGCTTCAACGTATTCATCAAATTTGATGGCACTTACACCTAACTCTTTGCCAGGCATGCAGGCTTGTAATCTGTTTAGGAACTGCAAATAGTATTCTGATAGTCTGCTCAATGGTTCCACCATCTTGGGAGAAATATCAATCTTTTCTGTGGGAAGTGAAATAGCGTAAGCAATAAGAAGAAACTCAGCAGTTGTTATGATACCACCAAATGATGGAGTACTGGGATTTAACTTCAGAATCCAATTTGTTATCCCCATACCTCCGAGGTAGACAGCCCCAATCGCAACTATAAAAAGCCAGAATTTCATTCTTAATAAAGATTGTTCAGTTCTTCTGCTTAGAAAGATAAGTGCGATTATTATAGCCCCAGCATATCCGATTGAAAAAACTGAGTACATGATCATAAACCACATCTCAAACTCATAAGTCCATCCATAGTACGTCCAAGAAACACTGACACAATCGACAAACAGAATGATGACTGAAAGTAGCAATGCAGGAGTAATTATCAAGACATACCAATTTTTCAGTTTGCCCAGAGATAGGATTGCAAGAAATATTAAGGGGTTTGCCAATGGACAAAAGAACATTCCAGCTCTAAAGAAATGCTCGGATAACTTCTCCGTGGGAGCGATCCTATGTAAAAATACGAACAACAACCACGTTGATAAAAATACCCCAAAAATGAAAAAAATTTGATATGATAAGATTTTTTTATTTTTTATGTATAAATATATTGTGATTGATAGAGTAGGTAAAACGGCAACCACATATTGAATAGACCATAGAGTTAAATGCCAATCTGCCATCCTCATGCGCCCTTTAACATCTCAACAATTTCCAACCTTTCTGGCGGAATAAGCTTAGGGGGTTTAATCTGTCCCAGAGGAACACCTTCTTTCGACTTTTTAATAACGTATCTCATGAATGTGCCTTTTTTCAAATACTCTACCTTTATCACATCTGAAACTTTTTTAATTTTAAAATGGCGTACATAGTGATGGAAATCTACGTCTATCTCCTTTAAAGAATCAAACACCAATTTTGCTACTTTCTCCTCTGAGTGTTCCCATTCTTTCTCCATTAGGAGGCAAAGGTGCTCATTTGGTTCTATCACCTTAACAAAGGCCCATTTATCTGTAGGAGGTAACCCCGCCTTTTTTAGCGCCTCAATAGCAATGGCTTCGGACAGTCTACACCATCCATATATATCCAATAAGCTGGATTTCCTACTTTCAAACTCAAAAATAGGTAATCCATCATCGCGAAAATCTACAACCTTAAAAAGGTCGCCTATCTGGTATCTAATATGCATACTCCCAAAAGGAGATGCTATGAGCCCATAGACTCCCATCTTCTTTAACTCGTCTATTCTACATACCAGTTCCCCATTTTCTGTAAATTCAAAATAACCACTTCGTAGATCAGGCATAAGGGATTTTCTCCTGTCTGGGAGTCCCATCATAGGGAAACCAATATCTGTCGTACCGTAGACATTTAAGGGCTCTCTTCCAAACTGATCTGTGAGGTAATCTCGATAAAGCTCGGTATCGAAGCCACCGGCTCCTACTCCTTTTACAGGCATTACGTCCTTTACTTTCTTATAATCACTACCTGTGATTCTTTGGAGGAGCCATCTCAGAAATAATACTAATTTTACTACTCCAAGGTTCATAGATTGATATTGATCCTTGTAAAGTCCCGCACGGTTTGTAAAATACCTACAAATGAGATGGAAAGATGACGCAATCCCACCTGCAACATCAACGCTTTTTCCTTTCTCAATCATTTTTAGAGTGAGATATATCTTCTTTCTCATATTTGGTATATTATCTGTAACTGATAGAGGAGGAACAAGTCTAAGACCAGCATTAAGAACTGCTCTGTAGAATGGTCCTCCACTATATGGAGAAGAAGACATTAGATTGAGTACTGAATCACCTTTTCTTAGTGTTGTCTCACCCCAACTATCGCTACAACATAGGGTTAATATAGCCATAATATCTGTAGCCATATTTTTAAAGAAAGTATCACCAAATACAAACCATTTACTTTCTCCGGTAGTACCAGAAGTTTTCATGCAAAAACCATAATCATCTACCATCCAACCATCAAGCATAGGACTGGCTTGTCTGCCTATTCTATCGTAGTAATCACAGAGCAGCTCTTTCTTTCCCCTTGGTACAGTTTTTTCCAGCTTCTCTATTTTCTTGCCAAATTCGTGTAAAATTGGATAATTGTCATAAGTGGTCAGTGGAATATCTTCAAATTTCTCGACTCCCTCGGGACATAGCTGTTTTGCCATCTTGGTCTTCTTCCAGCGCTCAAAATACTCTTTCTTCTTCCTCTCATTATACTCTACCTGCTCAGAGAAGCTCTTATCAAAAAATCCACAATATTTCTTCCAAAGCTCTCTTCCCTCACTCATCTTATCCTCCTTTCTGGTGAACCAAGATGGTTTACTTTTAGAAGATTTCTCAAGTTTTTTATTCCTGGGGCATCTCTGGCTTTTATCGGCAGCAAGTTTTTTGCCAATCCAAGCTAATAAAGAAAAAGTCATTTCTATTATCTCCAGATGGCTCATTTATTGAGAACTTGCGCGAGGAAAATAAGGAGGTTTCCTGGCCAGAATGACTATACTTTATTTGAGGGTTCCTTTATTTAGGTACAAATTTGTACCTATCTTTCGGCTTTAGGTTGGAAAATTGTTCAATTTTGAGCACTAGAGGAACGATGGGGATGGACATTTTTGTACGCCAAGAAGAGGAAAACTGGGAATTTTCCTATCCTCTTTCAATCCCGTACTTTTCCATCTTGTACTTTATAATTCGCCGGGAGATACCCAAGAGTTTAGCCGCTTTGGTCTGGACCCAGTGAGTCTCTTTTAAGGCACCCATGATAAGCTCTTTTTCTAGCTGGGCTACTCTCTCTTTAAGGGAGAGCCTGTCCGAAGGGAGGATAGGATAAGACAGCTCGGAGATTCTCTGGATCTCTAAAGGGAGATCTTGAGCGAGGATAGCATCCCCCTTTC
>JBHIEG010000070.1:0-4955 GCA_046760505.1 Candidatus Hydrothermarchaeota archaeon
CATTATCATAGAATGAGATTCAATATTTCTTCGGGATTAAATTCCCTAAGATCGTCATATCCTTGGCCAACTCCGAGATACACTATGGGTTTTTTCAGCACATAAGAAAGAGAAATGGCAGTGCCACCTTTGGTATCAGCGTCTACCTTAGCCAAAATTGAGGCATCAATTCCCAAGGATTTATCGAATTCCTTTGCCTGTTCTATGACATCGTTTCCTGCTAACGCATCCCCAACGAAAATTACAAAGTCAGGATTTACCACCCTGCCTATCTTTTTCAGTTCGTTCATTAAATCTATGTTGGTTTGCATTCTTCCAGACGTATCAATCAATACGGCATCTTTATTCTTTGCTTTAGCATGTTTTAACGCATCAAAAGCAACTGCTGCTGGATCAGATCCTTTTTTATGTTTTATAACTCGTATGCCAAGATTATTTGCATGTTTTTCCAGTTGTTCTATTGCTCCAGCTCTAAAGGTATCAGAAGCCGATAGAACAACCGAAATATTCTCATCCATCAATTTTTTTGCAAATTTTGCAATGGTAAGCGTCTTACCGCTTCCATTTACACCAACAAAAAGTATTACTGTGGGCTCTCCATGAGATTTCCTCTCTTTAATAATTTTTATGAGATCTATTGAATCGTGGGTTATTACGTCATGCACTGCTTTTTTCAAAGCTTCTCTTACGATTTCTTCCTTTTTTGATGTAATTTTTATGGGTTTTCCTACCAGCTGTTTTTTCACAGAATCTTTAATCTCTTCAGCAACCTCTAAGGCGACATTACTTTCTAAAAGATTCATTTCCAACTCGAAAAGAATATCATCCAAATCATCTTCAGTTAAAAAGATCTCACCTCTTAGCAAACCCTTCATTTTTTCTTTTATCTTTGGATGTCTTTCTTTTTGTTTGGATGTAATTCTATCCGAGAATGAAACGGTGAAGTCATCAAATCTAGATTTTAAACCTTCAAACAAATTATTCCATCTCCGATTGGAGTTTTTGAGCCAGAGAAGTTGCTCTCGGCCTTATCTTTTCTATTTTTTCCACCAGATCCGCCATTGTTTTTTGTATTTCCTCCTGAACTGCCTGTAACTCTCCGATTCTACTCTCAATACTTTCCTTTGCATCGGGAATGCTCTTCTCCATTGCAACGTCTGCTCCCAACCCCAGTACAACGTTTTTTGTATCTGCTATTTTAGCATGGATGTAGGAACCTGAGCCTATAGGGGTAAGAATCTCGGAATCTTTTTCTAATTCACTTATCTCGTCCAATGTTTGGACGGTTGTAAGGAGCTCTGCTATTGATGTGTTAATCAGTTCATTCTGCTGTTTTAAACTTTCAATCCTTGCTGAATAAATTTCTAATTCCATCAAAAGTTGTTGAAGTTCCTTTTTTTCTTCTTCGGTGATTTCCATAACTATCCCCCCTTCTCTTCGGTGAGTTCTCTAATGCTTTCTATGATTATTTCTCTTCTTTTCTTCCTGTGTTTACTTCCAAAATGAGAATAAACCTTTTCTAGTGCATCTTCCTGATTAAGTGCTGTGTATTCTTTCTTAAATTTTTGGAAAATTCTCCCCATGCGAACTCTTCCCAAGATCTCATACTTCTTTATCATGTTTTATCCCTCAATCCAAGAAGCCTAAGGCGTTTTCTATTCTGGCAATTTCAGGTCCGGTTGTTGCAGATCCTGCAAGAACGCCCTTCGAGTTTGCTATCATTCCTGTTTTCACATACGGGAAGCCATGGTTTACTGTGCCTGTATCAATTGAGACTCTGAAGAGGGTCTCTAAGTATTCTATCTCCTCTTCTTTCGTATTTGGATGCAGCAAACCTCCCTTGTTTGTAACTATGCCTACCGCGCCTACGTTTTTCATTCCTGCTATCATTCCTCTTTGAACCTCAACGTCCAAAACGTCTTCTATGATATTTATACTTTCATTGGAGAGATCCGGATGCACCAATGAAGCATGATCGTTAGCAAGCAATAAGTTTCCCAAGGCAGTGAATCTATCACGAATGATTCCTATTTCTATCCCATAATTATCAACTATCTCGCTAACTATTCTATCAACTTCAATCTCAGAAACGTACCATGGAAACAAAAGTCCCTTTGAGTTTCCAGCGGAAAGACATCCAACGAGCGGACTTCCTCCGACCGTAATTCTGAGTGGGCGCATGTTGAATGCCTCTCTTATGTATCTTTCGGAACTCTTCGTAAGATTTGATGGAATCAATACAAAATTATCTGTTGCCAGTGCAAAAACTCCTATATTTGGGTTTCCGTCAAGATTTCCTCTCACTATCATCTATTCTACCAACTCTGTGGTTACGTATCCGTCTTCATCTTTTACGGCCTTAATCCTTATTTTTGAGGGAGGTTTTTCGATTCCCCTTTCCCAAATCTTCTCATTTATCGCATTCTCAACGTAAATCATGTCTTCAGAAGTCTTCATGTGTCTCGCTAGAAATGATTTTATGAACTTTATCGCTCTTGGCGCTCTTTTTTTCCTTGGAACCCTTTTTGCATTTCTCAGGGGTATTGTGTATATTCTTTCCATAAAATCACCTTTTCAGTCTTGTTCTCCTCCAATGTCTCCTTTTTGGATGAGATCTCACTCTCATCTTTGTCTTCATCACTACCCAAAGGGGTACAGGTTTATTTTGTCTATATGCCTTTGAAAGTCTGAGTTTTTTGCCTAAGGAAATATTTCTTGCCACTTGAATTCCTCCAACCTATCACATGAGATTGTTTGTGATCAGGAAATATTTTTTTAACGAATCCTATCCCGTATTCTTGCTTTATAAATTCTCTGATTTCAGCTTCATAGTCAGATTTTAATATTTTTTCGCTCTCGCCTTCTTCAACAATAAAAAGATTTCTGCAAAAATGCCTTATTTCCCTTGAGTTCCAGCCCAAAAGTGGCTGAATATACCTGAATCCACACTTCATTTCCATGGATTGAATCTCGTCGTGTGGTAGTTTTGGTGCTCTATCCTCTCTTTTTATTCCATCCGCTATACAGCTAAAATCTTCACATAGACTTAGAATAGCCTGCTTGTGTATATAATTAAGTCCATTGTTTGGAAAGCCATCTTCGATCATAATGCTGGCACACTTCTTCAAGATGTCGTTGTTGAGTCTTTTTACCTCATGAGAAAAGCCTAATGCCCTTGCACTTCTTCTAGCGGCTTTCCAAGAATCCAAGAGACCAAAGTTAATGGTGATGAGCTTTACTTCATAACCTAGGGACGAGAGTATTAGAGCAGAAAATGAACTATCCATTCCTCCACTGTAAAGCAGTCCTACTTTCATCAGACCCTCTTTATCTTGATATCCTTTTTGGTTCCCTGAATCTTTTTCAAGAGTTCTTTTAATTGATTATCGGTAATTTGGCCTCGTAACCTACCTGTTTGTGCTAGTTGAATTAACTGCAACTCGATTTGCTCCGCGAACTGAGGTTTCACCATCCTCAAGTTGGTCAACCTGCTTCTCGCGTCTGGAGTCAGTATTTTCTTAAGAATCATTTTTTTCTTTAGTTCGTATTCCTGTCTTATCTCCTCTTGCCTTATAGCCTCTTGAATCTGAGCTTGCTGTTGAGCCTGCAGTTCTTGAAGTTTTTTTCTCCTTATCTGTTCTAGTTCTTCTTCATCGTACATTTTATCACCCTAATTTGGTTAGTTCGGGATTCTCATTTATTATTTCATTGGCCATTTTATCCAGTAGACTCCTTCCCAAATTAGATATAGTTCTTCCTTTTGGTGTTTTTTGAACATATCCTGCTTTTTCAAGTTGCTGCAATGCTTTTCTGATTATTGATCCACTTCCCTTCCTGAATCTCTCTGGTTTTGATCCCCTCCTTTGTTTTCCACCGTATTTTGTCCTAAGTCTTGAGACACCCACCGGACCATCTATGTAAAGTCTTCTTAGTAATGCGGCACATCTTATGTACCACCAGTTTGGATTTTCAGGTGATCTCTCCTTATGGACGCCGGTCTTAACAAATGGAGCCCAGGGGGGAGGACTTATATCGTCTCTGCTCATTAATTCTTTTGATACCTTTTCTATAAGGATATTTGGCGGAACATCGTAAACCGTTGCCAACAGGACACCTCCACCTTAAGTATCTCCGCTTTCATATAAATTCTTCCGTCTTGTTAGATTTACCGAAGTTTATTTTTTCATCTTTTTTCTTCTTTTTTCCTTAATCTCATTTATATATGGTATCCTAGAGTACCTATTACAGTTGAGACACTTTATCACTACCTTGGATCTTGAGAGTCTTACCGTAGCGTTCCTACCGAAAACCAAGAATTTCTTACAGTGCTTGCAGATCCTCAATCTCCATTTTTTTGGTATTCGAACATTCGTCTTCATTCCTATTTTTCTTGCTATATCCACATATCTTTGAGCGTATTTGGGATTTTTCCTGTAGGTTTCCTCTGCCAGATTCATCAGAATCTCTATTCTTTCTAGGGCTATCTTTTCGTATTCCTTCTTTCTTCGCACGCTCTATTCTCCCATAATCTGAAGTATTATCTCTCTTTTTCTTGGTCTGGTATCAAATTCGCAGAGAACTATCTGTTGCCAAGTTCCCAGTAAAAGTCTTTTGTCCTTAAAAGGCACCACAAGACTTGGACCTAAAAGAGTTGCTCTAACATGGCTTTTTCCATTGTCACAACCCCATGTTCTGTTGTGAGCATATTCTATTTCGCTCGGTGCCACTCTTTCCAAGGCGTTTGGGAAGTCCTTCAATAAGCCGGGCTCGTATTCCATGGTGCTTACCGCTGCCGTCGCTCCCGGAACAAATATGGTTACGATTCCTTCATTTATGTCTAATTCTCTTAAAACAAAGGCTATCTTTTCAGTAATGTTCACTAAGTCCACATCACCTTTTGTATCTACATTTACTGTCCTGCAGGCAATTGCCAATTCAATCACTCCCATCTTCTT
>JBHIEG010000071.1:0-4909 GCA_046760505.1 Candidatus Hydrothermarchaeota archaeon
AAAGATAGAGAGTGAATTCAGTAAAAATTCAAGAATAAAGATTTGACCCCAAGACTTGCTATTTCAAATTTGACCCCAAGACTTGACCCCAAGACTCCCCAAGACTGCATAGTTTGTCACATCGTCATGAAGTTTGGCTTTAACATTATTCAACAACTCATTATATCTTACAATTTTTCTTACATATTCTGTCTGTATTTTTTGGTCTAATTGTCCCTGAACAACACCTTCTGTAAAATTTGTCATATTACAACCTTCTTAAAAGTTATATTTTTTCTAATAGCCTTATATCTGTACAATAATATTCCTCTATCACTAAAATCGGTTACGTGAGCCTGTCGAGAAACCCTCTATTTTCAGTGTTATTTTTCATTGAAGAAATTTTCTTTTTTCTAAGTTAAGTTCGGGCTGTGAGCTTTTCTCCCTCAGCAGCTGTTCCTAACCTGCTGTCAAAGGTTAAAAGAAGTAATTCCGGAATCTGCTTTTGTAGCGTTTTGACCGTGGCCAAGTGCCAGAGGTCTGCGCCTCTCAATGGCCATTTTAACGATAGGACTTTAAACTCATCCCATTCTGGCCAAACATTCAACCGCCTCCAAGGTCCTGTCTCCAGGGCCTCAAAAGCAGCATCTATAAGCACATCAGCCAGAAGTCTCTCTCTCCTAATGCGGGATATCACTGCACAAACCTCAGCATAGGACAAGGTTGAGAGTAAATGGACTCCTTCTTTTCGGGACCAGTTTAGGGCCTCCTCACTGTGTGAATCTTTAAACAGGGCAGACAGAATACTTGAAGAGTCCCAATACACCACAATGGGTAACGGCTCTTTCATGAACCTCTATCCTCTTGCAGGAATTTTTGAGCCCATTCATTAGGTAAGGGTAGAGGAGGAGGTAAGTTTTTCACTTTTTTCTTTTTTCGAGGCTCAATCCACCCTTTTCTTTCCAGCTCGTTTATGCGTTCAGCCAGAGAAAGGGAATCTGTGGACACAGGAACGATTTTACCCACTGGTTTACCTCGATCAGTTATGATAATTTCTCCACCTCTTTGAACATCCTTGAGCAGTTTACTAAGATTAATCTTGGCCTCACGAATGCCAACGCTTAAGGGTTGCATAATTATTTCTCCTTTCTTTAGTAATTACAATAACTACATATAAATTATAGTCATTGTAACTACATTTTGTCAAGCGTGGCGAATTAACTCATGGAAAAACGGACTGAGAATCTAATTGCCAAGGACCAGGACCTGGAGATGCTTAAGCTTTTAAGCAGATTCAGGTCTCTTACTGGTGCTGAGATTAGGGATTATCTTCAAAAGATAAAAAAGAAAAGAGTTTCCCTTCATTATATTTATAACCGCTTGGCCTATTTTCGCAAAAATGGTTACCTCACCCAGCGAGTCTCCTCCGCTCCCCTCCTCAAGCTTATTATTTCAATGATTTGCTCTTCTCAACGGTTTCGGCACAGACGAAGTTGCGCACAGGTTTATTAAAGATATACTATCTTGTACAGAGTTATCTCTGTGTAATAGATAAAACTTACTCAGCGTATCCGGGACGAATATTCGCTTCAACCGCTTTGACGCCGGGTGGAGAGGAGTTTGGGTCAGTAATCTCGATGTATATGAATTTTTCAAAATCGGTATTTGGATTAAAGTTGTATTGTGCCTTCCAGTGTAGCATTTGGTCGTCCATCATCGGAAGCTCCCGAGGGGTATATTTCTTATTGTCAAAGAACATTACTTGTACAGGTTTCTTTCTATCTACCAACTTACGCAATACTTGTGCTATGAAATACTTATCTTTCAGACCAGTTGGTGACATGTAAACCGTCCTTACCGCACCAAAACTTTCTATGAGTTCCCACTCCTTAGCCATTGGAGAAACTGCTGTCGACTTGGGAGCACCTGTTGGTTCCTTGTTGCCTTGATTGGAAAGCGTTGCTCCAATAACTATAAGAACAAAAGACACGACTATCCCGATAAGTGGTGCTTTCTTAGGCTTTTTTCTTATCGCGGTGACGATAAGAAAAATGATAAAGAATATCAAGCCCAGCCCACCTATTCCAACTAATGCTTCCATCTTACCTCCTCCTTTCTATTATTTCCCACAATTTAGCTTATCTCGTTCATATCCGAACTCGTTTTATTTCCATTATAATATGTGCTTTTTTTGTCTTAACAGTATCTAATTTGATTTTAAATTAACAATGTAAGCATGTCTTTATCAATAATTCTTGATGGCCTCCTTGAGAAACGCATTATTTTGCAATGCTTTCCTCTACCCCGTCATATTCACACTTTGTGTCCTGACATTTTAATCCACTTCGCTTTTTCCCAAACATGAAAACGAGAGCCCCACCAACTATCAAACGAGGAGTAACCAACGGTATCACCAGTTTTTAATTCATCCATTATTTCTACTATACCATCAGTTTCTCCGCATTGCCAAATACCTTTAATTATTTCACCCTTATGAAAAAGTCTATTGAAATACATTACACCGTCAATTACTTCCAAATCTATCCATTGCCCCGTCTTGTACACTTCATATTCATATCTTTCATATTCACGAGGGTCTTCTCCTTCTGGATACTTATATCCACTGGCCAGCACACGACCAATCCCAGTATATTTATTTTTGCAGTGATCTCGAAGCCATTTTTTTTCAGAATAATGAGGAAGGCTGAATAAGCTCTCGATCTTTTGAATACTATCCAGGTAGATTTCTATGGAGGGATCATCTGCTTCTATCGCATATATTGCTTCCGCAAGGTAGTCGGAAGCGTCTGACCGCTTGAGGTCTTTAGGCGCAGTAGCATAGTCTACTGCAGCCATTATAGCGTGTATTAGATATCTGATTGTTTTCGGATAATTTGAAGTCCAAATAGTATATCGTGGGTTTGTCTCTGACAACACCCCTCTTTCCATTTCTATTAGCAAGTAATCAACTTCAATATGACGACTCATATGAGTCAAACATCTGAATTTTCCTATTTTAATCAATAGGCCAAATCTATAATCGCGTTGTAGATAGCCAAAGTTAAGACTGAAGAGTATGCCACCCAAGATGCTCGTAATAAGGCCAGGGGTAATAGTATCATTAAAAAAATCTATTGAACCACTATATAAAATCCATGCAAAAGATACTGCAAAGATCCAGAAAATTATCTTTTTTAACTTATGTTTTACCCCTATTAGTATCCTCTTTATCTGAAAAATATATGGAACAAGGGGCTTGCCCACTCTTACTGGATCCGACATTACCAAAAGAAAAGCATATATAAAGCAAATGAGGGTAATAGGCCATGCTATATATTCAGGAAGTTTATAAAAATTATTCCATGTAAGCGGAACTCTAAACGCAACATGATAAATAGGTCCTAAAATAACAACAATGAAAAAGTTCGCAATAGCTGCAATAACAATCATACCAGAGATCTCAATAGTAAGATGAAAGAAAAGTATTAACGTGTTCCTCAATGGTACAAAGATATTATGGGGTTTCTTTAGTTTTATTCCCGTTTTTTTCTTTCTCTTGTTTTCATATATCATGTAGGAGGGAAAGAACCCAATGCCACACCAAATAAAGACAGTAACTAGAATTTTAGGGATTTCAAAATGAAGTCTAACTATGAATGCAATGATAAATGCCACAACAGGACAAAGAATTCCAATTAATAGAATATCCCAATGGAATTCTAAATTTTCATCTTCTAGTTTGGTATATATTTTAAGTGCTTTTTGAGGATTACTGTTCTCTAAATCCGATGCTTGCTTATATAGATTAGAATTCATCGTTTGAGATTGATTTGACTGCTTTATAGAATAACTAATAATTTGCTACAAATGTTGCCCACACTGAATTGGAGTTCGGAATTATATATATCTCGTTCATATCCGAAGTTCAGGCATACATTTACCGACTTTAATTTATTAACTCGTTCTATTTCCATTATATATGTCTTTTTTGTCTTAATAGTATCTAATTTGATTTTAAATTAACAATATAAGCATATCTTTGTCAATAATTTTTCTCAAATTACCCCTTACCAATCACCACTTACCAATTATGAGTGCGAGAATTCCGAACACCGCTCAAGATTTTCCCTCTGTTTCTATCCACCTTTTAAGATAATTTCTCAACTTTTGAACAAAATTCTGGGCTGTTTCTAACAAATCTTTTGCTTCCTCTTTAGTAACTGTAAAACCTACCCCATAATCTCCGATCAGTCTTTTATCATAGGCATCATTAAGTGCCTTTCCTAAATTTCTTTCAAAAATTTCGGTTTTTACAAAATGCTCTCCAAACAAACTTATTATGCCTTTATGGGAGGAAGCACTCAAACCCTTAGTAAGAAGCACCGCTTCTGTCATGAAAAACATCGCATAATAACATCTTGAAACACACGAATCATAATCTCCAATATCTAAAGCATGTTTAGCTGTACTTAGGAATTTTTCCGTTTTCTTCATAAAATCCCATATTTCTTTCATGTTCTCACACCTTCTTTCTTCACATTCAATATAAATGAAGAATTATAAGTTTCAAAGAAATGTTCGGGAAGTGCTATAACTGAAACAAGTTCCCTTTCTTCAAGAAGTATGTCAAACAAAAGATCGCTCAAGCTTTTTCTAACTTCAAAAGGATTAAGGGACTCATCAACAAGTACAAGTATATCAACATCTGAATCTCTTGTAGCTTCGCCCCTTACATGAGAACCATATAGTATAACCTGCTTGATCTTTTCTCCATACATCTTTATCAGATGTTCTTTTATTTGATTTACCAATTGTTTTATTCGTTCATCCATTTTTCTTCGCCTCTCATAGTGGATTCGAAATTTCGCCTAACGGCAGACTGTGTGAAAACCAGAAACAGTTAGGTATACACTCCCTCACTATAGGTAGT
>JBHIEG010000072.1:0-4739 GCA_046760505.1 Candidatus Hydrothermarchaeota archaeon
GGATATAGAAACCATCATCTCCACTGCCTGGGAATGGCACAGAAAACAGAGCTGAAGCCCAGATAATTTCACCGAATTCTTCGAGAGGAAAAACCCGAAGCCAGAGCACCAAACTGTAGAGTCCGTGCCAACCGCAAATTTAGAGGCATATCACTATTATCTTAGGGGCAAAGACTATTATAATCGAGGCTTTATCTTATGACTCCCGACATGGCCTATCAGGAAACCTTGATGGCCGCCGGAAGAAGCGGCGAATATTTTTATGAAATTCGAAGAATTTCTAGACGGGTAAGACTTAAAATCCTTATCGAAGCGGATTCCTATCGATAAAACTCGCTCGCTACCATGCCATACAACGGATTGGTGGTCAGGTGAAGTGATTGGCTAGACCTGTACAGTTCTCAGTTTTAGGTGTTTTTCAAGGGGAACAAAGTCTTGATCATCATGTAACAGAGGAAAATCGTGATGAAGGCAGAACGTCCCTAGAGCAGAATCCAGCCAATCTGTTTTTGGAGTGACCTTTCCGTTGAAGTCAGAGAGAAGTTCCCTACGGTGAAAAAAAAGTTTTCCCTTCATGTATGGGTAAAGGAGAAAGAGAGTGGAGAAGGAGCTTTCGGGGGAAAGATTAAGATTGGAGAAGAGAGAAGACCTCCCTAGCAAACTTCTGGGCAAGCAGGACATCGGGGAAAGCAGAATAGCGTTCTACTATCTCCTTAAAAGAAGGCAGGTTTAGGAAACACCAAGTTTATGTAAAAAAGATTTGATATCCCTGGGGTAAATTGGTTTGAGTCTGAGGGAATCTTCCAGGACAATTTTGACTTTTTTCGGCTCGAGTTCATAGGTATAGGCATGGCGAAAAAAATGCCTGAAGGCTCTCAGAGAATCAAGAAGTTTATGTGATTCTTCGGATAGTAAAGCGGGCCTTATTCCTTCGATGGATACGGTCATGCGCAGTAGGAGTTCCCGATGATATTTTTTCTTTTCTTCTATATTGTTTTCAAAATAATCAGCCACTATTTTGAAAAGATCTTCAAAAGCACAATAAAGATTGTGGAGCTGATAACCGAGACTTTCAAGATTTGCGATGCCCTTTTTGTTCTTTCTTTCTCCAATTCTGACATAGATCTTCTCTATTTCTCTAATTTGGGCCTTTATATCTCCTTGTAATAGATTCAGTCTTTTTTGGTCCATTTTATACTTTCCCTCATTATTTTATCTCTGAATCTATGCCTTTCAAGCTGTATTATATCAACTTCAAATTCCAATTCCCTTAAAAGAAAAGCAAGAGCTTTAAAAAAATCTTCATCTCTAAGCCCGATAAATCCCATATCTATGTCTGAATTTTTTGAGAACCTGTGAGGTTTTGTCAATGAGCCAAAGATATAGACTTCTTTAAACTGAATATCATGGGAAAGCTTGTTTAAGACATGGTTAATTTTTTTTATAGTCTTTAACCTGAGTTTTTCTCTTTGGGATTTCTTTTTTTCTAATGCCTTATCAAGCAGGTGTGTTGAAAATTGGATCTCCATAACTCATAGATATAATATTATATGAGCTTAAGAAATTCAATTGATAAGGATGTTTCTCTAAAATCTTAATGACCTTCTTGGACGTAAGAGAGAGTAATTTAGGCGAGTTGAATACTTAATTTTCCTTCTAAATCTTCTGGGTCATCGATTATGGGTTCATTTTTTTAAGACTCTCAGTGAGCTTTTACAGCAGATAACAGATATGAAATCGTCCAACTTTTTCTTTAACAGGCTCTACTGTTTCGAACTGAAAAGGAATTTTTCTGGCAGTCAAGGGAGGCATCTCGAAAACTTCCTTTTCTTTCTTCTCAAGCACCATATCATCCCCCATCATGATTTTGATATTTTTTAGAGTTTTTGAATTCTTCAGGTTATTCTCTCCTTCCTGTACTGGCATTTCCTTCATGAAAACGTGGTGACCCAGCATTAGGCAATAGTCCAGTAGAATCAGTCTTAAACGCATAAACCTTACCCACATCTAATGTATCCATGGTGGCTATGTATAAAGTCCCCTTACTTGATAATACAGGAGAACTCCACACAACATCTGTATCAAGAGAGTATGACCACTTTGTATTTCCTGTTACCATATCAAGGGCATGAAGACGTATACCGCTGCCGCCCGATGATTCAGAGCCCACATAAACTGTCTTATCGTCTCCCAATGCTGGAGACGAATAAAGATCAGCGCCAATCTCATTCTTCCATAAAAGACCAGAACCATCTGCTCTGATTGCATAGAATACACTATTATTGTCGGCTTTTGTTCCAATGTACACATTATCGTTTCCATCAACAGCAGGAGTAGCACGAAAGGTGCCGAACATTCCAATAGGGGTAAATTCCCAGACTTTATTTCCTGTGCTTGCCTCAAGACAATATACTTTATCTTCTACTCCAACGAAAATTTTTGAATAATCTACCGAAAATGCTGGGCTGGAGAAATATTCTCCAGAAGTAGGAAAATTCCATCTTTCTGTCCCATTTTTGTCCAGGGAAATAACAGACCCATTAGCACTGAAGTAGATATTCCCATCAGGATCAATTATGGGAGCATTCATAATGGACATAGTATCTCCATAGGTCCATAATATCCATAATACATTTCCCTGGATGTCAAATGTATAAAATTTATCACCGCCCACATAAAGGCGTCATCCGTGGCTATGGCAGGATTTGACATCCCTAGTGTAGGAACAAGAGGAGGAGAAAATATGACATTAGACTATCTAAAATTGCCGTTACTATCTAAGGAATACAGATGCAGTGTTGAATTGGAGGTATCTCCTTTATTTCTTCCTTCTTCAACAACAAAATAAATATTTCCGGCACTATCAAGTGTTGCACCACCTCTGACCTCTTTTCTCTCCAGTGAATATTCCCAGATTTTATTTAAATTAAGGTCAAGTTTGAAAAAATAATTATCATTGGCAGGATCATTATTAAGCTGACGAGAGGTGCCAATATAGATGTAATTACCAACCAAAGTTGGTGGGTTGTAATAATAACCGCTAGAACCTTGAGTAAAAGAGTTAAGTAATCTTTCCGAGTCACCTCCTCCATTTCCACCGTTACTACCGCCTTCACATACTATTAAAAATATTGTAAGCAAAGCAGTTAACATTAACGCCCCCAGAAATCTCAGACTGCTTTTCATGATGTCCTCCTTTCTCGGTTCTTATTGATATTGAGGATTATGCAGGAAGTTCGTTTTGGGGATTACTAAGAATTCCTCACAATTTTCCCCATTTTCCTCGAGTTCACGATTTGAAATGAGAATATTATTTTCAACACACTCAAGTCAATATAAATTTAGTATTTCTATAGAAAAAATATAAATTTTAAGAAATAGGCTGTCTGAAGTCAACTAATTTTTCCCTCTGACAGAATAAAAGTAATTGCGGGTGACAGTTTGGTTGAGATTCAAAATCCAGTCACTTTGGGACAAAGTCTAGCAATAAAGAAAAGAGGAGAAAACCCGGTCACAGTGGAAATCGCCATAAAGGGTCGGGCCTAGGTATCTATTTTATTTTCAATAAGTTACTTCAGTCCTCCCCTTACTATTTTGCTTAAATGAGCGTTTTTAGGGGGTAAAAACGTTAATTAAATAAGGGGATTTTTATAATTATTCGATTTTCCGCAGTAAAGGCGAGTTCCTTCTCAATTAAGTGTCTATATTAATATACAAGTGTCCTCCCTAATGACGATTTTTCATCCAAAAATGCAGAGATTACCTCAATATCATTTTGGCATACTATTTGCTACGTAAAATTTTTAAGGCACTTTCATTATGATATAATTTAAAAAAGAGAAAAAGAGTGAAAAAAACCATAATGAAGCAGGCAGATATGCTGTTGGATATGATGGAATATGGGTCAGCGATTGCTCATTTTCAGAAAATCCTCTCCCAAAATCCTGGGGTGAAAGATGTTCGGAAGAAGATTGGTTATGCCTATTTTCAATTGGAAAATATTGATGATGCTCTCGAATTTCTTAAAGAAGTGCATGTGTAACGAGCATCCTACTCCAGCCTGTGGTTCGGGATAGCTCGATCAATCATCTTTCATTTTTTTCTGGGGATTGGTTCCATACATACAAGATACGGAACCTGCCCCTTATGCCAGGAATCGTGATTCTTCTTCGTAAGGTTCCCCATTTCCCTTAACACATCAACAGGCGTGACTACGTCAGAGCGGGTCAGGATACTTGCAATCGCCTGGACCACGCGAGGATAGTACTTGTCTTTCGAATAATTATGGACTGTGACGGATTTCATTTCATCTCTCATGCAAAAACGACAGACTCATAGATAGGCTGCCAAGGCCAAAAGAAGCAACTCCAGTGGTCAGTTCGAATGTCAAGAACTGCCCCCGGACCGCTTAGGTTCTACGGCTCCTTATCACAAGTTTCGAGAAACGTATTATTCACGTGGCCAGTTTGCGCCTATTCTGCGGTTCTTTCTTCACGATAAGGAAACGCGGATGTACAGAGCAGAACGCATGTGTTACCTTGGGAGCATTGAGGACTGGATCGACATCGGCCCGACCGGCCGGCTTGAAGGATTGGCAGGGGACATGATTCCGCATCTTGGCACCGACTCGTTTTTCGAGCTGTGTTGAGCAGTGAGGGAACAGGGCCGGTTAACGGGGCGCTTTAGCCGCCCTGCGGAGCGCAGCGGAGCAGGGTCGGCTGCAAGCGCGTGTTGGGCGG
>JBHIEG010000073.1:0-4556 GCA_046760505.1 Candidatus Hydrothermarchaeota archaeon
GAGGCATTCATGTGACAGTCCCTGCAATCGTAGCCCTCTGTATCTATGGTCGGTTGTCTATACTCGATATATAGAGACAGGTTAAGTGCCTCTGCCCAAGACAGTGCTAACAAGATTGCAATTACGTATGTAATTCGCACATGCTCCCCTCAGGCAGTTAAGATACCAGCGATAAAGAATATCGACGCTGAGAGGTCTAGGATCAGTTCGTAAACTATGGCACCTGTTCCATAAATCACAAGGACCAATTTACCTAAAAAGATCATGGTAAAACCCAGGGAAAAAAAGAATATAATCTTGAGCTTTGCAGTTCTGAATATATACCAAGACAGAATAAGGACTCCTAAATACGTAGCCGCAGAAAGGTACAGGAGCGCATCTGCGAAAATCATGAAAATCACTTTAGCTTAAATTTCTCCAATTTTCGGGCTACCTTCTCTGGGAAACTAAACGACATATGTCCTTTTTCAGTTAGGGAATACTCACCGAGTATATTCTCATGTGGAATAAACCTGGCCTTTACGATTCCTATCTTTCTCTGGAACATATCTTCCTTCTCCACCGTCTCGGTGCGTATGATAACATCGAATGCTATCTCAAGCAGGCGAACACGAGTTGAAACTTTCGGACTAGGTCCACATGCAAGGAGAGTCATCTCATTGGCTTTTGAGTAGGGTATTATATGTTTAAGGAATCTGGATACCGCTTGGACATCCTTTTCGCTTATTAGATATCCCACGTCACAGAACCATACCCTGATATCCTTTATTCCCTTCTCCATTAATTTATTTGCGCATAATTTTGTTAAAAAGGCGACCTTATTCAATAAGAAAGGAGTAAAATAGATTTTTTTGGATATTGGATCTTTTAAGAAACTTTTATCACCTAAACCAAGAGTTTTAACATAGGAATCAATGATAAAAAGTCTCTCTGATTCTATACACTCCCTTGCATCCACATCTACTCTCTCGAGATCTTTGATTATTTCCACAAAAGGTCTCTCAAACGTTGTAACTATGCCCCCTCCTCCGTGATTAAGAGCTTCAGCTAAGAAGAAAAGAGGCAGAGAGAAGGCAGAAGAACCCTCATCAACTTCTAGAAATACAGAGGAACCTTTAGGTACGCCTCCTTCTAAAAGACCATCCACTTCAGGAGTTCCTAAACTAATCAATGATTTCTCCGACAAGTTCAAACAGCCCCGCTGGATCGATCCTAATACCATCTTCAGTTATCTCGTAGGGAATAAGATCTCTTGGATGATCTACTCCGCGCATCTTCTTAATTTTAAGCGCATAGATATTGTGGATTTGGTCTCTCAACGGAAACTCTCGAAGTTCAATAACACCATCAACCAAATATTCCAAGTAGTTTACCTGTTCAATTGCCTCTGATGTAAAAATGGTTGTACATCCAATTGTGGAAAGTGAAGTTCCTAAACGCGATAACATTTCTCTTGAATAGGACTCTTCTAAGAAGAGGATAATTGGAGTAACAGAGTCTATCACAACTCTACTGATTTTTTCCTGCTCCACTTTAGAAGTTAGGTTATCAAAGAAAATCTCCAACATGCTAGCATATGTACCTTCAGTTGTTTTCCTGAAAAAACTTTCCTGTAGTATTATCTTATCTCCGATGTACTTTTCATCGAAGAAACTGAATCCTTTCATGTACTTTATCATTTTATCGATGGGCTCTCCCGTGGTTACGTACAAGGTTTTCTCGCCCAATCTGGCGGCGGTGAATGCAAATTGGAACGAAAAAGTGGTCTTTCCTGTACCACAACCTCCCACCAACTCCACGAGGGATCCCTCTACGATTCCACCGCCGAGAATCTCATCGATTTCTGGGATACCTGTGGGTACACGCATCTTTATTCCCCAAAATCAAATTATGGATTTAGATTTATATAGTTTATCATACTGTTTTTCTACTTGATGATTTTCCTTTTTGAAAAATAAAAAATCTCTAATTTAGAAAAAATAGAAAGGAAATTAAGTTCTTTACCGATGTTAAGTCAGTCAGCTATAACCTTTTAGATGATTTAATAATTCTAACAGTATTCTAACAATTAATTTTTAAGGTCAGCAACTTTTATATTCATCCTACCATGGATCATCTTAAGTGGTAGAAATGAAAAAAACAGGGATTTTCTACCATCCATCCTTTAGTAAAAGAAGTTATTTAACTATAGGCACCAGACTGAGCCTTTTTCCGAATGCTTTCAAAGAAATCCTAAAGAATTCCAACATAAAACTCTATGAGTCAAAACCTGTTTCAAAAGATTTGATTTTAAGGGTACATACAGAAGAGATGTTAGAAGGAGTAAAGAGAGATTTTTTGTGCTCTACAGCATGGCATTCTGCTGGAGGAGTGGTTCAGGCAGCGGAAAAGATATGGGAGAAGGAGATCGATAATGCCTTCGTCTACATAGGTTCAGGCGGTCATCACTCTGGGAGAAACTATCACTGGGGCTATTGCTGCTTCAACGATGTTGCTCTGGCGATAGAAAATCTCCGAGAAAAGTATAATGCGAGAAGATTTGCAATTCTGGATACTGATGCTCACCATGGTGATGGCACAAGAGAAATATTTGCCAACGACTCTGAGGTGCTCCATGTATGCTTTTGCGGATACGATGAGGTCTCTAAAGACGGAACAAAGGTTGATGTAGGATATTCTTGGGGTATAACTGATGAAGAATATCTAAAAAAGGTAGAAGAGGAATTCTCGCCCAGAGCCAGAAAATTTAAGCCAGACCTACTTTTTTGGTACTTCGGACACGATACTCACAAAGGAGACTACGGGAGTATAGGGCTCACAACCAAATGTTATTTTGGTATAGCGGATCTGGTAAGAGATCTAGCCGATGAAATTTGCAATGGATCTCTAGAAGTCGTTCTTGGAGGTGGGTCAAGAACGGATGTGGTAACAGAAGCGAGTTTGGGAATTATTGCACGAATTGCTGAAATTTAACAAAAAGATTTTATGTTATTAAAAAGATTCTATGGTATCAATGCTAAATCTGGTTGATCTACTTGATTGGACTCAGTTATCTAGCCCTAGAACTTGATATAAATACGTTAATAAGCATGGAAAGAAGAGATTTTCTAAAATTATCCGAAGACTTTCAAACCAATGGAGGTACACATATCTTCATAGATGTTGAAAACAAGTCTTTTTTCAAAAAAGGAGATATTTCTGATTACTTCATTGACCCAAGGATTGATGCTCTTAATGACATTCTTGATTTAGATAGGGACCTTGAAATTTACTTTATTTTGAAAATAGACAACTATTACCTGAGCTGGCTCTTCAGATGGCACGAAAGAATGGACTATGGCACTGAAGTACCTTCCATTTGTATCCAAATCCCAGAGTATAGGGATCTGATAAAGGATATTTCCCTAAAACTCTTCGAAACAGGTGCTAAGGGATTGATTTTGAAAGATTTTGGATATTCCTCACTTTTTTCCTGTTTCTGCGAGATATGCAGGAAGAAATTTGAGAGCGATACTCAGATAGATTCATTCTCCATAGATCCAACCTTCCCTCAGGAATGGAAAAACCGAATATGGCATGAATGGAGATCTGCCCAAATAAATGATTTCATAACCGAAATAAGAGCCCATATAAGGGATTACTATCCTCTAGCAAAACTGGGCGGGATTCTTCATGACTACGATAAAATAATGGAGTACGAGAGGCACGGACATAACTATAGATTAATGACAAACTCCTTTGATTTTGTCTTGCTGAACACAAGGAGCATTGAAAGAGCGAAGTCAGAAATCGATGCGGAGATAATTCTCCGCACAAATACTCAGAAATTGGTTGAAATTGGTTTTCTGATAAAACTCGCGAAAAAATTTGGTAATGGAGTCTGTTTTTCTGACTTCATGAATTTCGAGGATGTATCCAAGGCAGAAGAAACTATTGATAGACCAAGCGAAGAGACAAGAAAAGAAATTCTAAAAATATTGACAGAAAAGGTATTCGAAAGAGGCAGATACCATCTAAAAGAGGAAAATAACTACTTTATAGCAAGAAGAAGAGTTCCCGGAGGTCTTTTTTATATAGAAAACCTCGTATTTTTGGAGGAATCTCAAACTCCGGTTGGAAAAGAAAGCGTAGAAAAGGTAAAGTCTCTCCTATCAAAGAATGACCGGCTATTTTCTGGATTTTTGGTCACAAACAATAAATTTACCTCCCAGGCAATCGAATACGCAAAAAAAGAGGGTATAATACTATTGGATGGTGCAGAACTCAAAAAATCCTTGGAAAAGCTTGAGAAAGATTGTATTGTTGAATTAGCCAAGGTAAAAATTCTTTAGAGAGAAGGGGGTTTTAAAGTAATTTATTCTGAATTTATCCTATCTTACCTTATCACCCCCTTTCTAAACCCCCATATGAGAAACGGAGCATTAGAAAGGTTTTAAAGTAATTTATTCTGAATTTATCCTATCTTACCTTATCACCCCCTTTCTCAATGAATAGAGAGGTAAAAAAAAGAGTGAGTAAAAATTTGGAGAAAAATAGGTAAAAAACTCTCATCATAT
>JBHIEG010000074.1:0-4539 GCA_046760505.1 Candidatus Hydrothermarchaeota archaeon
TATCTGCTGTAGGTCGCTTTTTATACACTTTCAGTCTTTGCCTTTTCTTTATTTATCAGATATTCCCTTTGTTCTTCAAGAAGTGTAACTTGAGTTTGAATATTCTTGGCCTCATATTTTCTCAATCTCAATCTATATTTTTCTTCTATTTTACCTTTACTTAGTCTGTCGAGAATCATTTTGTGATACTTTTCATCGATCTCGGCAGATACATATTGTCTATTAAGAACTTTGCAGATTTCTATTTCGGAACCACTTCCTCCGAAAAGAATTAAAACAACATTTCCGGGCATTGTACAAGACTTGATTAACATTTCAGAAAGTTTTTGCGGTATTTGGCAGGCATGGAAAGTCTTTTCTCTACTTACATTTTTAACTAAATCAAAATAAAACCAGTCATAAGGCATTCTTCCCTTTGAGCCGTTTGCCAAGTTTTTCAAAATACGTTTATCTGTCGGATTTTTATAAGGAACCGCTACATTATCTTTATAAAAATTATTGTTTTTCGTCTTTCGACAATGAAGAATACTTCTGTGAGCAGTAGTAAATCGTTTCGGAGTATGACCTACATTCGTATTATACACCCACGCATAATCTGAAACTTCATAACATACTTTATCTAAATATTTTACTCTTAAATAGGCATTCTGCTTAGGATAATTTATTAAAAACATATTTCCCGTATCTTTTAAAACTCTTATAGATTCTTTTGCTAATTCGATATACCAATCAATATATTCCTCAAAAGTTTTTGTATAAGATTTATCTCCGTATTTTATACCAACATTATAATCTGGATCACCATAAACCATATCAACACATTTATCCGGCAGTTCTTTTAGAAGATCCATAATATCCATCAAAAACACCTGATTTAGATATTTTTTAATATTGATACCATCATGTGTCATTTCTATCACCTCCTGATAAGATTATATTGGGCATTTTTTAACAATCTTATGGATTTCATATTATTTTCATCTTCAAAAGTATAGTTATAAAGTCTAAGAATAGACATACCCTCTTCTTTTTTTCTCAATACATAGCAACATGTAATTTCTTTAACATTCAATTTCTTTTCTTCCTTTAATAAAAAGAAATATTTGAAAGGATGAAACAATTGATATACGGCAAAATTTTCAGGAAAACCGTTTTTACCTTCAAATATTGTTACCATTCCATGTAATTCCATTGTAAGGTCTATTTCCATTTGAAGGTTTTGTGTTTGAATTTTTTCATTTCCAACCCGATAGGATAAATTCATCTTTGTTCGCCTTGCACTGTAAACCTTTGGACTGGCAACTATATCTTCATAAAGAAAATCATGTATTATCCTTTGATTACTTGCTACTGACAATATATTTGACTCGCTTGTATCAAATTCATTTAAAATACTCTTCCGATATTTCCAATCAAAAATACAATCTTCCTTTATCTCTTCGAAAGAATGATACCCGTTACATATTCCTTTAACGAACTTATGTCGTCCCTTTCCTAAATGCAGAATAAAATAATCTTCATCTAATAAAATTTGTGGAAATTTTGAAGTGCTGTCGAGTTTGGTAACATCAAATGGATTACCAAAACCATATTCTTTACATACCTGTTTAACCAATGTATTATCAAATATAGATTCCTTCTTTTCCTTGCATCTTCTAAATATCTCGGCAATTACTTCCTTTTTTGTTCCCATTCTTATCTCTCCTAATCTTTAATTGCAAATGCCTTTTTTAATCTTTTTCCTGAGCGACCCATTGCAGATAACGTTTTGCGGATAAAAGAATTTGCCGAAGGCAATTTTGGGAAATCCTTGATTTCCCTTTTATCCGCTGTTATACGCTGTCGGCTTACTCCCCCCATCTTTTTAATCTCTTTTTGCTTCTTCTACCGATCTCTTTTTAAGAGAAAGTATGAAACCATATATGGATATGGTTAGTAAGGGTATATGCAACACCCCGTTCCACCATAAAGCGCTGGGATTGATAAAGAAATTTACCCACATATTATAGAAGCCGATAATTATGCCAACAAGACTTGTAACTCTTAGCGTTGGTTTATTAACTCTGGGGTGATATAGCGTAAGTATTGCCAGATACACTGGTGTCATCATACAAAAAGCTAAACCAGATGCATTTGTTAATAAGTAAATGGGATTAAAATCTGGCATGAGCGTATTAGGATTCGCAGGATACCAAAATGCCAGAAATCCAAAAGGAATTACCCAGTACTTCCATATGGGCTGTTTTCGTGGCGTAAAATCATTTTTCTGGACAACTGTTTCCCAGATCCAAAAAGCAGCAACTATAAGAAACATAACGATGTTAAGTGTGATAATCCCTAAACCATATTTTTCAGTAACAGCAATATTTTGAAGAAATGTAAAAAGAATATAGGTAATAGCTACATAGAAATTAAAGAGACGTGTGATCCTATTTCCAAGAAAGATTATCGAAATAATAAATATAATGGGGATTATTTTGAAAATGGGATACAATGCGGTGTAGGAAAATACCATAGAGTGGCTAAGTATCTCTCCAGTGACTATTCCCGTTTCCGCCCACTCATAACCTTTTGATGTGTATGGCGGAATAAATTGTATAAAAAGAAATATGAGAAAAAACCACCATTTTCGAGTTATTAACTCCAGTTTTCTTTGAATTTTTTCAAGATTTTCTTGGTTCATTCACCTTGCCTCCTTTTTTATTAAGCTGATTGCGTATAACTCGTTCATATCCGACATTGTCGGATATCCTCTCTTTGGATGAACCTTTCTCCTTACAAATTTTCTTACTCATTTTTTGCATCACCTCCTGTGTTGACCAAACTGTTATTTGCATGAAAACATTCTATATAAATCTTTCGCCAGAAGAAAGATATAAGCTTATAGGTAAGCTCATAGAGAAGATAAAGCTAAGGAGGCATTCCTATCAAACCAAATGCTCCCATCCCATTCTCCCAATTCTCACACCATCTACGAAAACTCCCCTTCCCCTCAAAACCTTACCAATTACTTTAAACTCAAAATCATTCTTTGAAAGCATCTCCTTTGAAGCTGTAAAAAGTAGCTCAAACTCCTCCCCACTCTTTAAGGCATAGGAAATTGGATCCTCAGAGAATCTCTCAGCAACCTTGAAAACATCTCTATGGATGGGAAGTTTTTCAGATTCTACATTTAACCTTACCTTAGAGGCTTTGGAAATATGGTTGAGCTCTGTACTCAAACCATCTGAGATGTCTATACAGGAGTTTGCACACATCTTTTGACCCTCCTCGACTCTTGCGAGGGGACTATATATCTTTTCTTTGAGTTTTGAGGTTGCCCTCCTCAAATCCTTAAATCCTGCAAAAACCCTGCCTACGTCCCCTGTGAGACAGATCAAGTCTTTGGGCTTTGCACCACTTCTCAAGATAACTCTTTGAGAGATTCCAAAGGCAACCCCTGAGAGCACAAGCTCTCCCTCGTTGGTGTCTCCTCCATAAAAATCTGTTTCATAGACTTTGAGAGTTTTTAAAATGCCTTTGAAAATCTCTTTTACTTTTTTAAAATCAAAATCTTTTGGAAAACTCATGGCACAGAGAAAGCCAAGGGGCTCAGAACCCACAGCTGCAAGATCTGAGAGGTTCATTACAACACACTTTCTTCCAATTTCTCTTGAGGTCATTCCCTCTGGAACGTCAGTTTTCTTGCAGAGCATGTCTGTTGTTATAGAGAGAAATTTTTCTTTGAATCTTAGAAAAGAGGCATCGTCTGAATTTTTTATGAATTTTTTGGCAAGTTCGACAATATCGCTCTCTCTCATAATTGGAAGTAAAATGAATTATTAAAAAGCTTTCTCTACCAAAAGGTTTTTATAAATTTAGGTGAAAGAAAGTCAATGATAAAAAGAGTTGCCATTTTTGCTCTCCTGATCTTATTTCAGCAGAACATCTCGTCTCAAGAAGAGTTGAACATCTTAAACCTCAATCAAAAATTAATAATCGATTCACAGGGAGATGTTCATGCCATTTATAATGTCACCTTCAAAGCCTCAAATCCTGTGGAGAAATTCATCTTCTACTTCTACTACACGAGTGCAGCTTACACCAAAAATGTGAAAGCTAAGGACAAAAATGGGGATTTAAAGGTGGGTTTCTTTACAAATCCTGAGGTTAAGGACATAACAATCCTTGCAGTTGAGTTTCCTCCAACCGAGCCTGGGAGAACCTACTCTTTTACCTTAGAGTACGATCTCTGGGACGCTGTGGAGATTTTGGAGAGAGAGGCAACTTATAGATTCTTTACAGGTTTTCCCTACCCAATCGAGAGACTTGAGATTTCTGTGATTCTTCCTCCAAACTCTCATCTTGTAAACTTTGCACCTGCCAATGGAACAAAAATATCTCACGATGAAAGAGAGGGAGTCAGATGGATAATTCTCACACATCCAGCAGAGAAGATAATAAACCCAAGTATTTTCTTCATTTTTTTGACGAGGGAGGAGGCTTTGGAGCTTTTGGAAGAGGCAAAGGTACTTTACAACGCAAAAAACTATGAGCTTT
>JBHIEG010000075.1:0-4385 GCA_046760505.1 Candidatus Hydrothermarchaeota archaeon
ACGCTCCATCGAACTTTTCCTAAAAGTTCGTTGCGGATGCAACGAGCCACGTTGCATAGTGTCGATTTTTACCTCAAATTTGAAATTTGTGTTATTGCCGAAATTTATTTGGGAAATTTTCGAATGATAAGTCTGTCAATTTTCCCTCATATCTGTCAACCAAAATTCTATCTCCAGAAAAAGACAAAATATATAATGGTGAGAGTATTAGGTCGATTGTTGAAGAGTACGGCCAAGGTGCACTCGAATACATAATTTTAACTGCCACTGGACTTGCAGTAATAGCGACCGGAGCGTTATTCATGAGAAAAATTGCTGTCGAAAGTAACCTGAAATCTGAGCGAGCCTATGGGAATATAAATCAATCAATAGAGGAGATGTTAGATGAAATAGTCGATGAATCAGGGGGGCAAACTGCTATTCAGGCACAGTCAGCATCTACCGTGCCATCATTGAATACAACAACATCTCTGGAAGAATCAGCAAATCCGTCTTATTCAACCCACAAGTGCTGGGTTTGCGGCCCTACTATTTCCATTTTAATCTCGTTATTCCCGCTCTTTCTTAAGAGTTTAAAGAGAGAGTTTAAGGAATTTTAATTGAAAAGAAAAAATTGTACGCATGTTTACCGTTAATCATACCTTTGTACTTTGTACTTTGATTGAATGGTACGTTAAACATCTTTGAAATTTTTGCGGAGTCTTTTCTAGCCTTATTTATGTTTTTTGAATAGAAGTCGTAGCCTTCCCTATTTTTTATTAATTTATAGTCCTTTAAGATCTTGAAAACTTCGGTTAACTTATCATTCTTTAAATTTCCCCGAATCTGTATTATTGCGGTGTGCATCACGGGGCTCCAAATATTTTTATTGCTTCCCTACCTTTCATGCCTTCCCTTATGCCCAGATTTTTGGCCCTGGTTGTGACTGCCTTTATGTCAGCATTCATAACATCTTCAAATGTCCTTACGCCGGTAACCATCGCGCATGAGTCTCCAAGTTTTTCTGCTGTCTGAATATTGAGGTAACCGCACATTAAGAAACCTCTTTTTCCCTTTAGGAGGATTAAGGGAGCCAGAGGTAGGTCCACCTTAATACCCAGAACTTTACTCTTTTCTATCTCCAGTTCTTCTATTTGAATCATTTATTCGACACCTATAAAAAAATAAGAAGCAACTAGAATAGTTCATGGAGATTTATCTTGTATGGACCTAACTTTCCGCCATAGTTTCCTGCTGTGATCTTTACCACGCCAGGTACCTTTACGGCAGCCTCAATCCCTTTCTTTGTAGCCTCCTTTACTGCATCTAGGTTAATGCCATTGATCACGAGTTCGTAAATAGCCTCAACCTCTTTTGGTACGAGAGAATCTGCTACCTTTTCTTTTAATGTTGGAGCATAACGTTCGTTTGTACTTGCCTTCAAAAACTTGTATTTTGAACCGACCTTTGAACCTGATGCAACAATTCCTCCCGGAAATGGGGTTATTGTGCCTTCTATCTGCATAATAGCGTCGACAGCATCTTCTGCAGCTGTTAAGGCAGCCATCTGGTTTTTTGCCATAATGAAGAAGTTTCCACCGGCTACTCCGTCGACAGCGCCTATTTTGTCCTCAATGATAAAATCACCTTCCATCATGGGTATGTAGTAAACCTTTTTACCGGCTATCTCTCCTTCTCTTTCGTATCCGTCACCGAAATATCTGAGTTTTGCTCCAGTATCGAATTGTAGGTCAGCATCTGGTAATCCGTTGAAGCATGCTGTGGTTGGCGCTGTGAGAACACATTGTCCAATCCTGTTGAGTAACTGGGTTCCCAACCCCTTTTCACTGAAATGACAGATCTGAATGTATACTCCTGGCCTACCGTCAGGGGTTTCGTCCCCTCCAACCACCTTCTCGATACCCGCTTCGGCTGGACATGCTATTACAGATGTTCCAAAACCAGTTGCTTCAGTAGCCGCTATAAGAGCCCATCTTTTTGTTGCTGCAGTTATCAAAGCCCTTGCAACCTTTATTGGAAAAGCCTCGGCAAATGTATCTTCTATTTCAACTCCATTTATCTCCATCATCCCACCAAAATGAGGTTCGACCGGCTTAGGATATATAATTTTTGGGACGTTAAATTCTATAATCAACTTATATTTTATACCACCACATTTCATAGCCGAGTTATTTATAAAAGAAGATTATTATAGGATGAGTCTTTCATATTTCTACAGAACACTAATCTTGAGGGACAAGATGGAATACCCTTCTATATTGCTAATCACATACATAGAGACGCTGGCAAACATATCTGGACCTTCTGAAACAATTGATTGGTTGAAGGATATAGCAGAGACACTTTTCGAGAAGATCGAGTTCATAGAATTTAGAGACATGGAAGAATTTAAAGAGAACATCTCTGAGGGGAAAACATTTCTGCCTTATTTTACAAATATTCCAGAGATAGAGGATAATCTACTCCTTTTTAAGGTATGTCCATTTTATGAAACCCTTTGGAGCTATATAGAGTATTATGGGAGGTTTCCACCTTCTTTTGAAGAGATAGTTGAATACTATAAAGAGAGAGAAGATATCGCGGTGAGTCCTTTTTGCATCATTCACCGTTTCGTTTGCGAGAGAATCGGGGAGAAAATAAGAATAGGCAATAAACGTCTTTTTATAACTAGACTCGGGTCAAAGTCAGTATTTGGAGAGATTATAATTTCAAGGAAAAAAATAGAAGAAAAAAAATTGAATGAAGAAGACATTCTGGGATTACTAAAAGATTTCTCCTGTATATATTATTTAGAGGCTATATGAGTGTTATTTTTTAACGCAAAAATCTGAGTTCTTTTTAGTATTAAAATTGAGTTATGACATATTTGGGGAATAGCGATCATATTTGTTTAGAAAAAAATTTTAACGTTCGATGAAAGATGAAGATTGACGCCTATGATTGAAGTGCCAAGGGGAAAAAAGATTTGTGAGCCGAAAAATGCAAAGAGCATCGGCGATCTATTCTCCATCTTCAAAAAATATGAAAATGGTTACCTATTGGTTTCCGAAGAATATGGAGGAAAGAAATGGTTTATTTATATTTTCTTCTTGGATAGGAGATTATTAGGTATTTTTGCACATACAGAAGTTTGGGACAGAATTTTACTTGGCGATCTTGCCTTGGATCATACAAAAACTCTTATCTATACGTCAAACAAGGTAGAAGTATACTCACTCGATAGAGAGAGAATAATTGAGTACAGGAACATGGTTCCGAACATTGTTGTCAACGAGTTAAGACCTTTCAGAGATATAGATTACGAAGAAGGAGAATTAATCCAGGTAGATCTGGGAGAAGAAATAAAATCTGCTATTAAATGGAAGAATGAGCTTACGGAAAAGCTGAAAAGAGTACATAGCAGGATTAGAATAGAAAATGCAAGAGAATATTTCGAGGAAGCTGGTTTAGAAGTGCCTGATGAGATCGAGAGAGAAAAATACCTTGATCTCTGGAAGAAATACTTTGAAAGAAATGTTCACAAAAAATTTGACAGAGATCTTGCAGAAAAAATAGGCAAGTATCTTGAAAAAAGATTTGCCCTGAGTAAGACGTGGATAGAGGTTAAATCCGTGTATGATAAAGAACTCATTGTAAACGTGGATGCAAAATTGCTACCCATCGAGAATGAAAGAATCGAAATCTTAAAATTAAGATCCCCGAAATTGTCTATTAAAAGGAGAGAAAACCAAGAGGAAGTTAAAGAAGTTATAAAATGCGTTTTAAACCGTGTTAAAGAGCGTTTAGATTTATCCATGACTCCCGTAATTAAAGTTGACGTGAGATCACATTGACCTCTTATTGGAATTCTGGAGAAAGATTTTTATAAAGCAAATTATTTTTATCGTTTTGCGATAAGCCCCGTTAGTGTAGTCCGGCCAATCATCCGGGCCTTTCGAGCCCGTGACGCGGGTTCAAATCCCGCACGGGGCATTTTTTCTCTAGTTCAGAGTCCATTGGGCTTCTTTTTCCTAAAGAACTATAGTGTCTTTTTTATTTTATAAAAATTTATCGTTTTGTATTTGAAAAACGGCATTAAAGGCTTAAATACTTAAAAGAAGAGTTAAATAAGGTTCATTATGTTAATTTAAATTTTAAACCTTAAATAAGTTTGTATGAAAAATTACGATTCGATAGGATATCAGCTTAAAATCGAACTCGGAGAATTACTATTCTATATATTCTAGAGCTATTCTATCATTCTAATTAAAGCCGGAAGCGAAGGAGCATTCAGCGTTGCCCTTATAGCTATTTAACTATTTTACTTTTCTTCCTTGAAGTCATATGTTCTGATTTTATTCTAAATTTTAAAAAATCGTTTTAGGAGGTGTAATATATGAATTCAA
>JBHIEG010000076.1:0-4370 GCA_046760505.1 Candidatus Hydrothermarchaeota archaeon
GAACCACTCCTCTCTTCTTTCTGGATAGCTTAGATTGTTTCAAATAACTCTTCTAATAATTTACTGCTATTGCACCCCTAAGCGTATAAGGGATGTTATCATCCTCGAGAGCAGAGATTACTCTTTTTAATATATCCTCTTGAGTCACTGCTGCATTCTCTCTTTCAGCCTTTTATTTAACTCTTCCTCAGAGATACCAGAGTCTTTGTTTTTAATAGAGTAGAATGTAATAAAAGAAGGTAGTGTCAGTTTTATTTGAGACCTAAACTTTACCTATTTGTCATAAAATGAGTGGCGAATTCTTGAGGATTGACTACTTTGACTACATGGAATTTATCAAAGGGGAAATGTTTCTTATTTCCTGTGACAATAAAATCCGCCTCAGCTTCTAAAGCACACTCCAAAATACGGTTATCCGCCGGATCTTTCCTAATTGTAGAGAGCTTCTTGGTAGGCTCAACTTTAACAGCTTTTCTCTTAATGAGTTTCATCAAATTTTCAACTTCTTTTCTATCTAGTTTAAACTTCGACCTTTTAAGAATCCCTTCATATTCCCCAAGGAGTTCTTCGGATACAAAAAGTCTCACTTTATCTTCCAAAGCTAGAGACAAGAGCGAGGCTGAAAGTCTATCCTTATGAAGAACGGCTGATACTATTATGTTAGTATGGTAGACTGCTTTAAGCATAACATTACTAGCTCGACCTGAAAGCTTTAATTTCTTTCTCTATCTCCTCTAAAGTTAGCTTGTTCGTCCCAGCTTGTTCTGCCTGTTTTTGGAGCTTAGTTAATGCCTCTGGTTGCTTAACGATGTTTTTTAAGTAATCCTCAACTCCCAAAATCACTGCTTTTGCTTCTCCTCTTTTGCTTATTAAAAACCGGTCCTTGTTTTTAGAGACTCTTTCAAGAACTTGACCTAGTTGTGTTCTGGCTATTAAAGCCGAGATTGATTTAATCACTTTAGAATCCTCTTTTATCTTCACTCTTTTCTCCTTCAAAATGATTAATTAATTACTTTTAAGTGTAGCACGCGAAGCTACTTTGTCAACTTTTTTCTAAGTAAGTTCTATTTCGTTTTCCTCTAGCCACTCATGAAGTTCATCTCTATCGGAGCTAACGGTAATTATACAAACTTATATTTCCATATTTCATTACCTACAAAATCCCTCTTTGCTTATCTATTGTATATTCCGTACTTATGGACAGCTTTAACCATGGCTATATAGTTTTCCGGTTTGCAAGCGGGATGTATTGAATTAGAAGAGGTAACGATATAATTGCCTCCCCGAGATGCCTTTTCAATCGTCTCCTTAACAGTCTGTTCTACTTCTTTTTTTGTTCCAAAAGGGAGCAAATTGCGGCAGTCAATGTTACCTAAGATACATGCCCTTCCAGCCAGATATTTTTTCACTTCTCCAATATCCATACATTGAGGTTGAATGGGATGTATGCCGTCAAAGCCGACTTCCAGAAAGTCATCCAGAATGGGCCATAAGTTCCCGTCAGAATGCTTTACTATTTTTAAGCCTTTTTGGTGAGCATATACCACTATTTCTTTGTGATAAGGTTTGATAAATTCTCGATAATGTTCAGGCGAAATGAGAGTGGTCTCCTCACCGGCCAGATCACCCGGCATAACCAGAGCATCAATTCCCATTGGAATAGCCATATCAATAACAGCTATATTGAAATCAGTAGCCATACGCGCTGAGTCATGAACCAGTCCTGGATTGAGTACATAGTCCATTAACAGATACTGCATACCTCCTCTCAGACGCCAGCTTATCTTAAAGGGGTCCGTAATGGTCAAAAAATGGGCTTTATCCTTCCCTGTTTTATTAATTACATATTGAACTCGGATGAAATCATCAGGTTCAAGCTTGGATACCATATCGAATCCTTTAATATCCGAGGCACTCCCAATTGCTCCTTCTACGGGAACAGGCTCGCCATGTTCACTAAGGCAATAGAGTGTGCCATATTTATCCCGGCCACGATTCTCACTAATGCGCTCTAGGCCCATCGAGAAATTAGTGCAGGTAGCATCCAGTTCAAGTTCTTTGATTAGGAAAGAGTAAATATCCAGAATCTCCAACCTTTCCTCTCCAAATCTATCTTTGGTAGCTTTTACTTCCACTGTCTCAGGCCTCAAGACTTCGGCTAATTTGACTATACTTGATTCATTGATGTAAAGCTCAAAGACAGGCACCCTATCGGGCTGTTTATGATCAAGAGCTCTTAAAATTCTTTCCCTACTATTCATTGTAGACCCCTTTGTGGAATAATTTTGCCTGCTGCAATCAACGAATATAAATAACCAGCCTTAGTTTTTATAGCTCATCTACCTGGTAGTGGATAATATCTATATTCTCTGGATGAACCTCTATATAGTCTTCTTTTTTAGTGAATTTATCAACTTCTGGTTCAAAACGAATCTCGCTGATATGATCACCAAAAACATCGCTCACATCCTCAGAGCCTTGAATTAACAAGCTACCAAAATTCCACTCTCCCCAGTGAACAATGCGATTCTCTTTGAAGAATACGCGCTTTTTCTTTTTAAGATAATGAATTGCCACCTGACGGAGAAAATTAATATAATTTTCAACGATATTTTTCTCCAATTTATTGTGGCAAAGCTTTGTTTTTTGCCAGAGGGTCCTCAGTGCGGTTTCTTGAGTCATTACTGCATTCTCTCTTTCAGCATCTTATTAAGCTGCTCTTCGAAAATGCCTGGGCTTTTTTGATAGAAGAGAGAACAATTTTACGAGCCATCTCGTACAGCTCAGCGCCAATTTTCGCCCGTTTATTACCGTCCATTTTTTTTCAAGATAGAGATGTGCTTTTGTTCCTACCTTATCTTCTCTCATATTCTCTCCTCTACGCCTGGCAGAATTCCCTCTAGGTGCAATTTGGAAGAAGAGATTTTTGTTGTTAAAGTATTTATAAAATCTCCTTCCTCCTTGCAGTATTACTTTAATGTAATAATGAAAATTTCTTACCAAAGTTAAGAAATCTCGAACATGCCGAAACCCTGGGAGTTTTTGGAACCGAGGCCAGTATCGTAAGCCAGAGAGATAAGCTTTGGGTCTCCCCGGATTCTATAGGTTCCCAGCCAGGCCTTTATAAGAGTGTAGGAGCCTGAGGAAGGAATATACTTAATCTTTTTCTCTGAGTTTTGATTCACTCTCTGAGGGGAAATTTCAAAATGAGGAGGACTGGATTTTTCATCGTAGCTCGTCCCATAAAGAGCCTGATATTTCTTTAATATGTTGGCTCTGATCAACTGCGAAAACTCGGCTTCAAAGGGGGAGTAATAGTAGGTTTTCTTTTTACCGTTGGCGAAAAAGAGGATGCTGTAGACAGTAACTGGTGAGAGCATTCTGATAGCTACGTCGCCCTGAATCAGGGGTTTAGGGAAAACTTCAATGCTGCTTATTATGAATAGATTTCTGGATAGTTTTACCTGTGGGGTTCTGAGCAGAGTCTCGGCAAATTGTTGGATGAATTTTTCTGAAGGAGAGCTTAAGTAAAATGAAATCGGTCCTGAGAAGCTAATTTTTTCTTCCTGGGAGTTTATGTGGTATTTGCCTAAGAGACGGGAGAAGCAGAAGAGCTTGAATTTCCTTTTCCCCACAAGGTAGCCTTCCCGATGAAGAAAGCCTGCTAATTCGGGGCTGATGTGGCGATACACAAAGCTCTGGACGTCGTGGTTGTAGTGAAGAGGAAATACAGCTTGATTTTCACCCAGATGTTCTAACACCATTTTGATTCTCAATTTACGTATTTACGATCCCCTTGACATTCTCAAAAATTCTTGTATAAATATAACAACATATGAATAGCCCCATATCAACAAGGGGCCCATATGAACGGGGAGCTTATGAGTCACGAGCTCCCCTTTCTTATTTTCTCTATGTTGTCCCTTATCTCGTTGAGATCTATAAACAGATTAGCAGCGTTCAAAACTTCCAATGCTGTTGATTCCTTTCTTCCTACACAGGTAATTTTCTTCCCATTGGTTCTCAAATACTGGATGACCGGAACAAAGTCACTATCTCCTCCCAACAACACAGCCTCGTCGTAGCTATCCATAGAGGTTATCATATGCAAGGTAATCTCAACATCCAAATTACCCTTTATTATCTTCTCCTTGGTCTGTCGGTCTATAATTACTTTGACCTCTTTGTCAATCACAGTATAGCCTATGTAAATCAGGGCTTTTTTGAACATTCTATAAGTTCTAATTCTCTCTGTATCTTCAAAATGTGGAGTTCCTGTAAAGTAATAGGCTCCGGCGATCTCTTTACCTCTGACAAAGTATTGATAAACTCTTTTGTAATCGATGTGCCATTTGTTATCCCGTTGAGCA
>JBHIEG010000077.1:0-4326 GCA_046760505.1 Candidatus Hydrothermarchaeota archaeon
ACAAAGCAGGGAGTAGTTTACGATATTTCGGTTACTTTTCATATGGCACAACCAGGTCCTCTTTAGTTACATTATATATGGCAGAGCGCGTGGTTTTGACAAACAAGCACACTAAAGTATAATCAAACTAAATAAATAACCTGTAAAAAAAGGGATTTATCCTTGTTGATAAGGAAGTGAATCAATGATTAAATTAACCTCTTCAAAAAAAGCTGAACTGGCTAAAAAGGCAGCTCATATTAGAAAGAACGTTGTGGAAATGATCTGCAAAGGAAAAGGTGGTGGGCATGTGGGAGGGGCTCTTTCCTGTGTGGAGGTTCTGGTCACTTTGTATTTTGAGATTCTCCGCCTGGATCCTAATCGTCCTCAGTGGGATGAGCGCGATCGATTTATCCTTAGCGCCGGACATAAATGTCTTGCTCTTTACGCAACTTTGGCGCAGAGAGGGTTTTTTAACGAAGAAAAACTTCTCACTTATGGTAGTATGGATTGTCCTTTTCCAGGGCACCCGGACAGACATAAGCTGCCAGGTATAGAGGCAAATACAGGTTCATTAGGTCATGGCCCGGCTATTGGGGGTGGTATAGCCTTAGCTGGGAGACTGGATGGAAAAGAGTACAAAGTTTACGTTCTTCTGGGAGATGGAGAGATAACAGAAGGAACAGTTTGGGAATCCATTTCAGCAGCGAGGCACTATAAGCTCGATAACCTTGTTGCCATCGTGGATAGAAACGGGCTGCAGATTCAGGGTCCTACCTGTGAGGTCATGAATATGGAGCCCCTGAGGGATAAATGGAGAGCTTTTGGGTGGCAGACAAGGGAAATTAATGGTCATAACTTTGATGAGATTTTTGCCGCGCTCACCTATATTCCTCTTAAAAAGGGGTACCCCACCGCCGTAATAGCCAATACAATAAAGGGAAAAGGACTTTCCTTTGCTGAAGATAATTATAAATTCCACTACTGGAAACCAACCTCCGGAGAGTGTGAGAGAGCTTTTGCAGAGATGAGAAGATTAGAGGAAGTATAATGCTGGAGATGGTAGATCCCCGAAAAGTCTTTGGAAAATCAGTTGTTGAACTTGCTAAAGAAAATAAGGATATTTTAGCGGTATCAGCTGATTCTGGGGGGAGTTCTGGTTTTGCAGAATTTAGAGAGCTTTTTCCCGAGCGTTATCTGGAGTTTGGTTTGATGGAATCATCCGTTATCGGTTATTGCGCTGGGCTTGCTCTCTCGGGTAAGATTCCTTTTTTCTGTGCCATAACCCCTTTTATCACTATGAGAGCATTTGAACAGGTCAGGAACGACCTTGCCTATACTTTTGCTAATGTGAAGGTTGCGGGGAGAAACTCTGGTCTGTCTTACTCTTTTCTGGGACCAACTCATCACTCCCTGGAAGATATTGCTTTGATGAGAACCTTACCTGGTATGGTGATCCTTGTCCCTTCAGATCCGGTGGAGGTAAAAGGGTGTGTAGAGGCAGCTGCAAAACACAAAGGACCTGTCTATATTCGCCTGGGGAGTGTAAACCTTCCTTTTCTCTATAACCGTAATGAAAAATTTGAGATTGGAAAGGCAAAGGTTTTACGAAAGGGAAAGGATCTCACTGTGGTTACTTGCGGCATCACAGTATGGCACACTCTGGAAGCTTTAAAACTTCTGGAGAAGGACGATTCTCTCGAAATTGGAGTCATTGACATGCCTACTATTAAACCTCTGGATAAAGAGCTTGTTTTCCAAACGTCCAAAAATACCGCTGGAATCCTGGTAGTTGAAGAACACAGCGTTGTGGGGGGATTGGGAGGAGCGGTTAGTGAGTTTCTTTCTCAGGTAAATCTTACTCCCCTCAAAATACTGGGGGTCCCGGATGTATTTGCCTCTGCCGGACCCTACCGTGAACTTATGGGTAAGTACAATCTCTCACCTCGAGGAATATGTGATACTATAAAAAGCTTTGCCAAGACACTCAGGAAAGATTCTCTGATTTCCTGAAAATTTCAATACACTCTTCTTTCAAAGGGTATTCCCCACCTTGAGCCAACTCTTCGGCCAAAGTAGCAGGTGGTTCAAACCGAGTATGGTTTTCATGCTAAAGAAATCCTACCTCTATCCCATAATTTTGAAACAATCTCTAAATTTCGATTAAAATGCCGGACTTTGCTAGTTGACAGGCTTTTAGATATTGTGTATATAGTACTTGTCGGTCGTCTAATGACCAATAAGTACTCGGCGGAATCCAATTCATGCAGCATTCAAGCTGAGTGAAAAGAGATACAAGAGCCTCAAGAACCGCTTATTTGGAGCAGATAGGGCCTCAGGGGAAAGAAGCATTAGAGCGAGGATGGACTGGGGACTTAACCGTCGGAAAGGAGGAAAGCGTGTGTGTTAATTTCAGAAAAGTAAGACTCGGATTTGTCAATCTGACCCTATCTTTTCTTAAAGGACAGGAAAAGGCAGTAGAGCTATCCCGGGAAATAATAGATTATTTGGAAAAAGAGCTAGATACTAAGGTGATAGAGTTTCCCGAGCTTGTTGCTCAAAGGCCTCAGGCTAAACAGGCATGGTTGAGGTTTAAAGCAGAGAATGTAGATGCAATTATCCTCTTTAATGGTACTTTTAATACCGGCGAGTTGGTGGCAGAAATCGCCAGGAACCTGGATTGTCCCTTTGCTTTATGGGGATTGAGTGAACTAGCCCTGCCCACCCGGGACTTTTCAGGGTCAATGGTAGCGGTAATGGCAGCCGGGACCATTTTTAAGAATTTTGGTAAAGAATTTACCTTTATATATGGCACTATTAAGGAGGAAGAGACAAGAAAGAAGGTTCACGTTTTTGTAAATACAGTGAGAGCTATTGCTTATTTAAAAGAAGCCACCATTGCGGTTATTGGAATGAGGCCTGACGGTTTTCAAATTGCTGGTGCCGACGAGTTAGCCATTAAAAAATTATTTGGGACTGAAATTATTAACGTTTCTACCTATACCTTCAGTAAGATAGTGAAGCAGATAAATGAAAAGGATGTAGATTCTGATATAGAGATTCAAAAGGAGATTTTTGACATAAAACCTGATGATTTACTTGACGCCCGAGGTACAAGTAGAATGTACCTAGCTTTAAAAAAAATAACCAAGGAGAAAAATATCCAGGCCTATGCTCCCGAGTGTTGGCCGGAGTTCAGAGATGTAGATGAAACTCCCTTTTGTCCGGCAAACTCTCGTATGAGCACTGAAGGAGTTACGGCTTCCTGTGAATGTGATATAGACGGCGCAGTAACTATGATGCTAGAACATGCTATCACCGGAAATTCTGTATTTTTCGCCGATTTTGTTAATTTTATTAAAGATAATGATACTGTTTTATTCTGGCATTGCGGGAACGCACCCTATGATTTAGCTAAGTCTAAACCAGTTTGTCAGAAGATATTTGGTGGTTTATCAACGACTTCGGCTTTAAAAAGTGGAGTTGTAACTGTCTGTAGGATAAACTCTATTAAAGGTCGATTCATGTTGCACGCGGGAACTGGAGATGCTATTGAGGCAGAGCCAGTATTAAGGGGTAGTAATATATTGGTAAGGATGAGGGGTGGAAACAAGGAGTTTGTTGAATCCTTATTAGAAAACGGTATTCCTCATCACAACGCTATTGTCTATGGAGATATTACGGAGGAATTGAGAGAGTTTGCCAAGTTTATGGGAATTCCCATTGTTACTTGTTCCTAATAGAGAGGCCCAAGCTTGGATCTCATATAGAAGTTTCTTCTTCTTTTATCTCTGACGGGAGAAAGAAATTCTTCTTGCAGTATTTTCGAGGCTTGTGTACTAAACTGTCCATTTTATATCCCAATCTTTCTACCTGATCCAGATTCCTCACTATCTTTAGCCAAGATGTACCTTTCCTGTTCGGATAGGACTTAATTATGTTTAAATGGCAACTCTGAGAACCATATTCCTACCCAAAAGAGGAGTAATCTTAACCCCGATCCCACTTACTTAGAGGCTGTATGCTTGATTATAATTATCTCAGAGGAATACACTTAGACTTCGGCGAAATCCTAGACACAATTCTTGACAAAAAGTTAAATTGTGGTATACTTTATACAAAGTAGATATTACTAGAACAAGAAATTACATACGTATACGGTATCTTGCGGTAGAAAGATCAAAGAAGGGTGGAAAAATCATTTACAAAAGACAGATAAGAATGACTTTTGTACAAAGTGCCAGAGGGTCTCTGAGAAAAGTAATCATTGCCTGCCACGATTTAATATTAATCATATGAGATTAGTTTTTGCTAAGATGCATAGCTACTTCTGAATTATGAAGGTGG
>JBHIEG010000078.1:0-4174 GCA_046760505.1 Candidatus Hydrothermarchaeota archaeon
GCATACGGCCTCTCTAGGGTTTATCTTAATTGCTATTTTTCCGGAAAAAGATGAATTTTTCATATCAGAATCTCTTTTTTTGAGTCCACAACGTAGGCATTTATTATCTCCGGCTTTAGTTTTTTATTCTTGAATTTATCGATTATCTCTTCAATCTTTTGCATTGCTTCATAATCAACGATTTTCTCCCCACATGAATCACAAACTCTTGCGTGGATGTTTTTGATTATCAGTAGGTTATCTTCGATCCATATCTCTTCATTAACATTTTTTTCTTCTAACTTACCCCCACAGATTGGACATAAATCCTTCATTTTATACGTCTCCTATAATCTTCGCACTTATCCTACTCTGGATAATATGCGGTGATGATAAAGCTTTAGTTAATTTCCATCATTTTTGGCACCGAATCTTTGGTTACATGAGCATCCTCCATTAATGGGAAGGAAAACTAATTTAAGAATTGGCTCCTAAGGTTATAATACCAACTTGAGAGTGGATAGATATGATCAATACATTCCAAAAAAAGAGAAATCGCATGCTTTTTAACCATGCTCTTCCTATGAAAGACATCATAATTTTATATACCGACAACACACTAAATTCTAGGTGAGAATATGGCTAGAATAGAGGAGATCAAGAAAAAATACAGAGGCGAGTGGGTACTTGTGGAAGTTTTGGAGGAAGATGAACTAGGTAATCCTACAGAAGTAAATGTTATCACACACAGCAAGAATAGAGACGACATCTATAAGGCTCTCAGGAAAGTTAGGGAGAAATATACCTATCAGTTCTATACAGGCGAGATACCAAAGGAAGGCTATGCGGTGGCTTTTTGTGGTTAAGTATATATTCGACCCCGAATCACCCATTGTGGTGCTGACCTCGACCTTAGAAGGGACCTATGGAGTGAAGAAAAAAGTTGATATGGCTCTTGACACCGCTGCGACCTATGACTTTAAGAAAGGTATTTTAGAGATATATTAACGCTAACGAGCGTTAGAGTTCAATAATTCTGATGAATAATAATCATTTTGGAAGATAATCGGAGTCTCCCGAGCATAAATCGAAACATAGGGTCAAGAAATTCAAATAGGACGTCTGATTATCCACTTATTGTCTTGAACTCAACTCGGTTAGTCCTTAACTTTCATAAACCTTGTCTCTCTTATTGATTTTAAAGATCAGAATCACTTCCTCATCTTTTATGACCTTGTAAAGAATTCTAAAATCTCCTACCCTTATCCTGTAAACATCTTCAGCTCCTCTTAATTTTTTGCAGCCTGATGGAAAAGGAGATTCTTCAAGGCTCTTTATTTTATTAAAAATTCTCCTCCTGTTGTTTTCGTCTAATTTTGAGAGAAACTTAACACACTTATTGCTAAGCTCTACTTTGTGTCTCATTCTATCTCTAGAATTTTTTCAGCCTTTTTTAAGGGGATAGTTTTTTTCTTTCTGTATTCTTCTAATGTCTCTTCTAACTCTTTCTTTTCTTCATCGCTTAATTCTTCGATAACCAACTCTTCTATAACTTCTATCTTTTTCTTTAATTCAGAGATTTCTTGTTTTATCAAAACTAGTTCGTCCAGTTTTTTGTTAATTTCCGCTAAAACTTGAGAGATTTCAGCATTCATGTATTATTTGAATATTTCTTCGCTATAAATATTTTTTTGAACAGGGGTTTACCCCATTATATAAAGGATGTCTTCTTCCTCATCGTAGTGAAACTCTGGAATCTTTAAAGACTCAACCTTTTTCACTTCCATTCTTTCTCCTCCACCTCAATCCATCTCCCAGATTTAACCCTATTTTCCTTTTGTTTTTCCCTGATTGGATGAATGGTTACAATCTGCATCATTTATGTCAAAGGCAATCATCATCATTCATGGATCCAGTATTGCGTTATAAACATAAAGCAAAGGAAACTAATATTTCATCTATACCAAAGTTATGGTGTAATCTTCTTTCTCAAAAGTTCGTTTGTTTTTTTCTCTATTTGATTAAGCGCGATGAGAGATGGGTTCTCGCCAAATTCTATCGAGTCGTGGAGTATATTGGTTAGTTCTTCGCTTAAGTTCTTTAGACTAAATTCAGTTATGCACTTAACTGCAAATTCATCTAGGGCTCTTGGCTCTATAATGTTTTTTCGAATACCTTCACATATTTCTTTAATTCTCTTAAGAATCATTTTTTCTATATCTTCTTGTGCAGGCCTTAAAACCTCTACTTTGCAATCATTTCTGTTCAAAACTTCTAATACATGTTCTAAGTTTTCGTCTGGGATATTAACGATCTTGCTAACTTCTAATGAGTCAAATTTCGATAGGAATTTGCTTACATTAACCTTTTTCCAATTCTCTTTTGGAAATTTAACAGCGACCAACACCATTTTGATCTCCTTCTACTAATGATAATAGTACTACTACAATAATATTACTAATGTAATAATATACTTTTGGGAATTTGTTTTATACGTCTATACTAATGATACTAGCAGTGAAAAAGTGACTGTTAAAACACATTGGATCAAAGACGATAGAATTTACATTGTCTCTCTAAGATTTATGCCAGAGCCAATTTGGGTAGGTATTGAAAAAATGAGCGTAATAGTAGAGATTAGAACAAAAGAAGAGAAAATAATAGAGGTTTGGCATCTAATATTTCATATTTGGATGGGAAGATAACTCATCGAGATAAAAAGTACCCCCAGTTTAGCAGATGATCTGAGAAATTTTGCAGTTGTATTTAGTGTATTGTATATTTACTATACCTCTATTCCCTCTTTTACTGCTTGCTTAACGATTCCGATCTCCTTTTTCTTAACCTCAAATTCCTCAGGCGTGTATGCATATATCTCTGCGTGAAAATCATAGTCCCATAACTCGTGGAGCAGATAGAGCCTTTCTAGAGAAGACATTCCCTCAAATTTCCTGCTTACAACCAAGATATTATTATCGCCAAAAAGAATTATCCTATCCGGATCGAATTCTCTCTTGACTCTCTCCAAAAACTCGCCTATTTTCATTCGATTACCCCTCTCGCCCTGGGAGCGAATTTACGATCTCAAAAAACTATTACGCCAGAGACTCAATTTAGTCGTCCAGTTTTTTGTTAATCTCTGCTAAAATCCGAGAGATTTTTGGAATAAACGTTCATGGAACAATTTTATGATTTCTATCATTTACATTAAGGTGGGTTTTCCATGAATCAATAAACTCCTTTATTTCCATACTCCTTGATGGATTCAGAGAAATTGTCTCTCCCCTCTTATGAATTAAAATATAGCCTTCGTTAACTAAATCTCTTAAACATTTTCTAACCCTTTTACCGTCTCTCCTGATCTTCTTACTCAGCCAGTTTACGAGAGTTTCGAGTGGAAAGTAGTAGTTGCCCCATCTACCTTTCTTGATCAGAAATTCCAGTATGGATGCCTTAATCTGCCGGTCCGTCAGTTCTTCAAACATAGTACAATTGCAGTACTTTGAAGGTAAAAATATAAATACTTATCTCCACAATCAAGTTATGGGTGTTAAGAGTGAGCACGGAAGTTAGGTATAAGGATACTGGGGATTCCCTACTGATAAAAGCATTCGGCTATTCGCCTAAACTGAGAATAATAGACATCTTTCTAACCAATCCTTACTTCGACTTCAGCAAGGAGGAGCTAGCTAAAGAGTTGGGAATGAGTAAGCAGACGATCTACAAGAATTTCAAGGACTTAGAAGAACTGGGAGTTGTTAAGGTTTCCAGAAAGATAGGAAGGGCAACCATGTATAGAATAAATAGAGAGCACCCATTAGTCAAAAGATTGGACGAAATCGTCAACGAAATTTCTCTACAAATAGCTGAGCAAGAGGCTGAAAAGCTCAGAAAAACGGTTCCGTAATTATCTTTAAAGAAGGATAAAGTTGTCAAACGTTTGAAAACTAGAGCCATAAAACAAAAAGAATACGAAATTAACTTGTGAATATCAGGATGCGCTCGTGGCAAAGAGGTTGCAAACTTGGCGAATGTTATTATATCGGGGATGAATCTGATACAAGAATACCATTCCCTTATAAAATTCCAACTATCCTTTTCTTAGGGCAATTGCGATCTTCTCTGGCAGTTCTTCAATTTTATTTCCTAAGTTATCTATTTTATTACCTAAATTATCGAATCCTGCTTTCATCTC
>JBHIEG010000079.1:0-3903 GCA_046760505.1 Candidatus Hydrothermarchaeota archaeon
ATTTTTATATACTACAAAAAAATTTTATACTTCCCAAAAAGCCTTGAAATATCAGGCTTTAGGAAAATAGAGTCTTAAAAATCCGTGAAGTTGGGTTTAACATATTTCTCTATACCCATGTTTGACACTTTATAGTGAAAAATCCATATTGTTCAAAATCACTTCTGCCGAAAATAAAGGGCTTACGCCACTCGGACATAGTGAAAATGCCCAAAAATCATAGTGACACAAAAATTAATTTTTTTCTTGACAAGCATACAACTCTATGGTATATTGTCATTATGTTCCTTCGAGAAACAATAGTTAAACGAGAGGGTGGCAAAACAGACAAATATCTCCACCTCGTTGAGTCCCGTTGGGACTCCAGTAAAAAGAGCTCTACACATAAATTGGTATATAGTTTTGGCCATATTGATTCGCTGAACAGAAAGAGACTGACAGCATTAGCATGCAATATTCTTGCTTACTTGAAAGAAGATACAGACACTCTCAATCCGAGTAATCAGATTATCTTCTCCCGTCCATTTGGCATTGCATATCTCGTACGTAACCTTGCTGATAAACTATGTATCTCCTCTGTATTAAAATCACAACTCAAGAAGCGGAAGTTTGAAGCCCCCTTACATGATGCTATTCTGGGCATGCTCATTAACAGGTGCAGTGACCCTCTTTCCAAGCGAGCAGTGGATGAATGGTTGGAAGAAGATATATGGTTTCCTCCTGCAGAAAGATTACAACTCCATCACTACTACCGTGGTCTTGACTTTCTGGAGGAATGCAAGGATTATCTTGAGAATGAGCTGTTCTGGCAGACACGCAATCTTCTAAATCGAAAGGTCGACCTTGTTTTCTACGATACCACATCCACCTATGCCGAGGGAAAAGGAGAATCAGACCTTCTCGACTATGGGTATTCTCGTGATCATAGACCGGACAGGAAACAGATAGTAGTTGGTCTGGCTACCGACTCTGATGGTCTCCCATTGGCATCGTCTGTTTTTCAAGGTAATACTATGGATATGGATACAGTAGAAGCGATGCTCAAAAGGGTTAAGAGATTCAAGGTTGGGCGTTGTATCTTTGTCTGCGACCGAGGGATGGTGAGCGAGGGCAATCTAAAGTTGATGAGAGAGCATGAGTATGATTATCTCGTAGGAGTGAAACTACGAGGGCTTGTGGAAGTTCGTGACAAGGTTCTCTCAACCAGAGGTCGTTATCACAAGATAAAGGACAACATGGAGGTAAAGGAAGCCATTCTCGGTGACAAGAGATACATTATCTGTCTCAATCCTGACGAAGCAAAGAAGGACAGGGTATCCAGAGAAAACTTGGTTCAAAAGCTACAGGAAGAGATTGGTATCCTCAATCATGGGAGAGCAAGTCCCTGCAACGTAATCACCCATCCGATAAAGAAACGATTTGTCAAAGAGCTAAAGTCTGGCAAACTTGTTCTTGATAAGAGTGCCATTCGTGCCGAAGCACGCTATGATGGCAAATATGTACTTCTCACAACGGACAGAAAGCTATCTACTCCTGAGTTAGCGCTCCAATATAAGCGACTGTTTCATATAGAGCGTACATTCCGCACCCTCAAGAGCGGCATTAACTTGAGACCGCTCTATCACAGAGCAGATGACCGTATAAAGGCACACATCTCTCTGTGTGTATTAGCTCATTTCATAGAACGATACGCAGAGCTGAAGACGAATACTACATGGGATAGGATTGCAAAAGAGATATCCCGCATAACTGCCACAAAAATTTTGTTAAAAAATGGCGAAGTTGTCAAGCGTTCTATGTTGCGAAAAACTCAGCAAGTTCTTTTAAATCAATTAGATATGGCACATCCTACTCTCATTTTGGAGGGATGAGTTCATAGTGACACAAGCATTTTTGCTCTTTGAGTTGTAACTTATTAAATAACAGTTACTTACGCCCATTTTTTGTATCATTAACTGTCAAACCCAAGTCAAAGATAAAATTATAGCTTATAAAAGATAAAATTATAGTAACTCAAATTCAAAATTATAGTTGATTCTTGTAATGAATTACTTTTACTACCTTCCCCTTATACCATAACCGAACTTCAACACGCTCTCCATCAGGTATTACATGCAATTCAACTTCTGTCCCTTGAGGCAAGAAAGAAGAAACAGGAATCTTATTGTTATTCCAAACAACCTGATTATAACCATTCACTTTCCTATTCTCATGTAAGCAAAAAATGTCCTTAATTGATGTGTACCCTTCAGGTAAGCGAAATTCCTTAAAACAACTTCTCCCTTCTTTGATAGCCTTTTGAAATCTAATCCCAGGTATCTCTCCTGTGGTGCTGTGAACCTGCTCTTCGTTATATCTATTAAGCTCCTGTTGTAAAATAATTCGGGCTTGCTCAATATTTGTAACATGCTCACGGGCACATCTACGAATAATCCTATCTTGCATCCAACGATACGGTCTTTCTATTTTGCCTTTTCCTTGAGCTTTTAAGGCGTGCATAACTCGCATACCACATTTATGAACTACCTTTTCCCATTGTGTGAGAACATCATCTGTCCCTTTCACTTGCCGGTGCCAAATACTATCTTGATGACAGACAAAACGAAAAATTGAATGGCTATCCACATAATAACTTAATCCTACGCCCCATTTTAAGACTACATATTCTACTGCTTGGATGTGAGCCCAGGTTGTCTCCCGCTCAACAAAATCCCCATACAGAAGATAACGACTATAATCTTCTAATGTCGTTATTAATGCCCACCTTTCTTCTACATAAGGAGACCATTTATGATGGGATGAATCGTGCTGTAAAATCATACCAGCCGCTTCGGTCACTACTTCTCGTGGAGCTTCTTTCTCCTTCTGGCGCTTGGGTATATAAAATCCCCATTCTTTTGCTCTATTACGCACAGTCTGAGCAGAAATTTCATACCCAAGGTGTTTCACAACACTATCCCTGATAAATGCATAATTGTAATCGTGAATACTCGTTTGCCTGTCTCCAATCAATTTTCTGTCTATCTCTAACTCCTCCCGAATTGCTTTGTCTGCTTCCTCCGGTAAACGATGTTGAGGTTTGTTTCGACGATAAGCGATAGTAAACCTTTCAGGCGACTTCCGATATTCTCTCAAAATCTGGTAAAATCTGCCTTCCGAACATCCTAACTGTTGCAACACCTGCTGTAGAGTGATTGTTTTTTTGAGATACAGGTCTAAGAGTAGTTTTACCTGATCGTCTGTAAACTTTTTATGAATCTGCTCTGCCATTTTTCCTCCCTCCCTGACTATTTTGAGCCAGAAGAAGGAGTATATTAGACTTCTTTGCATTTTTGTAATTCTATCCATTTTCATCTTTGAGCTCAGGAACTATAATTTTATCTTTTGCAAACTGTAATTTTATCTTTTACCTAACAGATAACTATTTTTCAGGGGTTTACCCAAAATTTTGTATAAAAGTGCTGTAATTTGTTTGTAGATAAGGAAAAAGTTAAAGAAAAAAGTTGAAAATAGCTCCTCCCAGGTTTATAATTTGGATGTGTGAAAAAAAACACGAAAGGAGGAGCTATTATGGGCTGGCACTATGATAGCAGGCTCTCGGGAAAATTGCAAGAAGAAATTAAAAAATTTTCTCGCAGAGTCACAAAAGGCTTTAATAAGCCTCAAAGAAAATGGATTGGCGAGATGACATACGGTATACTCAAATCTAAGGATGTTAAACTCACAAATATTGGAAGAGCCATAAGAGATGATATAGACCTTAAGTACACAGTTAAGCGGTTATCCAGAAATCTCACAAAAGAGGATGTCTCGGATGAGATTATTGACTCATATCTCCCTTTGGCTTGTAAGAAAGTAAAGGAGAATACTATACTCTCTTTAGATTTGAGCGATATATCTAAG
>JBHIEG010000080.1:0-3518 GCA_046760505.1 Candidatus Hydrothermarchaeota archaeon
TCAGCTCCGAATTCCATGGCACATATTTCGAAGCCATATTTCTCAGCGGTTTCTTCAAATGCTTCAGCGCAAGCTTTTTTAACCATTTCGTCCTTAAATATATCGCGCCTATACTTTGGCGTGAACTGCATAGTTTGCCTGCCAACGCTATGGCTTGAGCTAACCAATCGCATGTAAACCACCTCGAATTTTATAGCTTAGAATAAGGCATAATAATTAAAGATGGAAGTAAAATCATATGGAAAGAATAATAATAGTATCAAATAGATTGCCAGTTACAGTTGTGAAAAGGGAAAATAGTTTGAGTTTTCTCCCTAGTATTGGCGGATTAGCTACGGGGTTGAGTTCAATTTATAATTCTTATAACAGTATTTGGGTTGGATGGCCTGGAGTTTTCTCCGAAAAACTTGACGAAAATGGAAGAAAATTTATCAAAACTAAGTTAAATAAAGAATTTTCTTGCCACCCTGTCTTATTGACTCAAAAAGATGTAAATCTATATTACAACGGTTTTTGTAATAAAACCATTTGGCCACTTTTCCACTATTTTACAGAATATGTAGAGTTCGATAAAAAATTATGGGATGCTTACAAACGGGTAAATGAGTTTTTCTGCGATACAGTCTTAGAAATTGAAAATCCTGACGATATTATCTGGATACACGATTATCATTTGATGCTTCTTCCAAAACTTTTAAGGGAGAAGTTGCCAAATGCCAGGATAAGTTTCTTCCTTCACATCCCATTTCCTTCCTATGAAGTGTTCCGCCCTCTTCCTTGGCGAAAGGAAATTTTAGAAGGACTTATGGGAGCGGATCTCATTGGATTCCATACTTACACTTATGTTAAGCATTTTCTTGAAAGTGTTCAGCGAATACTCAATTATGATAGTGCTTACGGAATTATAACACTTAGCAACAGAATTGTAAAAGCAGATGCATTTCCAATGGGAATTGATTATGAGAAATTTGTAAATGCGGTATCCAATACCAACGTGCAAGGAGAAGTTGATAAAATTCGTAAAAAAGTAGGGGATCTTAAAATAATCCTTTCAATTGATAGGCTGGATTACACAAAAGGTATCACCCAGCGATTGGAAGCCTTTGACCTATTCCTGGATAAATATCCCGAGTTTAAGAAAAAAGTAATATACATTGTTGTTGCAGTTCCCTCACGCACAAAAGTGGAACATTACAGGACGTTAAAAAAACAGACGGATGAACTGGTGGGTAGAATTAATGGGAAACACGGAACTTTTGAGTGGACACCGATATGGTATATCTATCGTCGCCTGCCATTTCATACACTGGTTGCCCTCTATAATATTGCTGATGTTGCCCTCATTACTCCATTCAGAGACGGAATGAATTTGATTGCCAAGGAATTTATTGCCTCTAAGGTTGATTTCAAAGGTGTTTTAATTCTTAGTGAAATGGCAGGATCTGCAGAAGAGATGGGGGAAGCGCTTATGGTAAATCCAAACGATGGGGAAGAAATTGCAGAAGCACTAAAAGAAGCTTTGTTGATGCCAGATGAAGAGCAGATAGAAAGAAATAAGGCGATGCAGAAAAGATTACAACGATATAATGTGAGGCGATGGGCAAGTGATTTTATTGAGAGTTTGAGGCAGATCAAAAAACTTCAGCAGGATTTGAATACGAGGAGACTCACTAAGGAATGGGAACTCAAACTATTGGATGACTATTCTAAAAGTAATAACCGTTTGATTTTTCTGGATTATGATGGGACGCTTGTTCATTTTGCAGAAAAACCTGAGAAAGCAGAACCTGATAGAGAACTTCTAAAAATATTAACATCTTTAGCTCATGATGCGAAGAACGAGATTGTGATTATAAGTGGTAGAGGCAGAGAAACATTAGAGAAGTGGTTCGGGCATTTAAATGTAAGTTTAGTGGCAGAACATGGCGCTTGGATTAAAGAAAGAGAAAAGAACTGGAAAACAATAGAGCCTTTGAAAAATGATTTTAAAGAAAAGATACGACCAATACTTGAACTATATGCAGACAGAACTCCTGGTGCTTTTGTAGAAGAAAAGGATTTTTCCCTCGTCTGGCACTACCGAAACTGTGACCCAGAATTAGCTGCAGTTAGAGTAAAGGAGTTGAAAGATGTGCTTTTGAACTTTGCTGCCAATCTTGATATCGCTGTTATGGAAGGCAATAAAGTAATTGAGATCAAAAATATTAACATAAATAAAGGTCGAGTGGCAATGGAATGGGTTTCAAAGAAAGAATGGGATTTTATATTGGCAATAGGCGATGATTTAACTGATGAAGATACTTTTGATGTACTTCCTCACACAGCATATTCTATTAAAGTTGGTTTAAGCCCTTCAAAAGCCAAATTCTATTTGGATTCAGTAATGAAGGTAAGATTATTACTAAAAGAACTAGTGAGGTGATAAATAATGCATAGTTTAGAAGATTATAGAGAAATTGTGGGAGATGAAGTTATATCCAAGATCTACAGGAAAGCAAGAGTACTCTACGGAAAACATATCTTACACATTAATTCTACTTACCAAGGTGGTGGTGTTGCAGAGATGCTGACATCTCTCGTGCCACTAATGAATGTCATAGGTATTGATGTAGGTTGGAGAATACTGCATGGAAATCCAGATTTTTTTAGCATAACCAAGAAATTCCATAATGCTCTTCAGGGGGAACCAATAAATTTAACTGAAATAAAGAAACGCATATATATGCAAACTAACGAAGATTTCTCTGTATATACACACATAGACCATGACTGTGTAATTATACATGATCCGCAACCCCTGCCTCTAATAAAATTCTACAAAAAAAAGCAGCCTTGGATCTGGAGATGCCACATAGACCTATCAAATCCAAATAAAGAGCTGTGGGAATTTCTTAAGAACTTTATTCTTAGGTACGACACTGTTGTTATTTCAAGTGAAAAATATAAGAGAGAAGACCTACCGGTAGAACAAAGAGTTATTTACCCTGCTATTGATCCTCTTTCTCCAAAAAATATAGAAATTTCTGAGAGAGTTATTTCAAAATATCTCAAAAAATTTAACATACCAACAGATAAGCCGCTCATAACTCAGATTTCAAGATTCGACAAGTGGAAAGACCCGGAGGGTGTACTAGAAGTATTTAAACTTGTTAAGAAAGAGGTAGATTGTAGATTAGTGCTATGTGGATGTATGGCTGCAGACGATCCAGAGAGTTTACTTGTTTATGAGAAAGTAAAACGAAAAGCAAAGCGTTTAATAGAAAATAAAGATGTTATATTTACGATCAGTGAAAACAACATCCTCGTAAATGCCTTACAGAGGATTTCCGCAGTTATAATACAAAAGTCGATAAAAGAAGGTTTTGGGCTTAGTGTAACTGAGGCTCTCTGGAAGGGAAAAGTTGTGGTTGCTTCAAATGTAGGAGGAATTTCTCTTCAAATAAAAGACGGTGAAAATGGATTCTTGGTTGAACCTTATGACACTGAGGGGTTTGCAGACAGGATTATAAAAATTTTGC
>JBHIEG010000081.1:0-3450 GCA_046760505.1 Candidatus Hydrothermarchaeota archaeon
CCCAAAAAGCGCCATCTAAGCAAAAATCTCATTCCTCTTAAAAATGCTGTCTATTAAACTGAAGATTAATTTCAAAAGCAAATATCGACACAAAAGTTGATGCGGCCATTTTCTTCCTTGGAATATTTATCACCTTTGAATCTTAACAAGCCTTTTACAAATTCTTAACAAAATTTTGACAACTTTTGGCAAGAATAGAGTTACATAAGTATTATTTATCATAAAGAAGGGTTGAAGAATGAAATCAATTACACTTGATATCATTTGCTGCCCAACCTGCAAGGGCTGTTTGACCTTCGACGGACAACCTGATGGTGACATAATATCAGGAGGGATATTGTCATGTGAGAACTGCCAGAGAAATTTCCCTGTGGAAGAAGGGATTGTCCGTTTTCTTCACGGAGAAAAATTGGTGAGTCATGGAAAGCGTTTCGATGCTATCAGGGAAATTTATTCGAGTTTTTATACACCACTCACAAATCTCTTTTTCATCGCTTGCGGAGGGGCGAAAAGAGCACGACACGAGGTTTTGGACCGATTAGAAATTTCCTCTGGCGCTAAAATACTGGAGACAGGCATCGGCACGGGGGATAATCTTCCTTTCCTGAGGGAATACCTTAATGGCGGATCCTTCTACGGCGTAGATATTAATCAGAAGATGTTGCGTTTATGCGTACGGAACCTTAAGAAATGGGGTCTCCAGGCAGATCTATTCTGGGCCGATGCCGAACGCTTGCCATACAAAGATGAGACTTTTGATGTAGTCTTCCATCTGGGCGCTATAAATCTCTTCTTCAACAAGAAGCAAGCGATTGAAGAGATGATCAGAGTAGCTCGACCCGGGACTAAAATTGTCATTGCCGATGAAAGTGAAAAAGGGAACAGGTTCTTTAAATTATTTGTTGGGAAGCAAGAAAAAGTCATCCCTCCCGTTGATTTAGTTCCGGGGACGATGTTAAATGTCCGGCTCGATACCATCTGGAAAGGATATGGGTATCTTATCGAATTCCGAACTCCGCCGTCTGGGAAGCGATGAATATGAAAAATATTCACAGCGCTTCTCAGTAGCCATCAAAAATTTCTGAAAGAGAATCCGAAGCGGAGGAAGTTTGTCTGCGACAAAGGTCAGCTTCAGCCCCTGAAAAGACGGGAAAGAGTCGCTCTACAGGAGGCCGAATCAAGTCGAAATACCGTAAGTCGTTGACTTTTATGTAAAAAAATTCAGTACATGTTCCTTGCCTTCATATCCCCTGTTTTCTGTTTGACATCAGGTTCAGTAAGGTAGTATATTGAATCGGAGCAATAGGGAAAAAAGGAATGAAAAAATCCCTATTTTACCTTTCCTTGGGAGTAGGTCTTGTTGTTATAATCATCTGCATACATGGGTTCCATCTCCTCCGTGAACGTCCAGGTCTTCCTCCTACTATTGATAAGCAAAACATAATTAAGATTGATTCCTTAGAAATTAAAAATGAAAGATATCTACAATTTATCTTCAGTAAGAAATCTATCGGCGATGAAGTAACTATCTTTCTTAGGACTCCTGGAAAAACTGAGAGACTGGAGGTTCGCCTGATTCCCTTTTACCCTAAGGCACTTATTCCTCTGATGTATCTATCTATCGGTCTCTTTATCTTTGCATTAAGCATTCTTGTTTTCCTTCTCTGCAAAGAAGAAACGAGAGCACATATTTTCTACTGGACTGGTTTAGCTTTTGGCTCAGCTATCATAATAGCCGGCGCGTTTTATTTAGTGCATAAGGGCTGGTCGTCTTATCTCCCAGGGAGTTTATTCTATATTTCTTTTGCGATGGCGCCTGCTCTTCTTCTCCATTTTTCTTTTACTTTCTCAAAGAGTAAAGTAAGGATAAGCAGGCTCATTATCTATTTACCAGCTCTCATCTTTGCAGGAGCTTTAGTCGCGTCTTATCTGCTGGCGAGTTTAAAATCGTCCATAGAAATCTTCAGAACCTTATTGTTCATATCATCCATTTTTCGCATCTATGTTCTCCTCTTTGTCTTATTGGCAATTTTACACATCATTATGTGCTACAAGAAGTCTCATTTTTACGAGGAAAGAGCACAGATAAAATGGATTTTTTTCGGTCTCTTTGTGGGACTGGGACCGTATATTTTGTTTAATCAACTACCACTGATTCTCAAAATGGATTCTATCATTTCAGAAGAAGTATCCAATGTATTTTTTATTCTTATTCCACTCGCCTTTATCTTTTCCATCGTCAGGTTCAAGTTCATGAACATAGAATTTGTTATTAATCGCAGTTTAGTCTATTCACTCCTGACAATATTTACAATCAGTCTATATCTCCTCTCAATCCGGCTTTTCTACACTCTTTTTTCAAGAATGTTTGCTGTTCAGGAAAGTGTCATTTCTGTGGCAGGTGCTCTCGTGGCAGCAGGAGCTTTTTATCCTGCAAGGAGAAAAATTCAAGAGCTTGTCGATAAAGCTTTTTTCAGACAGAGTTATGATTACCGCAAAAGTACACTCAGCTTCAACGAAAGAGCGGTTAAAATTGCTAACCTTGGGCACCTCATCGATTATTTCATGATTAAAGTGAGAAATACATTACCTCTTGAATACATGGGCATATTTATTTACTCCACAGATTCTGGAAAGCGCAGGTTGTTGATAAAAAGAGATGGGGAAAGCGAACGCAGTTCTCTCGACTCTTTAAGACTTGACCCGGATAAAATTCTAGCAAGAGAAAGGGCAGTTAAGACAACAGAAAATATCGACTTTTCTGAAGAGATCTTTCTTCAAGAGAAAAATGTGGAAGTAATCATCCCCATTTCTTTTAAAATGACCGCCTTAGATGGTCTATTATCTGTCGGAAAGAAAAAGTCTGGTGAAAGGTTTTCCAGGGATGATATAGAGCTCTTACTCACCATGTCCCGGGAGTTAACAATAAACCTGGAGAGAATCAGGCTTCAAGAAGAAGTAATCTATGAGAAGGCCGAAAGAGAAAAATTAGATGAGCTCAGCCGCTTAAAAACAGAGTTTATTTCTACTGTATCACATGAGCTGCGAACTCCTATGAGCTCTATCCAGGGAATAACTGAAATGCTCCAGGAAGAGAAAATAAAAGATAGAGTAAAAAGGAGTGAACTTCTGAAACTTATTGCAGGCGAAAGCAGCCGCCTCTCCCGATTCATCCATAATATTCTTGACTTTGGAAAAATTGAACAGCAGGTGAAAACTTACAATTTTCAAAAAAAGGAAATCCAGCTTGTAATAGAAGAAGTAGTAAGACTATTCCGCTACCAATTAGATAAAAAGGGATTCATCCTCTCAACTGATCTTCCTGAAAATCCTGTAATCTTAGAGATAGACGAGGATGCTGTAAAACAGGCTTTGACTAATCTTGTCGATAATGCTATTAAATACTCATCCGAGCAAAAGGAGATAGATATCAAACTGATTGAGAGGGAA
>JBHIEG010000082.1:0-3361 GCA_046760505.1 Candidatus Hydrothermarchaeota archaeon
TTATGAGAAAAGATGTTCTCATCATTTGAGTTTTGGGGAAAAGAAAAGAATTTCTCTGGCTACTGTTTTGTCAATGCAGCCAGAAATTCTGATTTTGGATGAGCCGACTAGCAATCTGGATCCCAGAGCAAGAAGGCACTTAATAGAGTTACTTAAAAATTTTAACCTGACCAAGATAGTTGCTGGCCATGACCTGGAATTAATTCTAGATATTTGCCAAAGGGTTGTTCTCTTAGATGAAGGAAAAATAGTGGCTAAAGGACACGCGAGAAAGCTTCTAAGCAATAAATCACTTATGGAATCCCACGGCCTGGAGATACCATTATCCCTCAAGTATAGATGGCCAGTCTAGTTTCCCTTCCCTGAATCAGACATTCAAGGAGAACCCTTCCCCAAAGTTTAAGTGGCCAAATGGCTTGATACATTATGCTTTTTTGATATGATTAAGTCAGATACTTTACCATGATGAGGAGTTATTCCGCTCTCCGGGCCGTAGATTTTTTGAAGGAAAAAAAGAATAAGCTCTAAATCCTTACAACTTGACACTGTCTTTCTCCGTACTCAAACGGTAGCTAGGGTTAGGAGAATAGTTCGGTTATTTTAAGTCAGGCGAAATTTTGGATAATAAGCTTAAAGAGGTGAGAATATGAGAATGATTGAAGAGATAAAAGAAGTATTAGCAAGGCATAAGGAGGAACTGAGAGAAAAATATAAGGTAAAGGAGATAGGAATTTTTGGTTCCTATATTAGAGGAGAGTATAAAAAGAAGAGCGATTTAGATATATTGGTTGAATTTGAGGAAGTTCCAGGACTTTTTAAATTTATTGAGTTAGAGGATTACTTAAGTAAGATTTTGAGAATAAAGGTAGATCTCGTAAGGAAAAAAGCATTGAGAGAGGAGTTAAAAGATGGCATATTGAGGGAGGCAATATACATATGAAAAGAAACTATAAAATGTTTGTCAGGGACATATGGGATAGCATAAACAAAATAGAGGAGTTTGTTAAAGGATTGAGTTTTGAAGAGTTTGTAAATGATGACAAGACCGTAAGTGCTGTTGTAAGAAAGCTTGAAATTATAGGTGAGGCTACTAAAAATATCTCTCCGGCTATAAAACGGAAATATTCCCAACTTAACTGGCGAGGTATGGCTGGTATGAGGAATAAATTAATTCACAACTATTTTGGGGTTGATTTTGAAATATTGTGGAAAGTCGTTAAAGAAGATATAACTGGCATAAAACCACAGGTAAAACAGATGTTAGATGAATTGGAAAAGGAGGATTGAGCGTTGTGCACTTTTCAACACCGAGTATTGATGGCCGACAAAGATGATCGGGAGGTTGGGTATGAATTATAAGGAAGCGGTGGAAAGGAAAATTACTGGAGAAGCCAACGAGTTAAGCCGATGTAGAGAACTCTGGAGAAAAATTGTTATTGCCTATGAGCATGGTGGAGAGGATGCAATTAAGTCCGTCCTAATTGAGCGCAGTAAGAGCTTAACCAGGGAATTCGATAAATTGTTAAATCAACTGAGGAAAAGACTATGATGAGAAGGAGATAATGATCACGTTGAAAGGCTTGAAATTAAAGGGATTCCGAGCATATACAGAAAGCAAAGAGTTTATCTTTGATAACCCCGTAATACTTCTTTTCGGAGAAAATCATCGGGGAAAAAGCAGCACCTTGAATGCTATTGAGTGGTGCTTGTTTGGCAGTGAATGTATGGGGGCACAGACCGGAATCCGTGAACGCATTGACTGGGAGATACCCAATCGAAATTTACACCCCCCTCACGCCTCAGTTGAACTGGAACTTGAAGACAAAGTAACAGCAGATAAACTTACTATTTCGCGGAGGTGGGTAAGTGCCAGACGCGATGAGTTGAAAGTAACTTTGCCGGATGGACACTTATTAAGAGGACACGAGGCTAAGGAGAAACTCACGCAACTTCTCAAATCTTCGTTTAGAGACTTCCTGGCCACCGTCTATCAGCATCAGGAAGCTATCCGGGCTGTCCTTACTCAAGAGCCAAGGGAGAGAAACGACGCCATTGACCGTTTATTGGGACTTTCTGATTACAGAAACATATTGACAGGCATGGAGGCGGCAAGACTACCGACGGAGCAGAAAAAGATGGGCGAGAATTTTGATAGGTTTACCGGCGAAATAGAAGTTGCCTTGCGTACACGGGAGAGTGACTTGAAGAGTAAGAGAGCTGCAGCTGGCCAGAAGGGGCTAAGAGAGGACCAGCTTAATGAGGCAGGAGCATTAAAGATCGGCAGGGAAGTTAAACGTCAATTAAACCAATTTGCTTCAGAAGTAGGTCTTTCTCTGGTTGACCTGCCGGTTCCAGAACAATGGAAGAAATTACCACAATTCCAGGAAGTGGCACAGGGAGAGATAAAAAGATTTCGATCAGAGATGCCCGATGTAAAAAAGCAACGAGATTTGTTCGGCTGCAGATCCAAAATTACAGAATTGACACAAAAATACGAACAAAAGAGGCAGTATTGGGATAGTACCGGGGCTAAATTTGAAGATTTCGTTAAGCAGAAAGGGGACCATGAGTCCATAGACAACAAAATCAAGGAGATGCAAAACAGGCTTGTTGTCCAAGAAAAGAAACTGCGTGGAGCGAATGCAAAAGCAGCTTTGGTAAGAGATGCCATTGAATACCTAACTTCAGGTATCAGAATATCTGAAAGTCGTTGCCCTGTTTGCGGCAGTGTTGCCCCCGATTTGCTGGAGCATTTAAAGGAGGAATGGGAACAAGAAATTAAAAATCAGGTGGGAGCGATTCAAAAACAGATAAAAAATTTAAAAGTTCAATTAAAACAGTTTGAAGGTTGGGGGGAAGATTACTGCAAACTCAAGGAAAATTTTGAAAAGGCTAATAAGGAGATGGAGGAGATTAAAAAACAAATCGGGAAATTGTTGGATAGAGAGATTACCGATAAGGATGATCCTCAGGTACTTCTTAATAACGAGTCGGGAAGGATTGAAAAAGAATTGAAGAAATTGGAGAGAGCTGTCAAATCGAAGCACGAAACATTGGATAAGGTGTCCATCTTATTAGAACAGACGCTGCTTATTGCGGATATATTGAATATGGAAGAAAAAAAGAAAGTTGTCGAACAAATTCAGCAGTCACACGAATATCAGCGGATGGAAGAATTGAGAGACCGGATGGCTATACTGGTCAATGATGTAGATAAGATTAAGCGGGTAATAGGTGAGGTATCTCATGAAGAAGCGCAGCAAAAAGTTTCCACAGCGGGAGAGGTGATAGATGATTATTTCCGTCGAATTGTACATAACCCATCGGTAAGCAAAATAGAATTTTGGGTAAGTGCCGATTC
>JBHIEG010000083.1:0-3291 GCA_046760505.1 Candidatus Hydrothermarchaeota archaeon
AGGACAAAACATCGGCACTGATATTAGAAATGGTGCACAAATTTTCATTGTTCCTAGAAGGAGTAAGCGTAGGATTGAAAGAATTATTCGAAGTCTAAGTAGCGGAGCGCCAATAGTCACGATAGGTGAATTTGAAGATCATGTTAGAAGGATTAAAGTCTGAAATATTTGATCTCCTCTACGCCATAAATATAAATACCCACGAAGTTACGCCCTTTCTTCCGTCTTCGCCTTGCCCTCTTTCTTGACCAGTTCTCCCGATAGCTCTTCCTCGGCATCTTTTTTAGCCATTAAATATGCATGGGCGAGGGCGAAGTCTAGGAGCTTTTTGACCACTTCATTTTCTTTGTTTAGGGTGTAAAGCTGCGCCCTCCCTATCTGGCGGGTAGGTTTTATAATCTCAGCCTTCTCTAAGACATCCCAGTTTCTGTATACCGTAATCCTGCTCAGCTTTGTATATTTTGCTACCTCGTTTTTTGTGTAGTCATAGCCTTCGTGAGCGATGAAGTGATCCAGAATCTTGGCTATGGTGTTATCTACAAACAATTCGTCCAATGCCATTCTATCACCGAGTCTATGTATATCCAAAGATATATTTAAAGTTTACTATAAGATACAAATAAAGTAAATTAAGTGATGTCTGAAAAGGATGTTTTTATATCGAAAGAAACAACGATGTAAATCTAATGACACAGTTAGGAGATTACGAAATAAAGATTTTGGCGTAGTATCAACATCGGTTATTTTTCCAATTTCCAGTAAGTCATGAAACTGCACTTTTTGCATAGACCTTCATCTCCATGCTTATAAATTTTAAGCCCTCTAGGCCCTGCACCTTGCGGTAGAACTCCTCGTAGGTGTCCTCGCAGGTATACCGCACCAGGATCAAGTTAATCAGGGCCTCCAGACCCTTGGTAGACCAGTGCATCCATTTATTCTTCACCCGCTTTGCAATCTCTCCCATGAGCCTTTCGATAACGTTGCTATTCCATGGTACTTTAATACCTTTTATCAACAATAGAGCATAGGTGACCATGTAGTTGGCACTGTTGCGGATGAACTTGGCTGCCCTGAAGCATCCCATTCTGCCTACCCTATCTGCCAGTTCTTTCAGCCCTTTGAGGGTCAAATTCACCCTATGTTTAAGCCTCTCCATGTCCCCATCCTTGGCATGCTTCTCAACCGAGTTCTTCAGGGTATAGAGCATGGCCTTAAGTTCCCCGAGGATACCATCACGCTCCTCCTTGGGTACAGAATCCTGCCACAGCTTGTAGCCTACCTCCTTTGGTACGTGCACCACATCGAGCTGGAACTTCATATCTTTTTTCAGGATGGCATATCGTATCTCCTTCTCGGCATCGCTGATGAGCACCGCCTTGCTATCTATCCAGTCTTTAATATCTCTAGCACTGCTATACCACGAGCGGTTGACAGTGGCCCCAAGCAATCTCTTATTGCCATTGTCCTCCAGTCCAAGGATCACGTTCACCTCGTTCTTCTTCCCTTTAATGCCGTGCACCTTCGTCCCGTCTGCCATGACCAGGTTGAAGATATCTCCCTTCGTAGCCTCTCGGTTGAAATCAATGATGGCACTGCCATATTCCCTAGCCCTGCGATTTATGGTAGAGGGGGAAGGCGATTCTCTCACCACCCTTTCTACTTCCTTTGAGGCATCTCTATAGGTCATCTTTGTGGAGAACTCAACGCTTAAGATGGAGATATCATCCTGGTAGACCTTCTTGCCCTTGAGATCTATCCTGTCCTTCAGGGGTTTAAAGGTCCTGCCGGTAGCCCTGTCCATGACCCTGGCAAGTTTTAGCTTTATCTTGCCGAATTTCGTGCTTACTGTCCTGGGAGTATAACCTCTTCTCTGGCAGGGCTTGTCCTGGTTCTTACGGAGGTTTTTCCTACCGCATAGCCGGTATACTTCCTGCCTTTGTAGTTCCTCTAAAAGGAGTTTCGTGGCCTGATTCTCAAGGCCTTGATCCTCTATAGCGTTAGTAATGCTGGCTATGGAAATCTTTTTATCGTCGGGAATAGACATTTTTATTTGGAGGCATACAACTGACTCCACCAATGGCATCACCTCTTTTGTAGGTTTTTGATCGATTCATGACCTACTGGAGGTATGCCTTTGGTTAAATTTTAACCGATTTTGAAACACAACCAATAAATTTCTAAGTGGTAAAATGGACAGAGAGGTATCCAAGTCAATCGACAAAGCAAAAAAGTGGTTGTTAAAACAAAGGAAAGGATCGTCTTGGAGACTCTTGGTTGAAAATGAAAGTCCAACTGCTACTGCCCTTTCTTTATATGTTCTAAAAGGGGATAAAAGAACCAAAGCAATTGACTACTTTCTTAAAAATGAAGTCTGGAAAAAAAGCTTATATGCAGGATTTATTTTTGTAAATGCCTTAAGGGATACTGGAGAATATAAGCTGGCTGATGAGGTCCTATTTGAATGCAAAAACGAAATTAGAAACAGAGGCAAAAATCTATCCACAAAAAAAATTGAAAAAGAGGCTAAAAAATTATTGGAGCATGCTCGAGCTGATTTTCCTTTTGGGCTCAATGAAAAAGACTTGTCAATTATTCCTTTTTATACATGGCTGCTTAAACTTACACCCGAAAAAATGTGGTACTCCCGGACAAGTTTTTTCTACAACGTATTTCCGGGGATTGCCTTGATTACATCTTCTAACAAAGATAAAAAATTGAATCAAAAAATTATTTACATTATAAAAAAATCATTAAATGAAAACTACTCTCATGCCAGTTTTTCAATTTCGACTATTATGTGCATTTACGTTCTCCGGCAGTTAGGAGAAAATGAACTGGCAAATAAATCATTGAAATGGATTGAAGGGATAATCAACGAAAATGGAAGTATAAGATATTTTTCGTCTCAAGACATTTGGGAAACATGTTTAGCTGGATTGGCTCTATTAAATCTTGAAGAAGATATAACAGACGTTATCGATTGGTTGGAGACCAAAAAAGTAGGCCCAGGTTATCCATTTATTTCAGGTTCGTATGTTCCGGATTTCGACGATACTCCTATGGTTCTAATGATGAAAAAATTAACAAATAGGTTGGATGAAAATGCCTATGAAACCCTCGATTTTTTAATCGAGTCGCAGAGATACGACAGGGGATGGCCTACTTATGCATATTATACCCAAAAGCACGACATATTCCTCAAGCTCTTTTCTATAATTATCAATGGATTTGGTCTTCTTACGAGTTCTAGAAGGAGAGGATATGGTCCATTGTACCCTATCAAAACTAGAA
>JBHIEG010000084.1:0-3268 GCA_046760505.1 Candidatus Hydrothermarchaeota archaeon
CAGGTTTCAGCGATCGAAATGCCCATTTTTTAGCTTTGACTGTCAAAGTCGAGTTAGAGAAGATAAAGAGCAGAAGGCCCCAAACCCGAGTTATTATTTATACTGGTTATGGGTCGGCAAAAGACGTGGTAGAAGCCATCAGAAAGGGAGCTGCCGATTTTCTTACCAAGCCATTTTCTGCTAGTGAGCTAAAGGTCGGTGTTAAAAAAGCCTTAGAGAATGGCAGAGATTAAGAAAATGTGAGCAAGATTATTTTTATCTCGTCTCGGGATGAAAGAGTTAAAGGGGTAGAGATTCTTCCTTCCCAAAGGCATCGGGCGTCAATTTACTTTGACGTTGATAGGCTAAATGAGAATTATCCGGGTGAGAAAGAAGTTTTGCCTTTAGTTGTTTGATGATCCCGGGTGAAGTTAAAGACCTTAATCTCAACTTTTTTTCGGATAAATAGTTCTTTCAGGAGGAGGGAAGATCTCTATTATTTTTCTGAACGTTCTTAACCTGCGATATATTCAAAGCGGGAATATTCTCTTTTGCCTGCCAATATCTCCCTTGCTTTCAAGATATAATCCTCCAATCTTGGATTATACATATCGCCGATAACATTCCACTTCTCTAGAGCTTTTTTAATCTCACCAGTGTTTGCCAGAGCTATCCCCCAATAGTAATAAAGGTCAGGATCGTCTTTTTGCTTCTCATAGCTCATCTCAAAAAACCTTAATGCTAATTTATCACTTCTCAATCGTCCCAATCCCACCGCGACTCGGATGCAGTCCCGGTAGAAGACGGGGCGCTGTCTTGAGAGCAAGGTAATATCTGCCTCCATTTTATCGAAAAGACTTAGTTCTCGGTAAATAGTAGCTCTATTCATAAGGGCAAGGGCATCCTTTGGTTCTTTTTTTAAAATTTTGTTGAAATACTCCAGAGCCTGCTCGTAATCCTTTAAGCCTATGTAACACAGGCCCAAATCATTAGTGGAAGCCTTATGATCCGGTCTATTCTCTAAAACTGTCTTATATAACTTAATAGCTTGAAGGTAGTTTTTCTCGAATAAGAGCCTCTTAGCTCTATCAAAAACTTTACGAAGTCTTTGCTCTTCCTTAATTGATAACTTCGTTTCAGAAAGCTTTCCCGGCATCTCTTTAATTAGTCTCCTTGCCTTTTCTGCTTCTTTATGATTGGGGGCTAATTTCAGGAATCTCTTTAGATATTTTACCCCTTCGGTTAATCTTCCAATCCAGATTAGCCCTAAGCCATAATTATAGTTGTATATTGGATTATCGGGCTTAATTTCATAGGCTTTTTTAAAGGCAAGGGTTGCTTTAGTTAGCTCACCATCCTTTTCCAGACAACTGGCTAACAGCGTCCATGCTTCATGGTCTTCTGGACTTATTTCAAGACATTGATTTAAATAGTCCTGGGCGATAGCGTATCTTTGACTTTCGTAGGCTTCTATAGCCAAATCGTAGTATTTATCAGCTTTTTGCTTAAGTATTCTTGACATTTTCTATTCCAAACCCAGAATCACTTTTAATCTCACTCCCACCTTCTGGAGATTTTCTTCGCCAATATTTCCAAGCTTTCTTACTAACCTTTTTCTATCAATCACTCTTATCTGCTCACATAGGAGTACAGAATCTTTTGTCAATCCTCCAATGCCAGGATGTTATTGTGTTAATAGAATGTCATATATAACTATCAAGCGAGAATGTCCTACCTTAAAGAGATTTAGTTAATTAATCTTCTTTAGGTCCGTCTCTTCCTTTTTCAAACCTACGAGGGAAATTTATCTGTAAGATTCTTTTCTATGTTTTATCCTGTAGGCATAGATTATCTTGTTTTTGTCATCTATACGATATAGAATTCTATAATTCCCGCTTCTTATGCGATAACCCTCTTCGGCGGTCAACTTTAAACAACCGGAAGGACGAGGATTAGGTGCTAAAGAAATTATTTTATTTTTTATCTGAGTAAAAAACCTTTTACCTAAGCCATCTAAATCTTTTCTTGCGGAAGGAATAATATTTATTTTATGCACCGCGACTCCTCAAATATTTCTCAAAAGGAATAGCGAGCTTTTCTTCCTTGCGAAGGGTTTTCAAGTCTAAAAGATCCTCTTTGAGCTCTTCTTCTTCTAATTTTTCTTTAATGGCTTCTTCTACAAAGAAGGAGTATTTAATGCCGTGTTCTTTACAGAATGTTTTAAAACTCTTTATAACCTCTTCACTAATCTTTATGGCAAATGTAGTTTTACTCATTGTTCTCACCTCCTATTAAAATATATTTCAAAATTATAACTTTGTCAATATAAAGTTATCCTGAACATTCCCCAAAATTTCATATCGTTTCCCCCAAGTTCCTGAATTAAAGAGGGATTGAGAATGCGCTCGTCGCTAGCTCCTCCAATCTATGTTATAATAGAGTTAATTCCTCATATAATTGAAGATCGAATAAGGAGGATAATAAAGTAAAAATTTGAAATATAAACTCAGGAGAATAATCTGGAAATTCATAGGGGGTGAAGTCTTATGATTCGCGAGTATATGAAAGCAGCCTTAAGAAAAGCAAAATATGAGATAATTAAGGATGAAGAACCTAATAAATCCAGGATTAAGGCAGGGTAGGGCCTTCCCCAAAGGGGTGTTTCGGAGGAGACAAAATTAGGAGGTTACAGGAATTCTTCAGAGCTCACTTTCTAAGGTTTGTATAAGAGCCTCGGCTGTCTCCACCACTCTGGAGACACTTTCTTTGGCAATTTGAGCGTGAAAGTCGTAGCGCGCTCTATTTGTGTATCTCCTTTCCTCGAGTAACCGCACTGTAAACGAAATTAGAATTCAGGTACCTCAGCTCGTCTATACAATATACTAAAGGCTCTATACTTTCACCGTATTTTAAAGCTGTTTGGAAGGATAAGTCGGCACAAATTTCTCTTACTTTGTCTAGCCTATTAAAAGAGAAGATCAAAACATCGATATCGCTTTTTTCGCCTACCTCATTCCGAGCAAAGCTGCCAAAAAGGAAGATTCTACCAATATCTTCCTTTATCTCGCTATTTAAAAGGTTGGTAAGAAAATATTGCAAGGCTTTTTCCTTCTTTTCTCTTTTAATTATGACCATCGAATTCCTGTTCTCTTTTTTCTTTAAAATTCTTCCCTTCCAAAGGCATCGCGCATCAATTTACTTTGACGTTGGTAGGCTAAGTGGGGATTATCCGGGTGGGAAAGAAGGGCAATCTCCTGGGTTAACAAACGAGCCAGATGCATAACAAAAG
>JBHIEG010000085.1:0-3214 GCA_046760505.1 Candidatus Hydrothermarchaeota archaeon
CCAATAAGAAACTTAAAGTCTGCCCCATAAGATTTGGGAGCAAATGTTGCAACAGGCGCTGTGACAGCAAACATGACAACAAAAACCAAAGCCAATAATCTTTTCATTTTGAACCCCATCCCTTTAGGGTTTCATTAGAGTCAACGAACCCATCTTCCCAATCAATAACGGCTGCTCCAAGTATATTATCATGAGCAAATTCAAGGGGCAATGGTTATTGAGAGCACAAGGATCATCAAGGTCTATATATCTATTCCCCGCAGCAGTAAAAAAGAGCTTTCCTGCCCCCAAACTCTCGTAATAGCATTCTTTAGTCCAAAAGGTGATATTTCTATCCTTCTGGGCATGAAAATTTAAGTTTTTTCCATAGAGGGCAATTTTCACTCCTTAACCTCCAAAACAAGGCTCTCAAATGTCCTACAATCCATTTTTTCAAGCCAACCCATATCTAATTCCTTTGAAGGTATTTAATGGAAGATATTGTCCATCACTCGTCCTCTCCCATCCATGCTGATTCTGATCTCATCCCTCTTAAGCTCATCGATAAAACCTGTACTCGTAAATTGGACGCCCTGGTCAGTATTAAAAATCTCTGGTCTTCCTCCCTCTAATGCTCTCTTTAAAGCTATGAGACAAAACATCCCTGAGTACCAGAGCTGGCCAGGCTGCAGGTGCCGCCAAAGATTGTGAGCGGCTCTGAAGATAATAATTTTAGAAAAAGAGGAGCAGCTTGAGTTTATTGAACCTTAATCTGGGGGAAAAGCGGGTAGAAAAAATTCAAAACAGCCAATTAAATAAAAATTATCTTTCAAATAGGGCTTCACAAAAATAGCTTATAATTTCAGATTTGGCAATAGAGTCTTGACGAAACGGATTTTATCATGAAGGCCCAGCTGATGAGCTGCCAAAGCTATCAATAGAACAGATATGTGTGCGATTGTGCAATGGTTCTCTGTCGCTTGAAGACCTATGACAGTTGGTCTCTGCATTGTTATTGTCAAGAGACGTGAAAACACTCTTTCCGCTGATGTTCTCTGGTTATAGATTTTTTTAAACTTTTGACTGTTATAATCGATCTGCCATCTGACTGTTGGGCTTAGACGCAAGAGATAATTGCATCCTTTTTGGGTAAAGTATTTAGGATGAAAAGCTGGACAGACCAGGAATCGACTTTGATAGACTCTGCTATAGTAGAGGGGACAACTGTATTGGAGATAGGTTTTGCCTCTTGTGGTCATTTTTCCCCTTCTATGCATTTCCAGATTACCCGGACAGATAATGGTGTTCTTTTTAACTTGGAAGTCATCCTTTTGATGTCCTCTTGGATTTTTAGGGATCACAGGCTTGGCCTTCATTTCAAAGAAAATGTAAGAGAGGAGGTCTTCGATGTCGTAGTTGGCATCAGCTACCACCGCTTCGTAAGGCAATTGAAAAAGCGACATCAGTCCTTGGAGCAATGGCAGGGCCTGTTTTTTTTCGTCATGATCAGCCGGAAGTGTCTTTTCATGGCTGAAAAGCCTAAAGTCTCAGCCAGTGCGGGATTATTCTTCAACTCAAAAGCCAGCTCACTCAGAGAAGGCAATCTGCGAAGATTTTTGTAGATGAGGGCGCGAAGGATAGCATCTTTGTAAAATGAGGGGCGACCCCTTTTTCTTGTTGTGTTATCGCCCAAAGAAAGAAGCTGGTCGAATATTTTTTCATAAAGAACCTTAGGAGGAAGGTCCTGAGGTCGGAATAGAGAACTCATGATACCCTCGAATTTCGTGAAGGTGATGTAAAAACCGTAAAATAGAGGGTATCAAAATGGGAATAGTTAGGATAGTCAATTGATTCATATTAAAAGAAATGGATGTGTTCAAAAATAGGGGCTTCACGAAAATGCGCTTTACTAACTCCGCGATTTTATGAGGTGGGAATAGGGCTAAAATGGCTGAATTTAAAAATTTTCAGCGTCATAACTTATTGATAATCAATAAATTAACAAAGGTTAGGAAAACAAGGAGTTGACCCTCTCTAACTTATTGATATAGAATGAGTTAGAATTTCGTGAAGACCTGTTATCTTTCAAATTAACATTAGGGAAAAAATGAAAAGAAAGGGATTCTTTTTTGTTTGTCTGTTGCTTCTTCTGTTTTTTCCTGGATTAGTAATGATGAAAAATATGGAATAAAGCTTTCGGGTGGGATGAATTATCAATTAGCTGGAGATGTAAATGAAGGAGTTAAAGGTGTTATTGATTATTTGCGTGACTTAAGTATTTTATACGGATATTCTGTGGAAGGTGAGGCGAAACCAATTCACCTCAGTTTTGATTTTGAGGGAGATATCATAATTAACCTCACTCCTCAAATTAGCATTGGATTTGGAACTGGCTATATTCAGGGAGCCAAAACAAGTGAAATAACTGTTCGTGTACCGATAGAAATTGAAGCAAGGATTTACACCTATAAACCCAAGATAAGTGCTGTTCCTATTAAACTTGGAGTGTTTTACATTCTTCCTATGAGTGAATTGACGAATGTTGTTATTAATGCAGGAATTGGATTTTATATTACTAAATATTCATATGATTATCTTCCAGGAGGACCAGGGAACAAAATTGCTCAAACAGCAAGTGCTAAAGGCTTTGGGTTTCACGGAGGAGTTGGATTTGAATTCAATTTATCCCCAAATATTGCGCTTGTTTTAGAAGGTCAGGGAAGATATGCCAAAATTGGAGGCTTTGAGGGAACAATTAGATATTCAGGTAGTGTTCTGCCGTTTGAGGAAGAAGGATCCCTTTATTATTGGGAACAAATGACTATCCTCGGAAAATATCCTAAAGTATTAGTGCGGGAAGATAAACCCTCTGGACCAATCTATACCAATGTGAGAAAAGCAAAGGTTGATTTCAGTGGTTTTACCTTTTATGCAGGAATTAAAATCAACTTCTGATTCTTGAGCAAGAATTGAGAAAACGACTTAAATCAAAAAAGGTTAAAGATAGAAAATCTGAATTGACATCTTTTCCGCTGATTTATGGGACTTCAGATTAACCGATAAAATAAAGGGAGATGAGGAAATAACATGATTTTTATACTTGCAGCTTGACCTCTATGTTCCCCGCCTAAACTTTGTCTTTGGCGAGGCTGAACTCGGAGGTCACTTTGCTGTTTCCTGCTTATCCCGGATACATTATTGCTTTTTCTCTATCTTGAGCGTCAACGGAAGTTTA
>JBHIEG010000086.1:0-3091 GCA_046760505.1 Candidatus Hydrothermarchaeota archaeon
TTTTAAGAGCGAGAAAGAGCAGAAAACGGTCTTACATCGTTAATAAAATAATTTTTTGATCGAACTTTTCCTAAAAGTTCGTTGCGGATGCAACGAGCCACGTTGCTCATTTGGCGCTGTTAATAAAATAATTTTAGATAGATTTGCGGATGCAACGAGCCACGTTGCTAGATAATCAGATAACTCGTTGGTTTCTCAAACATTTCCTCCAATTCGCTTAAGTCTTCGTCTCCGCTAAGATAGAACTCAAGAGTGAGGTCGTTTGCCCTTTCGTCGTAGTGCTTTACGTCTGCCTTTCTTTTCAATTTGTGCTCAAGGAATGATTTGAGTTTTAACGCTTCCTCGCAAAAGGGCGCGATTGCCATAAATATACCCTGGGGAGAGATCGTTATGAAAAGGGACATTTCTTTCTTGTTGCATCTAAGATCCACAGAGTACTGTACCATGTTAGGATAAGGCACAAGCTTTCTTATATCAGTGATTTCAATTGAATTCATATATCCTAAACCTTTCTTCAGAAGTAAATATTTTCCATATACATTTTTGACTTATTATCAGCGGATTCGTTTCATTCGGTATTATTAAACAATTTTTAAATGATTTTAAAATAGCACCGAAACTCTTATATTATGAAAATTAATATTTCTGCTAGTAAATATTTAGAATTTAAAGCATGAAATTTAGTCTAAATTAAAAATAAACAATTGAAAATTAGTTTAAGCAAAATAAAAGTTAGTACAAGGATGCTTATATATGTCAGCCCTTTATTCATATGTAAACGCTAGAATACGTGCGATGAAATCTTATTTATTAAAAAAAACAGAAATCAGATCTTTACTGGAGGCAACCTCAATAGAAGATGCATTGTCATTTCTGAGAGGTACCCACTATGAAAGATATCTGGCAGATATCGAGGTGCCCTCTTTATTACTCATAGAAGAAGCACTTGTCAAGTCTTTCACAGAAGAGTATGAAAAACTCATAAGATCTTTACACAGGCAGCCTAGAGAATTTCTATCTGAAATGGGGAAAAAATTTGAAATTGATGCCCTTAAGACCGTTGTTAGAATAAAGGCAGCCGATATAAAAGAAAAGTATCCCGTGATTCCCTTTGGGAGGGTTGACCATGCTCTGATAGAATCTCTCATGGAGATAGAGATGCTCGAAGAAATGGAAGGCATACTAAAAGACCTTGAATATGCACCGATAATCAGAGACACGGTGCCCAAATTTAGGGAAAAAGGCGATGTATTTCCCATTGAAACTGCTCTGGACTCCTATGTTTACAGAAAAATTGTTGCATCAATGGATAAATTATCCAATCAAGATAAGAAGATAGCAAAACAATTTATCGGATTAGAAATAGATGGAAAAAACTTGATCAACGTTTTGAGATGCAGAGAACTTGAGGAAGAGGAGATTTCCGGTTATCTAATTCCATACAGGTACAGACTTTCAGACGATTTGTTGAACGCTTGTTTCAGAGCAGAGAACATAGATATAATTTCCTCAGAGCTTTCTACCACTAAATACGCCGAGATGGTATCAAAGGCGGTATCTAAATTTAAAGAAACCGGTTCTCTCCATCCCTTTGAATTGGTTCTAAAGGAAAGCCTACTAGAGCTAAGTAAGAACGTTTTTTCCGGCTATCCTTTCCATATTGGCACGGTATTAGGCTATTTAAACCTAAAGGAAAATGAAATAAGGAACATATTGACAATACTTATCATGAAAGAGGCCAAGTTGCCAGCATCCGAGGTAGAGAAGTTGATTTTATTAACATAACAAGGGATCTTATGAAAGAAAAAAATATCCTTGTAACAGGAGGTTGTGGGTTCATAGGTTCCCATATCGCCGAGCATTTATGCGAATCCAATCATGTTATTGTTGTGGACAATCTTTCAGCAGGGAGTTTGGAGAACATAAATGGATTCAGGGACAAGATTGCTTTTTTGAAGTCTGATTTAAACGATTTACCAAAATTAAACTTAAAAGACATAGAAATAGTATTTCATACCGCCGCAAGTGTATCTACAGAAAAATCAATTAAGGATCCTTTATCTGATGCTCAGACAAACATACTGGGCATCTTAAGTGTATTAGAGATTTGCAGAAAAAAGGACATAGAGCGATTTGTTTTCTCTTCTTCATGTGCTGTATACGGGGATCCAAAATACCTTCCTGTAGACGAAAAACATCCCTTGAATCCCAAGTCTCCTTATGCAATAAGTAAAAAGACCGGAGAAGAGTACTGTAAGATCTACAACGATTTGTATGGATTGAAAACTGTCTCTTTAAGATACTTCAACGTTTTTGGACCCAGACAAAAGGCAAGCGATCCTTATTCTGGAGTAATACCTATATTTCTAAACAAAATTAAGAATCAGGAGAGACTTCCTGTATACGGGGATGGAAATCAAACCAGGGATTTCATCCATGTGCAAGATGTTGTAAGAGCAAATATTCTTGCCAGCGAATCAAAAGAAGCGATAGGAAATGCAATAAACATTGGAACAGGAAGAGAAACAAGCATAAACCAACTTTTAAAAATTTTCCGAGATGTATCTGAAAAAGAACTTTCTGTTGAATATAAGCCACCAAGAAAAGGTGACATAAGAAAGAGCGTAGCTGACATTTCTTTAGCAAGAAAAACTCTTAAATTTGAGCCTCTTATAACATTAAAAGAAGGATTGATGGGTTTGTGGAATAAATAGAAAAAAGTAAATCATTTTGAAAGATTTCAGTAAAAAAGATACATCCGTTAATTTTTTTCGAATCATACGCATGAAAAATAATATATACCTAGTCAGACAAATTGTCAGACATGAAAAGAGGTATTTTAATTGCATTCTTCCTCATGGCCTGTATAAGTGCAGCAAATTCTGCAGAAATTGTTTCTCTGCTAGTATCAAACCACGTAGTCTATATCTTATCAGACAACACCCTGAATGCCTTAAGCGAGGATGGAAAACTTCTCTGGAAAATCAGAGCGGAAAAAATACTTGAAAGAGCAAATGGAGTCTTGTATGTTCTCTCTGATAACTACCTAATCGCCCTAGACCAGTACTCCGGGAAGCAGATATGGAAAATA
>JBHIEG010000087.1:0-3086 GCA_046760505.1 Candidatus Hydrothermarchaeota archaeon
AAGCCGGCAGTGAATACTTTTTATGATCCTCTCTTCACGTGGAGAGGGGAAGTCTGGGTAATTTTCGGCGTTTTTCGGGCGTCTCTGCGGCTTTTGCGGCATTTTGACTCACCATGAGCGACTTCCGATTGTCCTTGACATCTCTTTTGTCATGATTTATATTTCTTGACGATTGTTGAATGGGAAAATCGACACAAAAAGGCTAATTTAGCAGTCATATCGAAAACCAAATTCTTATCTTTCCAACTTTTTAAGAGCATCGAAAAAATTCTCTTCATCTTTTACATCTGCCCGTATTACATAGGCAATCGCTCGGATTAGATGCCTGTTCCTCACTGCTTCCTTGAGTATTGATTTAAAATTAACTTTTGCCTTTCAATATTCCTCCAATCTTCTCATGATATTCTCCTCCCTTTTCTTAAAAATGTAAAGAAACAAAAAAGTCAGTTAGAATCCTTATATAACATAAGAGTTTCTTTTTTACGCTGGCCACGGTTTGCTCTCATTTTTGTCCGATTTTACCCTGCTGACATTCACAGTCATGTAGATTATAACGAAAATTGGGGGATATCAAATAGAAATTGATGGAAACTCATCTGCCCGCCACGGCGAGGGCAGAGGAGGGGATTAATTTCTTAAAAATTTCAAAAGAAAGAAAAGTGGAAAAGAATTATGAAATAATTTTTATTTCTATCTCTTTCTCTATATTGCTCTCAGAAGATATTATCTTTAACAGATAATCCCCAGGAAAAACATCCTGAAAATCTAAACGATAAACCTCATTGGAAATCTTTAATTTCTTATCAAAGTAAGACTCGATCTGCTGTGAGGATAGATTTAAGGTCATATTTTCATCTTGAGTAAGGGAAAATTGAAATGAAAAATCCTGAGTTTTTTTTGGATTATAAACTTGCATGTATAGAGCCACTTCTTCTCCTCTCTTAAATATGTTTCCTACAGATGGGTAAAACCTGTATTGGGAGAGTATAAGACAGCCATCCTTTTTTGAAAGGGAAAAGGGAATTCTTTTCTCTTTGGCCTCACTTCTTAAAAAACCAAAAATGGAATTGATGATATTTAAAGAGATTTCTTTCTCTATTTCTGGAATTTGTAAGGAAGCTTTCCATCCTCCTATTCGATCCCCAGCATGTCTTAGAATCACCCTTGTCTCATATTCTCCTGGCTTGAGCTTAACTCCTGAAGTTATGAAAGCATAATAGAGAGATTTAATATCTCTCTCGATTGCATCTTTTATGGGAATCTCAATTTCGCCAAAATGGACTTTTCTCTCTGCCCACTCGCTAATCCCAAACATCATAGCCAAGTTTTCAGGAGGGCTTATATCTTGGAAATCCCTGAATTGATCAAGGGGAATATGCATCCTTATCCAGAACTGAGGAAGCCTGCCTTTTAAAACAAAATCTGTGTTGCAGAAGAAGCCTATATCTTTAAAAAAAGATGGTGAGAGAAACGCTGAGGCAATATTTCTTCTCTCAACCTGCTCCTCGTTGAAGTCTGAATAACCCCTCCTAAATCTGACTGTAAGTCCAGGCTTTTTCACTTTTACTTCTATTCTGTGATAACCTGCTTTTCGTGTTTTTTTTGTAGGAGTATAAGATATATCATAAAAATGAGTAAGGTCTCTTCCTAATTCCTTAGCAAAATTTTGATATCTTTTCGCTCCTTTCAGGTATACTCCTCCTGTCTCTTCTGTTATTTTTTCAAGGCTGTATAGTTCTTTTGACCATTGCTCAGCATTAGACATTCTCTTTACCGAAGGTTGAGGTGAAATGGCATAAAAGATTAGTTTCTCTTCATTAATAAGTTCCAAAAACTTCTCAAAAGCTTCTCGCTGATTAAAATATTTTTTTCCTCCAAATAGCCTAAAAGGATCAAAAATTCTTACTAAGTCTCCCCCAATAGGAAATCCATCGCTCACAATAAGAACAGACTTTATTCCATCAAATCTCCTTATATAATTTACAGCTGCTAAAAAAGCACTGAATGAGTCTGAAAGCCTTTCTCTCTTTTTGAATCTTTCTTCCTCCTTGAGAGCCCATATTATGTATTCAGGATTTCCTATGAACCGATCTTCAACAGAGCGTCGAGCTTCCTTTCCAAGTTCTTCGATTTGACTCTTTCTAATTTCCTTATCAATCTCTTTCCACATATTAGTCCTGAATTTGGATATCTTATTAATAAACAAGTTCTGATCAGAGGTGAAGGGCTGGATTATTCTCATTCCAGAATATCTGTTGAGCTCCATTATCATAGTCTCTTCCACTTTTCCTGAAAGGGCTTGGAACATCTCTTTAATCTTAGGCCAACTACTGTTTAAATAGAAACTATTGGTATTTAAATTATCAAAGAGAATGACCAACTTCATTTTTTTGGGGGGCAAAGGTTTCTCTCTTTCTCTGATTTCCTTGGCTACTTCCATTTTTATAGTTTCTTTCTCGGGTTTTACAACCGCAAAATATTGAATCTCAACTCTTTTTCCATCCTCGAATATCTCAAAATCATCCTTGGTGAGATTATCGACAAAATTCCCCTTTTTATCCGTGACAAAAACCTCTACTACAACTAATTCGACTGTAACTTCATACTCTAACGGTTTTAACAACTTCTCTCTTTTCTGAAGACCGTAAAGAAGACAAAAAGATACAAATACAACTACAAAAAATAAAGCTATATTTCTTTTCATTTTTCCCTCCTTCTGTCTACCATGAAAGACCAATAATCTTTGATTTTATTTTTATAATCTGAAGATTATTTCTTAAACTTAACAAAGAATATCAATTAATCAGATAAGAGTCAAATTGAATAATCAATAATTTATAATAATTTCTTTTTATAATACCCGAAGGTGGTGCTCGATGGATATCAAATATAAGAAAGGCAATATTGGATTTAAGTGGATATTCATTGAGGATAGGGACAAGAATAATATTGTTCTAGAAAGGGGGGATGATTAAAATGGGCTAAAATGTGAAAGAATTTAAAAGTTAGGACAAAGCCTAATATTAACACTCTGTCCAGATTTCCTAAGGTATGTCAAGTAGTTTTGAGTTCGAATAAACTCTCCA
>JBHIEG010000088.1:0-3045 GCA_046760505.1 Candidatus Hydrothermarchaeota archaeon
CCAAGATTCCCATCATAAACTTTTTCATTAAATCCTCCTTTTTTAAATTTCTGCACATAGTGTAAATCCCCCAGAATGTAAAGTTGTCAAAAAATTATTAAAAGTTTGTTAAAAGTCTGTTAAGATTCAGACACTTTTTTGTTATTGTGTTGAAAAATTAGACTTCGTCCCAAAATTGCTTGAAGGCTGGGGTTCCACCAATTCTTAAGTCATTGTATTCTGGAGATGGCAGGACATGTCTCCCTCCTCGCTCCGCACCCGTCATCGCCTGGATTTCTTCATAAAACAATGCTTGAGTGCTGAAATAGGATTGGTAGGAGAAAACATAGCTGCCCTTTATTGGTCCCTCTCCTACCCCTATGCTGCGGGCGTTGCGGAGCCCCGCTCTTTCTCACATCTCCCATGTATTCCAAGAGAAAATCTTCATCCTGAATACAGTATCTCAATTTCAAATAAAAATCGATGATACTTGAAAGAGCGGGGCGTGCCACCCATCCTCTTTTATAAGGAAACTGCCATAATCACGGAAAAAAGATGATTACCAATTTATCTAGAAAATGGAGACAAGCCCCCCTATAGTGTAGTCATAAAAAACTACATTATGGTAATTATAAAAACTATTAATAAGAGTATGCAATACGAATTCTTATACCACCTCTAGGCCCAAAACCTAATTGCAGAGCTAACTCCTTCTGCAACTCTTTCTCCCGTAAATAATTCTGGTACATTCTTTCCGCCCGACTTTTTCTCATTAGACTATATACTGCTAGAGCTCCATAAAATGCTGCTCCAGAATAGGATTCTTCTTCACTGAAAAGACTAAATGAAGCCTCAGCAGCCCAAAATATGCCTGATAAAATTCGCCAGAAACGACCTCTCGCGGCACAAGTCGCAAGTGCTTCATGACCATCCCTTTCTCTTTGCATAATGTCCGAAATTTTCTTTATTTCGTCATATTCTCTTTCCGCAACACTCGGAATAGCCAAATAATAAATTCCACCACCCACTAAAACTCCTCCTGAAACTATTGCTATAGGACCTAAAATAGCTTTAGCAATTGCTTCGCCAAAGGTCTCCGGCTCAGAGGAAAGAGCCATAGCACCTAAACCCAACAGAACTCCTCCTCCAACCAGACAAAGGGCAGCTCCAGTTTTTCTATCCTCTTTCCTTCTCTCCGCCAGTCGCCTCAGATAGCCCTCAGCCAAGGATTCTTGTTTTATCTCTGAAATTACACTCTCCTGGTATCTGTTTTGGAAATACATCATATCTCCCCATCTTTGCGCTCTTTCTTCCACTGGCGCAGCCTTTCCAATTTGCTTCTTTTCTGAAGATAAGTAAAAACAATACTTTTGATACATATTATTTGAATCCGACTTTCCTTTCTTATTTGTGAAGAACAAACACTGAACTCCTGATTCATCTACTAAGGAAAATTTTTTCGAAAATGACGACATATCCTGAGCAAAAACAGATATTGAAACAAAAAAGATTGAGAGAAAAAATACAAGTTTTCTCATTTCGTCCCCCTTTTTATAAATTTATAGCGCATATATTACTATTTGATTTATTCTTTAATTGCCACGAGTAATCTAAATGTCCTCCCATTAAAAGTTTTCAAAAAGTTGTTAAGAGTTTGTCAAAAGTTTGTAAAATTTTACTCCTTTTCCTGACGTTCGCTTAGAAAGATATCTGAAATTTCTGTATTTGTCAATTACCGAAAGGCTCTATAACGAAAGGTGGGGTAAATTGAGGATTACTGTGAGAGGCAGCAATGAAAGAAGGACTTTTCTCACATAGACTTCAACATTCCTGAATCCAAAGCTTATCCTCTTTACCATCTTGATCTTGGTATGAATCCCTTCCGTATAAGCATTGGTTGTCCTGTTATCAAAATAATTCAGGATATAGGGACTCCATCTCTTAAGCGTCCTTCCCCATTGGACCATAGCCGCATCATCAGAGAGAAGAGCTATCTCTATGAGATCTTTTAACCTCTTCTCAGCTGTCTTCTTTCTCTTTAATCTATAAAAACTTCTCAGAGCTTCCTTCATCCAGTAAAATTCTTTCAGGGAAGGATACTTCTGGCAATAAGATTCGACCTTCTGCTGCTGTTTCCTGCTTAACCTCTCTTTTCCTATCAAAAAGATCTTGCGAGGTATCTCTGCCTTATATACGTCCTGTTCTATTTTCCTGGCCTCATCGACTCTCCTATTAGCATCATGGATAACATGGAAATGATCCACCACCACTTTCGCCTCCGGAAGCTTCTCCTGCACAGCCGCAAGAAGCATATGATCCATATCTATACAAACTTCCATGAGTTTTTGCTTCTTGCCCTCAGGGATATTCCGAAGGAAACGCTTGACTGTCTCTTTGCGATTATCAGGGAGAATAGTTAAGGGACGATGAGACCTTATATCCGTTACGGTATTGACCAGCTGTGTTCCTCGAAAACTGTGGGCATCTATCCCTAAAGAGAGTTCTTCTTCGCTCTCTTGCTCCCATATCAGTTCCTCCGGATCGAGCCTGCGTTGTAAAACACGTCTGGCTACCCCATAACTTATCCCTTCCTTCTCCGCTAAACTCTTGAAACTTTGGCCTCGTAAGCTCTCTAGAATCTGATCTTCGGCTTCTAGCGTCTTCCTCTGCTGAGGCAAAACCAGAGGCACTCTCTCTGTAAAAGACCTCTGACATCTCTTGCAAAAATAACGATCCTTTCTTAACAGTAAATACACCCTCCGACCAAACCCATATCCATGGTAAATCTTACGTAATTTGCCTCTCTCATGACGGTTCTGACTCAATGTGCCACAGTGCGGACACATGGCTTGGCCTGATTCCCCAAACTCTAAAAGGATCTCCTCATCAGAAACTTCACAATTCTTCCAAGGAAATGTCATGCCTTGCAAATTAAAGATTTTTAAGATAATCTCTTCCATGTGGCAGGTCTCCTTATAAGTGAAATCTTGAGGTGGAAATTAAATTATTTCCACACCCAAACCTGCCACATTATACCCCTTTTACCCCACCTTTCGTTATAGAGCC
>JBHIEG010000089.1:0-3042 GCA_046760505.1 Candidatus Hydrothermarchaeota archaeon
TTATTATACTGCACATTTGCACTTTGTCAATCTGGATTGTGAGAGGTGAGAGATTGAGAGGAAAGAATAGGGGTTAGCCGGAGCAAGATAAAATATCAAGGAAGCACTTGACTTTAAAGTAGAAAACACTACTATTCAAATGATGAGAAAATATGAGTTTATTAATCATACCGCTGATTTGGGCATCAGAGTGTGGGGCGAATCGATTAAGGAGCTGTTCAAAAATGCCGCCTACAGTATGTTCGACATCATAGCGGAACTGGATAAGGTAATAACGAAGGATTCTTTAAGGGTAGAAATCGAAGGGGAAAGAATGGATGAGCTATTGGCGGATTGGCTGCGAGATCTCCTTTGTAAGTTTAATAGCGAGGGATACCTTCTCAAGGAATTCAATATTAAGGAAATCAGCAAAAAGGGTCTCAAAGCAAAAGCGAAAGGAGAAAAACTGGATTTGTCCCGTCACTCTTTGAAGACAGAGATAAAGGCGGTCACTTACCACCAGCTTGAGGTTAATAAGACAGCTACGGGTTGGGAGGCACAGGTAATATTTGATGTATAATAAAAAGACAGCGTATAGCGTTTAGCGTAGAGTGAAAAACGAATTGTCTGGAGGAGGGCGAACGGAATAGGATGTTCGATCCTATACGCTAAACGCTACCCGCTATACGCTAAAAAACGAGATACGAAAATGCCTGAAGAATTTAACTTAAAGAAGATTGATAACTATCGCTGGGAAATCCCTAAATCTGAGGGAATGAGAGTACCGGGTCTTCTCTACGCTGATGAGAGGATGCTCAAAACTGTTCAAAAAGACCGTACTCCTCTACAGGTTAAGAACGTCGCTTACCTTCCCGGAATCATAAAATACTCCCTGGCAATGCCTGATATGCACTGGGGATACGGTTTCTGCATTGGTGGAGTGGCTGCAACTGACCCTGATGAGGGGGGAGTCATCTCTCCGGGAGGAATCGGCTACGATATCAACTGCCTCTCTGGAAAGAGTCTAATTCTACATCCCTTTGGTTATACTCTGAAGATTGAAGAATTTGAGGAATTATGGTTTAAAGAAAAGACAAACTGTTTTGATTTTAAAAGTGAAAATTTAACTTCTACTCCTATCCTTAATTTCTTAAAGCAAATTCCCAAAAATAGAGTCTATAAAGTAACTACAAAAACTGGCCAGAACATTATAGCCACCGAAGATCATCCCTTTTATACCAAGGATGGAATGATTCCTTTGAAAAAGTTAAAGACAAGGAATGAAGTAGCTATATATCCATTTGAAGGAGTAGCTTACGAGAAACCAGACCATGAAGTTATTGTTAGCGAGAAACAAATAAAAGAGCTTCTTTTAAAAATGGGCAAAAATTCTCACGGTCGAGGCTTAGAACAGACTATTTCTCATCTAAAGAAAAGAAAACTCTTGCCCTTACGGTATGACTCACCCGGGCTCCCTTATTTGCTGAGAATAATGGGATACGTGTTTGGAGATGGAAATATTTATTTTGTAAAAAAGAAGGGAAAGGGTGTTACTTCTTTCTATGGTAAACCAGAGGATCTTGAGGAGATAAAAAAAGATGTTTCTTTCATTGGATACAATTGTTCCCGTGTATATTCCAGAAAAAGAGATCATAAGATAAACACCCCTTATGCAAAGTATGAGTTTACTAACGAAGAGACTCACTGCAAAGTTATATCAAGTAGCTTTGCCATTCTTTTAATTGGTTTAGGCGTTCCATTGGGTAGAAAAACAAGTCAAGATTATTATCTTCCTGATTGGATCTTTAGGGCCCCCCTCTGGCAAAAGAGGCTCTTTTTATCAGCTTTTTTGGGAGCGGAACTATCGAGTCCAAAAACCATGCTGCACCACGGGTATAATTTTTATTGTCCCATTATTTCCATGAATAAAAAAGAAGGATTTGTAAAAAGCGGAAAGATATTTTTGGAGCAAGTCTCTTCCCTATTGGCCGAATTTGGAGTAAAAACACAAAAAATCAGCCAAAGAACTGAATATATAAATAAAGAAGGAGAAAGGTCTCATCGACTGCGTCTAATTCTTTCTGGTCAAACAGAAAACATGATTAATCTTTACAGCAAAGTTGGTTTTGAATATAACAAAAAACGACGTTTTCTGGCGAATGTAGCTGTGCAATTCTTAAAGCTTAAACAGCTTATAGTAAAAAATAGAAAAGAGGTAGCCATAGAAGCTCTAGAATTAAAAAAAGAAATGGGAATGGGAGCTAAGGCCATTCATAAACAAATTAATTCCCCTTATGTTAACTTGCGTTTTATAGAGCGCTCTATTTATGAAGGAAGAAAGAGTGAGCCGAGAGTTAGTTTTGATTCTCTTTCTTTCGAGGAATTCTTAGAAAAACACACAGAAGGATTAGGATATTCAGGTATGGTCTGGGATGAAATAATTAGTAAGCGAGTTGTGAATTTCTATAATTATGTTTATGATTTCACTGTGGAACATCCTCATCATAATTTCATGGCTAATAACTTCGTCGTCTCTAACTGTGGGGTTAGATTAATGAGGACAAACCTCACTCTTCCCCATGTAAAAGGTAAACTGCGTGATCTTCTAGTAGCTTTATTTAGCCGTATTCCCTGTGGGGTGGGATCCACCTCATCACTTAAGCTCTCTTTTCATGAGCTGAGACAGGTTTTAAAAGAAGGAGCAAAGTGGGCCATAAAACGAGGTTATGGCTCAAATGATGATTTAGATCGAACTGAGGAATACGGAAGAATGGAAGGAGCAGATCCAGAAAAGGTTAGCCAGCAGGCTCTGAAAAGGGGAAATGACCAGCTTGGAACTTTGGGTTCAGGCAATCATTTCCTGGAGATAGATCTAGTAGAGGAGATTTTTCTTCCCGAGGTGGCTGAGGTTTTTGGTTTAGACCACAATCAAATTGTAGTGACCATTCATTGTGGGTCTCGTGGCTTGGGCTATCAGGTTTGCGATGATTATCTGGCAAGGATGCGCCATGCAGTTGATAAGTACCACATTTCTCTTCCCGATCGCCAGCTCTCCTGTGCTCC
>JBHIEG010000090.1:0-2879 GCA_046760505.1 Candidatus Hydrothermarchaeota archaeon
TCGCCCGATTATTAGAGGAGAAAAATCCGACCAGGCAACTTAACCTACTGGTCAGGGCCGTTGCATTCTAAAGCTGGTTTTCAAAAAAGGGGCGTAGTTTTGTGATAATCTAAGATTATTACAAGCAATTAACTACTGCCCGACATGAAGTATATCATTTTGCCCGAGCGTTTGTCACACAGCCCAGCATTTTCAGTCAAGCCCACACCTACAGTCACCCTTTGGCACATGCTCCATAAGCTACCTGACCCAAGGAGGGCACAAGGGACAAGACATGCATTACCAACACTGCTAATGCTGGGAATACTGGCAATCTGTAGTGGGGAAGGGAGTTATGAAGCGATGGCTGACTGGCCAAGGAACTATCAAGATGAGATTAGAAAGCAAGTTCCATTTCTTGCAGGTCACACACCGGACAAATCCACTTTCCACCGCGTATTTGCTCGTTTAGACATTGCAGCGGTAGAAGAGGTTTTGGGTACGTGGATACAGGATGTTGTTCCGTTGGAGGAAGGAGAGGGAATAGGATTGGATGGAAAAGCGGTGGGGAGAAGCGGGTATCACTTAGTAGCAGCATTTGCCCACAAGGCCAGAGCAGTGCTATTCCAGGAGGGGACTAACTCTAAAGGGAAGGAATTGGTTGCCGCACCAAGGGTTCTGAAAAATATTCCTGTTAAGGGACAGATTGTTACAGGAGATGCATTATTTACCCAAAAGAATCTCTGTGAGTTGATTACGCAAAAAGGAGGAGGGTTTGTATTTACGGCAAAAGATAATCAGAAAACACTAGCCGAGGATATTCGGCTGTACTTTGCCGCAGCTCCATGTGATGGGGAGATTGAAACGCATACTACGGTAGATAAACACAAAGGGAGAGTAGAAGTACGCAAGATGGAGGTTACGACAGAATTGAACGAGTACATTGAGTGGCCGGGGGTAACTCATGTATGGCGAGTCAGACGAGAGAGGACAGAGGAAGGAAGAACCACTACTCAAACTGCAGTAGGCATCGCCCGATTATTAGAGGAGAAAAATCCGGCCAGGCAACTTAACCGAAGGTGGGGCATAAATCCACCTTAGCACCTTAACAACTTGCAGAAAACGAATATCACCTCCTAAACTGTAAGTAATACTAAAACAGAAAGGAGGTGACGAATATATTTTCGCCGATTGCCTGCCCTTGGTCAAGATTATTCTGATAATCAAGACAGTTTTACCTGAGCCAAGCTTGTCTAAAAGAAGAGGAAGACCGTATGTGTACTCTCTTCCTGTGATGATGTGTTGTTTTGTTATCATGGTTGGTATTGTCAAGTTCTCTGTGTAACGAGATTCTTGACCTCAATATCGCTCCATCTACAGTTTCCGATGTAATGTGCTATACGGATACTGCTTCTTCCACATCTCCTCTAGCTCGGGCTTGTATTTATCAAATCCCGGCACTCTCCTTTGCTCGTACCTATATGTTAAATCTTTAACTTTGTAGTAGAGTAGGTTTTTAGCTGCATCTTCTGTAGGAAGACTATTTTTAGTCTTAACCATTTTCCGTAGCTCTTTGTTTACTCTTTCTATCCAGTTAGTTGTATACAGATATTTGCGCAGGAATTTAGGAAATGATAAATGTGCCATTAAATCTTCTATGTGCTCTTCCCAGCTATTAAATAGTCGAGGATAAAACTTTTTCCACTTATCCCTTATTGCTTTTAAGTTTTTCTTAGCTTCTTCTTGTGAGTCAACTCTGTATATTGTGCGTAAGTCTTCTACCATTTCTGCTTTGTGTTTATTTCTAACATTCCCCATGGTTCCTCGTACTTGATGGACTACACACCGTTGGGTCAGAGCTTCAGGAAACTTGCGTTTGATTGCGTCTTTTAATCCTGTTAGCCCGTCTGAGACAAACTCTAACACTTCTTGTACTCCGCGATCTTTTAAGTTCTGTAGATGTTCTTCCCAGACCACTGCTGATTCAGTAGCCCCAACATGTATTGATAGTATGTCTTTTTGTCCTTTCTGGTCAATGCCGCCGATAATATATACTGCGTCTGTGTTGACTACATCGCGTCGGATTTTAACCCAAAAGCAATCAATAAATATTGCAATATATCTTGGTTTTAACGGTCTGTCTTCCCAAGCTTCTCTCTCCTCAGAGATTGCTGTTGCTAGGTTGGAAACTGTTTGAGCTGATATGCTGTCTCCGTATATCTTCTCTACAATGTCTCCAATATCTCTGGTTGACAAACCCTTAGAATACATAGCAACAATTAAATCCTCTACCTTACCGGAGCGAAGTTCTATTGCTTCCAAAAGCTTAGGATAAAATTCTCCTGCTCTATCTCTTGGGACTTTAAGATCTTCCATTAACCCTAGAGAGCTTAAGAACTCTCGCTCGTAATGGCCGTTTCTGTGGTTTTTTCTCTGCGCTCCTGCTGATACTATTGGTTTACCTTTTTCATATCCTAAAAAGCCGGTGCGCTCCTTTTCCATTATTAGCTGCATCATGTTTTTTAAGTGTTTTTTCAACTCCTCATCAAATGTATCTCTTGTCATTTTAAGATTCACCTCCTCTCACTTTTATACTCAATATTATCTATTTTCTCACACAATCGGTGAGGTGAATCTCGTTACACAATCTATTTTACAGTACCTGACGAAATTATCCTCCTTATCGTAAAAATCTTGGTAGACTACTAACCTTAGCTCTTCTATTCTTAATAGCTTTTTGGTATTATCTGTCAAGCGGTAGTCACCACCTTTCTATTTGTCATGGTACTTTTGTACCATAGGTGACTGCCGCTTTTCTACTTTTTACCCCGCTCTTTACAGAAGAGCCCCAATAATGTTGACAGGTATCGTTAAATAATGTTATGTTTAAACTATGCAAC
>JBHIEG010000091.1:0-2843 GCA_046760505.1 Candidatus Hydrothermarchaeota archaeon
CGGAGAAATTGGAAGGAGAAGAAGAGCCTTGCCTTAACTCCAGCCCGCCATACAAAAAGAAGCGTCCGGGCATCGGACGCTGTCCCTAAATCCTTATTATTACTGCTTATAAGTCCTATTCTATTTGACAACGAGCTCCAGAAATACCCAGAGCTCTCTTCCTTATGATTCAACACTTACCCCTTTGGCTAGATTTTAGATAATTCAATTCGACCCTTTGACATCTCACAAAAAATTTATATAATAAGCTTAAGAAAAATTACTTATACAATTAAAGGAGGTTTAAAAAATTATGGTACCTAAATGGCTCGATAAAAGATATGAAATTTTGTGGGAAGCATTTCAGTCTTCTTCGTTTCGTTTTGAGGAGGCTACTGCGATTCTAAAAGAGAAGATCCATGAGAGCGAAGAACAGGTCAATGTTGTACTATCTGAGCTCAGAAAGCAGGGCATGCTTATGGTTGAATTTGATCCCTCTGATGCGAGAAAAAGAATTTATCAACTCCAAAGTAAGAAACAGATAATATCCAAGAAGCTATCACTTACCGGGAAGCGATTAACAAGAGGGGACCTTGAGGGACTTCTTAAAGCAGCGGCAGATCTCATCAGAACAAGGGTTGATTACACTTTTATCCTGGTGCTGCTTTTTTATAAGAGCATAAGTGACAAGTGGGAGATGGAGTTTGAGGATGCATATAAGGAAGCTCTTACTGATGGACTTAGTGAAAAGGAGGCAAAGGAAGAGGCCAAAAACTCTATATACCATGACTTCGATATTTCTGAGGAGCTTCTCTGGGAGAAAATAAGAAAAGACCCTGCAAGGTTGCCAGAAAATTTCTCCAGGGCTATGAAAACCCTGGCAGAAAGAAATCCTGAACTCAGGGATGTTTTCGAGAATGTAGATTTCGTCCAGTTTACTACCAATAGAGAGAATGTAGAGATATTAAGACAACTTGTTGAGCTCTTCAGTGCAAAGACTCTTAATCACGTATCCTCTGATATTCTGGGAGACGGATATGAATGGATTCTGAGGTACTTTGCCCCTCAAAAAGCCAAGGAAGGGGAAGTTTACACTGCCAGAGAAGTTATTAGACTTATCGTTAAAATGCTCGATCCAAAACCCGGTGAAAGTGTATATGACCCGGCTTGCGGCTCAGGTGGTATGCTTATTAGTTCCTATAAAGGTGTTAAAGCTGCTTTGGGAAGAGATGAGGCAGACAAGCTTTTTCTTTTCGGCCAGGAGGCTAATCATAAAACTCTGGCTTTAGCCAAAATGAACCTCTATATCCACGATATCAGGAATGGCCAACTTGCCCTTGGAGATACTCTGCTTTACCCAAAATTCAAAGAGAGTGATGGTGTAGAGCGATTCGATGTCGTCATAGCCAATCCCCCATGGAACCAGGACGGATACAATGAAGAGATCCTTAAAAAGGGCGAGTTCTGGAGAGAAAGATTCAAACACGGTTTTACGCCAAAGCAGTCGGCAGACTGGGCCTGGATAGAACACATGGTGGGCTCAGCAAAGGACGACACCGGCAGAGTTGGCGTTGTCATAGATAATGGATGTCTTTTTAGAGGTGGAAAGGAAAAGGCAATAAGAACAAGTATAGTCAATGCTGACCTGATAGAAGCTGTTATCCTCCTACCCCAAAAGCTCTTTTATAATACCGGCGCACCCGGAGCAATAATTGTCCTTAATAAAAACAAACCAAAAACAAAGAAAGGAAAGATTTTATTTATAAATGCCAGCAACGAATATAAACAACATCCGAACGTAAGGAAACTCAATTGCCTGGGAGATGAGCATATAGAGAAAATAGTCAAGGCCTATAAAGGACACAAGGACTCTGATGGATTTTCAAAGGTTGTAGAGATTGAGAAGATAAAGGAGAACGACTATAATCTGAACGTTACCCTTTATGCCTTCCCTGAAGAAAAAGTCGAGGATATAGATGTGGCAGAGGAATGGAAAGACCTTGGTAGACTTGAAGACAAACTTGGAGAAATTGAGAGAAAGGTTGAAGGATATCTCAAGGAATTGTATGGGGAGTAATTATGTGCAAGATTCGGTGTTTAATGATGAATAGGCGAGAAAATGGATAAAAAAGAATTAGATATAATTCTCAAGGAAGGTGAAGGCTACAAGATTGAATTTAAAGAAAACCTCGGTGGTTTGGATAAAGAACTTGTCGCCTTTGCCAATGCTTCAGGGGGTAGGATTTTTCTTGGAGTTATTGATAATGGCGAGATTAAGGGTGTAGAAGTTAACAATAAATTAAAATCTCGGGTACAAGACATTACCAATAACTGTAAACCCAAAATAAAAATATTCATGGAAGAATTCAATAACATTCTTATCATCAAAGTGCGAGAGGGAGATGATAAGCCTTACGAATGCGCTTCCGGTTTTTATAAAAGGATCGGTCCCAATTCTCAAAAGATGACCAGAAATGAGATAATAGATGTTTTTAAATCCGAAGGTAAAATCAGATTTGATGAGTTGATAGAACCGAAATTCAATTATCCAGATGATTTTGATGGAAACAGATTCCGGGAGTTTTTGCAATTAGCAGAAATCTCAAAAATTGATGATACCGAGAAGCTGCTTATTAATCTAGGTGTAGCTCAAAGGCAGGAAGGTGCATTGCATTTCAATAATGCCGGAGTCTTATTTTTTGCCAGGGAACCTCAGAGGTTTGTTCGCTGGTCTGTTTTTACTGTGGCATTATTCAAAGATGATGCAGGAGTAGACATCATTGACAGAAAAGAAATAGAAGGCAGTCTTTTTGAGATTGTGGAAGAGGTAATGAAGTTCGTAAGGTTATACTCAAAAGTTGCCT
>JBHIEG010000092.1:0-2766 GCA_046760505.1 Candidatus Hydrothermarchaeota archaeon
TCTCAGTCCAAATTGTCCTATCTTACCCTATCACCTCTTTACACCCCTTATAAAATAGAGGGAATAAAGAAAGAGCAGATAAAAGATAGATTTTAAGAGCGAGAAAGAGCAGAAAACGGTTTTGCATCGTCAATAAAATAAATTTCTTGTAAAATTATGGGTGGAGCGAGCCACGCTCCATGCAACGAGCCGTGCTGCTTTTTAATGAGGCATGGCAATCGCCTGGATTCTCAACCTTTTAGTTATCTCATATGCTAGGGCTTGAGCGTCTCCAATCCTGTAGTTGTCCGTAATCACCAGTTCAGGATCACTCTTTTCAACGTATTCCAGCAATTGCTCGAAATCGGAGTGGTCGCTAAGAGCCACGGCATAATCTCTGTTGCTCAACTTGCGAATAGGTAAGAGAAACTCCCACCCACTGAGGTAGATTCTGGTTGCATCTTTCCCCATGTATCCTCTGGACTTCATGTGGTATAATCCTATATAAGGCTCTCCGCTACGTATTATCTTTCTGGCTTCCTCCGATCCGGATGGATAAAATTCTCCCAAGTTAATTCCATGATTCTCACAGATCTCAGCTATTCTATAGACCTTTTCGGGCATAAGTGCTGGAATGTTTATCCCTGCTCTCCTCAGGATGCCCAAGGTTTCCTGAAGCTTCCCGTGGTATCCAAAGATGAAAACAGGCCCTTCATTTAATGACCTCTCAACTAGATCTACAAGTGCAGGTTCAACACTTTCCTTAAAAGCCCTTACATGATTTGGGTTTCCATACGTCGCTTCTATGACAAGAACATCACTCTGAATTATCTCAGCCCCATTAAGCCTGAAATCTCCTGTGTAGACGATTCTCCTGCCCAGTGAATTCTCAACAAGCACCTGAGCCGAGCCAACTATGTGACCGGCAGGAAAAAGGGTTATATTTTCGTCGCCGTATTTCAGAGGCGTTCTGTACTCCACGGCGTGAATTTTGTCAAAAGCGATTCTATCTCCTTTCAGGATCTCTATTAAATCTTTAGTAGCCGATGTCGCGACTACAAAGTCACATCTATCCAGACTTTTTTCTAGTCCGAGCATATGATCAGAGTGAGCATGGGTTACTATCCTAAACGGTCTATCTGCGTGGGAATCACAGACAAAATTCTCTGCTAGCAAAATGGCTCCGTTTCGGTCTATTCTAGCTTCCATGAATTCAACTATCTCTATGATAAGAAATAGTTTTTTGCTCATTGACTAAAATTTCATTCCTTTCATAATCTTAATATATGATCAAAAATCCTATTCCTTAAGGTGATCAGTTGAAGAAAGAATTAATACTCTCCATTTCTTTTTTTGCAGCGATCAATATTTCCTTGATATTATTTGGTTTGCTTTTTCTCTCGAGAATAAAAGACCTCTATTCCTTGGGAAAGTTGCCTATCTACCCCCTAGCAATAAGTTTTATTTTCGGCATAATTCTGGGCATATTACTCTTCTTACCGAGGAAAATTCTGTTAAAATAAAATCATTCTAAAATTATCTCCAAAAAAATCGAAAAAATGGGAAGGTTTTTCGATATTCCTTGACATATTATTTTTTGGGGATTTAGATGATTGTAAAAGGGAAGAATAGCATGGATAACCTCATGTTTTCCCTGAAGGTTTCCAGCATTGTATATGGTCTCCTGGGCTTCTTAGGTTTACTATGGGATTCAATAGCGGGACTAATCTTTTTGGGTATGATTCCCCTTGCCATAAGCCTTTTAACAGGTTGGTTTACCGGGAAAAAGATAAAAAACAGGGCTATTTGTGCCTCGATAATGGTGGTTAGTCCGGTATTGTTTGTGTGTCTGATCTTCCTGACAGATCTCATAGTTTTCAGCTCAACAGGAACAACAGCGGTTTTAGAAATCGTTGGCTTGTTGTACATGCCCACGATTATCCTGATGGCTCTAACCGCTGGATACGTCATTGGATCAATCGTTGAGTACTCTGACAGAAATGCAAAAGAAGTTCTAACATAATAACTTTTCATCATTTTCTTCCATTTCTACAAATTTTAACATAAAATGGCAATTTTGATCAGGTCTTTTAATTTTTCAAAAGAATATAAAAATAAAAAATTATTAGCAAAGAATAGTTCAAGGCAAGAAACCAAGGCTCTCCCCAGGAGACCAATCCTCTAACCTCAAAACTTGAGATCGGATAAAAGGGTCTTGAGGGTACTATACCCTGGTGAGTCAATAAATCCACTACTATATGGAGGCCCCAGCCGAAGAAAAGAGGATAAAAAAATCTCCCTAAAAAAAGAGAGGAGATAAAAAGGCATAAAATCATGGTAAGGGGGCTATGGAAAAGATAGTACAACTTGTATATCAGCGAGGATTCAGAGAAAAACGTATACACCGGTTGTCTTCCTAGGACAAATAATATTAAAGCAGGAATTCCGAACAGGAGATCGGGTAAAACAGCAAAAAAGATTCCAAAATGTTTCCATTCATACTTCCGAAATATCAAAAATGCCCAAAGACCATGGGAAAAGAAGTCCATTCTTTTCACCTTTCGCTGTGCTTCTGATTAGAAATGACATTATAAAAACGTTACTTCCAACTTTTTCTTAGAAGGGAGTTATATTGTAATCTATACCGAATTTATCCTATCCTAACTTATCACCCCTTTCTAAACCCCCATATGAGAAATGTAGGGGAAAAGAAAGAGCGGATAAAAGATAGATTTTAAGAGCGAGAAAGAGCAGAAAACGGTCTTACATCGTTAATAAAATAATTTT
>JBHIEG010000093.1:0-2759 GCA_046760505.1 Candidatus Hydrothermarchaeota archaeon
GTTTCAATAATTTTGTTCGGTTCTGTTGCAAGAGGAAATGCCACAAAGTTCTCTGATATTGATGTACTGGTTGTTTTTAAGGATTTACCAAGGGATTGGAGAGAAAGAGATAAGATTCTGGATGATCAGGTCTTTGATTTATTGATGAATAAAGGGGTTAGACTCTCTCCCATAGTAGTTGATGTAGATGATATCCAATCTTCTGCAAAATGGCCAAATCCACTCTTTTACGGAGTATTACTGGGTTATCGAGTTCTTTATGGAAGAGAATTCTTTGAAAGGGTAATCAGCACCGTGAAAAAAAAGGTGAAGGAGAAGAAACCTATTTACATTGAAGGAGGCAGGAGATGGGACCTAGCGAAGATGATATAGGACTCGCAAAAGTCTTTGTCAGAAGAGCCAATGCAGACCTGGACTCGGCCATTATCCTCCTTGAGCATGGAAACTATGCCGATTCAGTTTATCATTCTCAGCAATCTGCAGAAAAGATGGTTAAGTCGATATTAATCTTAGAAAACTTATTTGTTAGAGATCATCTGGTATCGAGCGTCTTTGCTGAGATTGTTTCTAGAGAAAAAAAGCTAAACAGGGTTTTGGAATACTTGGAAGATTTGGAGAAACATTGGATAAGGACAAGATACCCTTTTCTCTCTAAAGGAAAGATTTGGGACCCTTTAGAAGAGTATGAAAGAAAAGATGCAGAAGATGCTTAGATAAGGCAAAATTCATCTTTAATGAACTAAAAAAAATTCTTAAACGAAAGATATACCCTAGATTTGGAATCAAAGATAAAATAATAACCGAATCGAGCCCAAGACATTAATTAACCAGCGTTAAGATGGGGCAATCTTTCTCTCTGATCAACATGAAGAGGGTCTTATCCATTATATGATAAGGTAAAACTCTCTGAATTAAAGAAGGAGTTAGAAGAGGTCTTGGAAGAATACAGACAGGAAAAAACTATCCCCTTAAAAAAATATTTCGATCTACCTCATCTCCGCCTCAACAAAGTCTAAGATTTTATTAAATATCAACTCTCCATCTCTTAACAATTCTTCTACTTCCTTCTTACTCATCAAGGCTCCGTAGTACTTTATGCTATTTCTGATTCTCCTCAATCTATGAAGCAGTTCTATTTCGCTATCGTTAAATATGGTTCCATAAAATTCTCTTAGAAACTCAATAGCACATTCATGATTATAAGATTTATACCCTTCAAGAGCGATTAAGGCGTGAAGCAACTCTAAAATAGCCTCATAGTACTCTTCAAATACAAACCTTGCATTTTTCTCGGTTATTACCATTTCTTTTGCGTATGCTTCAATTCTATCCTTTGCGGTATTAAGCAACGATCTTGCCAATTCCAAATCTTTCGTCCTTCTTCTCACCATACCTGAGGCAATACATTCTTTCCATATCATCAAAACACCTTGAAGAAACCCCTCAATACGATTCCGTTTATTAAGTTGTTCAATAGCTCGGGAGCCTCTTTTTTTGCCTTTTCAAGCCTCTCTCCATCCAAAAAAACTAAAGATATTCTCCTGTTTATTTTCTTTTCAAAAAAACTTAGGTCTATTTCTTTTTTTACTCCAATAACACATATATCTACGTCACTATTTTCAAAATCTTCTCCCTTTCTTACGCTTCCAAATAAGATTATGGCCTCGGGATAATGAAGTTCTTTTTCTAGAAAATCAGCAAGTTCTTGGAGAGTATTCAGGTTATACAAAATTTTTAGCGACTTGAATTTCTCCGATTCTACATTTGCCTTGTAAATCTTAAGTATCTTTGTCTTCCTTTCTAAAATTATTTCCTCATCAATGAAATCTCTGATTTTTCTTATCACCCTTCCCGGGCTCCATCCTAAAATCCTGGCTAACTCTCTCAGGTGGAATTCTCTGCTGGGCTCCCTGAAAAAAGGTTCTAACAGTTCCCATCTGTCACATTTTTGTAACATTTGTCACATTTATGTAACAACTGTTATATGAATGTTACGATTCACAAAATGGATAATCTGTTTCTGGTCATAATTTATGGATCATCAGACGTCGGGATTTTTTCAAGAGAGTAATCTACCAAATAAGCCTTGGAGTACGTTTTATTTTAATGCATATTCCAACGCTTTCTCTTGTTGGTTTAGCCTAACGTTCCCTTTGACGCCGTGTTCCATCAGTATCTCAAGCATTCTCCTTACACTTACATTTGAGAGTTCTGCTGCTTCCCGGAGAGTTATTTCTCCGCTTCTATAAAGTTTAACTGCATATTCAATCATACCAAGCTTTATGAGCTGTCTTATCGCTGTAGATTCATCCACATCTTCTCTCTTTGCCCTGTATAAAACTCCTTTCAATACATCTTCTGGCAATCGCACTGTTTTTGTCTTCATCTATTTCCTCCTATTGCTTTTATCGCTAAATAATATTCCTCATCTGAAATCATATCTTTAAGTCCCTCGATGTAGTGTTTCGCATCTTTTTTGGTGATAATGCCTTTCTTGAAGAGATAGACTATTAGAGCAGATGGAGTCATGTACGGTATATCTAATCCATCGAGGACTTCCAAAAATTTGCTATCGTCACTCGAAATTGCATCAAAATCCTGTTTTATATAGTCTAACTACGTCGGCTTCTCCTCCTTTTAGCCCCAATTGCAGTACCACTCCTCTATGGATTTATTTTTACTGAACTCTTCAACCTTTAAAAACCTCCTCCATTAAAAATGCATCTGGATATACATGAGGTAGACAGGATCCTCCGATC
>JBHIEG010000094.1:0-2746 GCA_046760505.1 Candidatus Hydrothermarchaeota archaeon
AGTATTAAACCGAGAAGATTGGCAGAGATGATACTCGACAAAGTGAATCAGCCACGACAACCAGATCAAGTACTTCCCACGGAGCTAACCCAGGGAGCAGAGATAGCCGCAAGAGCAATACTTAATTAGTTCGTAAATGTTGAATTAAAATAAATGGTAATAAGATTAGCAGGGAGGTAAGGAGTTTAAGGGAATGAAAATGTATCTTTCCTTATGGCCTCGGGAGCAGGGACTCTCTTGTTGACCAATTATTTCTTGATTTTAACAGCTTCTTTCCCTCTTATCGGCTAGACCTTGTAAGCCATTGGCTCGGAAACCTATCCGTAAGGAATCTACTCAAAGAATAGGAGATAAGTATGCCCAAGCACAAAGAAAAGCTAAGCTTTTTTGAAAGGTATCTGACTCTGCGGGTCTTTCTATCCATGGGAATAGGGATAATAGCGGGGAGGATTTTTTTCCAGATCGGCGCATTAATCCTTCGTTTTACCGTAGCTGATGTTTGGATACCGATAGCCATCGCTTTGTTCTTTATGATATATCCAATTATGTTAAGAATAGATTTTGGAGCCGTGATCGGAGCGGGCAAAACACCTAAGCCGATATTTGAGGTCTCCATTGCCACCGCAATAATGTTATTTGGCATAGGGTCGGGTGCGGCTTTGGCCACTGTGGTCGGTCCGTTGATTGAGGTCCCTATAATGCTTACCCTGGTTTCCGTTTGTAAGAGAACCTGCAATCTATTCAAACACTGCCAATTAGATTTACCTCATTGTAAACCTTGTTATGTGAGTGCTGAAACTAAGGGGAATCTGTGAAAAGGGTTTTATTCCTTTGTACACATAATTCCTGTCGTTCTCAGATAGCAGAGGGCATTTTAAGACAACTCCATGGAGATAAGTTTGAGGTATTCAGCGCTGGAATCAAACCCTCGGAGGTGAGCCCTTACGCCATAAAATGTATGGCTGAAGTTGGCATAGATATTTCCAAACATAAGTCAAAGCCTGTCGAGAGATTTCTGGGTGAGAGGTTTGATTATGTGATTACAGTATGCGACAGTGCAAAGGAAAGTTGTCCATTTTTCTCTGGAGGAGCCAAACACCTTCAGTGGAATTTTATTGACCCGGCCAGCGCTACTGGGAGTGAAGAAGAAATAATGTCTGTATTCAGAGAGGCAAGAGATGAAATTAAAAATAGAATCAAGGAAACATTCAGAGAGATTGATTAACAAGCCAACGGCGTATAATAGCAGATATACAGTTTTGCATTTGGCTACCTTCAAACCCCTCGCTTCGGTCGGGACTTGGTATGTCCGCAGAACGTTATACGAAATTTACTCCGTTTCGCCTCAAAAGAAAAAGATTATTAAACCCTGTACATCTAAATCTGGCGTATGATACGGCAAGTTTAAAATGCAAAAATACCATGTAATAATAGCAGGAGCAAGCTTTGCAGGATTGGCAGTTGCGAGTAAAATTAATGGCGATGTTTTGCTAATCGATAGAAATGATATAGGTGCTCATCAAAATTCTGCCTGTGGTACAACTGTAAAAATGGTGAAAGATATCGGATGTGAAAAGTCCATACTAAGAACTTTTGATGTTGCGACTCTTCATACAGAGAATAAAGGAATAGACATTCCCTTACCCGAACCATTTTGCACAATAGACTATCAAAAGTTTTGTACATTGCTTGCTGAAAAAACCACCGCAGAATTTTTAAAAGTGGATGTCAGGGGAGTAAAAAATGGAAAAGTTATTACCAGCAAAGATAATTTTGAAGCAGATATTCTTGGTGACTATACGGGGTCGGGGGCTGTTCTAGCTTCTTCTTTAAAAGAGAACTATGTTAATAGAAGGATGCTTAGTTTTGGTATTGAAACAGAAGTGCCATATAACGACAATAAACTTAGATTTTTTATGAACCCAAATATCATTGAAAATGGTGTTGCATGGCTTTTCCCCTGCAAAAAAACAGCAAGATTCGGTGTTGGTAGTTATGTGGGCAATACAACTATTCTTAATAACTTAAAAAAATTCTTAAAAGTTTATAAGCTAAAAGTTGATAAAATTCATGGAGGATATTTTTGCTATCATCTAAAAAATCCTATCGTAAAAAATATTTTTGTTACTGGCTGTGCTGCTAGTCAAACATTGCCTTTAACGGGGGAGGGTATTAGAAGAAGTGTATATTCTGGTTTAAGTTGTGGAGAAATAATTCAAAGAATACTTGAGGGTGAGACTTCTCTTGAACAAGGTCAAAGAGAGTATAAAGAAATAATATTGCGATGTGAAAGACATTATGATTGGTTATTAAAAACCCAAAACAAGTTGCAGACATTAGCCAACTGGAAATTAAATTTGATAGCAAGATTATTGGGCATAAAGGCTGTTGCCAATTGGGCATGGGGAAAATATGTAAGAATATCAAACAATCTAAAATAGGCAACAACATAAAAGAAAAAACCAAAGACTCATTGGACGCAGGCTCCGTGAACTCTCGTTCGCTATCGCTCACTCGATGCTATCGCACTCGCACAACAGCGGATAAAAGGGAAATCTTTGTTAGACTTTCTCGCCCCCAACCTCTGCGGCACTACGAGTTTATCTACGGCCTGGAATCTGGACTTGACTGAAGCAAGGGTAATGTCCGTATTTAGTTTTGAGGAGAAGGGGACTTGACATTTTTTTAAAAAGTTATATACTATATACAGGTACATGGTATAAGCTTTAATGCCAAGACTGAGAAT
>JBHIEG010000095.1:0-2704 GCA_046760505.1 Candidatus Hydrothermarchaeota archaeon
ATCCTTTCCCTCAAGCGGCTTTCCTTTGATAAAACCCAGGGGCAGGTAATCTATCTATACGGCAAAGACAGTGAAAAGACAGAGCGGATGGATTACCCCTGATGGGCTCAGGGGCAAGCCTGGAGTTTATCGCCCGGGTCACCTCCCATATTCCTGATAAAGGACAGGTCACAATTCGTTATTACGGGCTTTACTCAAACGCGCACAGAGGCAAGATGCGCAAGGCAGGAGTAGATCCTTCTCATCCACCAATAATCGATGATGAAGTCTCATTTGTGCCATCAAAGGGCTGGGCGGAGATGATAAGAAAAGTTTTTGAAGTCAATCCATTGATCTGTCCTCAATGCGGCGGAGAAATGAAAGTGATCTCCTTTATCGAGGATCATAAAGTCATTGATAAGATCATCCGACACCTCAAGCTCACTTTCCATGCCGAACGGCCGCCTCCCCCTCAGATCGTCCAGAGGGAACTCCAGATGGCAGCCGAGGAGATAGGCGAGTATTTCTGAGAGCATTCATGACTCCTTTTTGCCTATTGGTGAGGAGGAGTCTATTTTGAAGCTTACTTTTTTGTTTTCTTGTCCTCTTGTTTCTTTGTTTTATCCTTGACCTCATCTTTTTTCCTGTGATATGTTCATTCCAGGATGTCAGTTGGTGGAAATTGAGGAAAATTGTGAGGGATTTGGAGCAAGCACAAAAACCAAATTCCTATCTTTAAATATTAGGTATTTTTATTAGTTAGATAGATAAAAAGTAATTTGATGATGATTCCCCAGCACGCCTTAAAATGTCAAGATAATAAAAATTACTTAGTAATTTATGCAAGTTTAATGGGAGGCGAGAATGATAAGGAAGAAATTGTGGATTTTAGTATTTTTAGGCTTAATTCTTAGCTTGTATGTTAATCCTTCAGCTTTCCCAAAAGATTTAAAAGTGTTCATTTCTGTAGACATGGAAGGGATTTGTGGTGTAATTCATTGGGAGGATGTCAGCCGCAATGGCCGGGATTATAGCCTTTTTCGAAAATTGATGACCATGGAAACTAATGCGGCTGTGGAAGGCGCTCTTGAAGCTGGAGCCACTTATATCCTTGTCAGAGATGCCCATGGCAGCGGTCGTAATATTTTGCCTGATCTTCTTCATCCTGCTGCTGAGCTTATAAGAGATTGGTCAGGCGGTCCTTTGGATATGATGGAAGGCATAGATAAATCTTTTGATGCCGTGATTTTCATTGGCTATCATGCTCGCGCTAATACTCCAAATGCAGTTTTAGATCACACCATGACTGGTTCTATTTACAAGCTTACCTTGAATGGGAAGCCAATGCCTGAGGCAGGAATAAATGCTTTTATTGCTGGTAATTTTGACGTGCCTGTAGTTATGGTTGCTGGTGATGCAGCCCTTTGCCATCAGTGTGAGGAATTATTCGGAAAAGTTGTCACTGTTCCTGTTAAGGAAGGAATAGGTAATTCAGCTCGAATGCTCCATCCTCAAAAAGCTCGAGAGTTGATCAAGGAAAAGGCCCGAGAAGCTTTGCTTAGGTTGAATGAGTTTAAGCCTTTTAAGTTGAAACCTCCTTATACCGTAGAAGTTACCTATAAAGATGAGCAAAAGGCTGAGGAGATGTCCTGGTTTCCGGATGCTAAGAGAACAGGAAATACCACAGTAACCTTTACTAGCAATGACTGGATGGAAATTCTTAGATTCCTTTCCTTTGCTCTCAGCTAAAGCAGACAGCAGATAAGGGATAAAAGAACAATTGTCTTAATTTAATTTTAATAAACAAGCTCTAGGGTTTTTATCTCTGATTTCCCGAAATCTTACCAAACAGAGTTCTGTGGAAAAGGAAGAGAACGAAGCCTGTTTTCCATTAAATCAACTTAATAGATCTTTTTTGGCTTTCTGAAAAGTTCGTTTCGTACCCTTATCGTCTCCCCTTCAGTTTCATAAATCCTAAACACAAGACTTTCTCTATCTTCTGCTTTCTTGATAGAAGCTGAAATAATATTGGAAAGAATGGCCTTTCTTGTCTCTCTAGCTTCATCCAGTTTCCAACTGCGGCCTGTATAGCCTATATTCCTGGCGTCCCAGCGCTCGGGAATATTTTCGAAAAGCTCAAACTGATTGTCACAACCTTCAGTCGGGAGAACTTCTTTTTCAAATATAATAAGTCCTGGTTCAGTGTATTATAAAATAGCGGCAATTAAGAATTTTAACATATCAAAAAAAGAGGGAGTGTAACATTTCCTATCCAAACCTCTTTTTTCTGGATAAGCACATTTTGGCTAATTAAAGAAATTTTCAACAAGGATATAGCTTTGTAGAGATTGATATTTTATGATTAATATATATTGTTTTCTCTTTTTCGAATGTTTTTAGCATTTTTGAAAAGAGTTAAAAAGATTCAATTTTAAATCAAATTAGCAAGCTCAATTGTGCGTAGCGATTAATCAATAAAAATTTTAAAGAGAAAGGAGGAAAACTTACTAAAAAAATTGCTTACCTGAATATTTGGAATAACACCAGACACATCCAGAAAAGCGGGATGTAACGTGTTTGGAAGAGAGAAGATCCGGATGATTTTCGGCGTCTTTCGGAAGGCTCTGCGGTTGTCGCGGCGTTTGGGCCCAGTCCCTGCGACTTCCGGCTGTCCTTGACCTCTTTTTTGTGATAATTTTTATTTCACCTTGTTTCCCCGGTGCTT
>JBHIEG010000096.1:0-2702 GCA_046760505.1 Candidatus Hydrothermarchaeota archaeon
AAATAACTGGGGAGAATATGGACTGGTTTTTTGAACAATGGCTTTTCAAACCCGGGCATCCTGTTTTTGAAATTAAATCCAGTTGGAATGAAGAAGAGAAAACTCTGGAACTGACAATCAGGCAAGTTCAGGATACATCCCGAAATATTCCTATCTATAAAACTCCAGTTCTCGTTGGAATAAGGATGGGAGAGAGCAATAATCAGATTCATGCTTCAGACACTGTTCCCGGACTTATCAGCCAAAATGAAATAATCTATAAAATCTGGATAACTGAAGCCGAAGAATATTTTGAATTTCCCCTTTCCTCAAAGCCTCTTCTGGTGCGATTTGATCGGGGCAATTATCTTCTCAAGGAATGGCATTTTTCTAAAAGTGAGGAAGAATTACTTTTCCAAGCGCAAAATGATGATGTTATCGGCCGCATGTGGGCTGTGGGGGAGTTAAAGAAATTCAAAGACCATCCCCGAGTGATTAAAGCAATTCTGAGGATCGCGCGAAAGGACTCTTTCTGGGCTGTGAGAAAAGCGGCTGTGGAGACTATAAGTGCCTGGTCTGAGGAGCGTTTCATCTCTTTCCTTAAGGATTGCTGTTTGGATAAGCATTCTCGAGTGAGAGCAACAGCCTTGAGGTCTTTGGGAGATTTTCGACGGTCAGAGTTGGCCGGATTTTTTAAAGAACATTTCAGCCGGGAAGATAGTTATTTGGCCCAAGCAGAGGCGTTAAAAGCTTTGGGAAAAACTGGAGATAAAACCCAAATTCCCTTTTTAGAAAAAGCGAGCAAGTTTCCTTCTTATCGCCATATCATCAAGAATGCTGCCTTAGAGGCCCTAAAATTACTGCGGTCACCATCACCTCTTAAAAATAATTGATGACGCTTGCAAAATTCCAACTTGTACGATAGCTTTTTTCACGGGGATCCGTCGTTCTTCCTACTCTAGTAGCGACCGGCATCAACTTGAATTCGAGCCTAAGCTCGTAATATATTTTATTCTCTCGATTTTCCTGAGAACCAGCCTTCGCTTCTCATTACTTTCAGGCTAGCCCTGTGGCTGGGACCATCTCCTCTGGCTACGAAAATACCGACATCCTTACCAACCGCTTCTGATATCTCAGCAATATCTCTATGTGTAAATCCTGGACAGAGAAGGATTGATTGAATCCCTTCCTCTTTGACAAGCTGTTTGCATACTTCAATTGCTTGCTCCTGATCTTTGACCACTACTACAAAGAGCTTATAGTAATTGGGCGTTTCAACAACACATCTATGCCTCCCTGCATCTCCATCAGGGGCATGGGCGAGGAACAGTGCTTTAAATGCCATATCTATAACCTCCTATTGATGAGATTTTTTTATTTTATTTCAATGCTCCTTAGACTGCAATTTTAAGGGATGAAATGAGTGATGGGAGGATAAAAAACGGAATGCCGAAGAGGGGAATCGTATTCCCTCGATTTTACAACCGGTTTAAAATAAATTAATTACAGTATAAATTATTGAAAACTCAAAAAATATTCTTTTCTTTTAGTTTGATATTTTTTCCTGTTTTTTCCTATTTTTTGCCTTCAAATTGTTTACACATCGATTAAGCAGATAATTCCAAGATTTTTAAAATATCCTCTTTTTTAAGTTTCTTAAAGTTACCTATATCACCAAAGTAGAGTGAATCCGTTGCTATCTCTTCAAATTTTTCATTATTAATGTTTATGTCCGAGAATGTTTCAGGCATCTCTAAGGACCTAAAAAATTCTCTTGTTTTTTGTATACCTAATTTAGCTATCTCTTTTTTGTCTCCTTTGCTGGTTATATTCCAGACATTATGAGCAAATTCTACAAATTTCTCTACGTTCTCGTTCATGACATACTTCATCCAATTAGGGAACAATATTGCAAGACATATGCCGTGGATAAGATCATATCTTGCACTGACTTCATGTGCGATTTTATGAGTAGCAAAGTCTCCCTGTTTGCCTGATAGCAAAAGCCCGTTTAAAGCAAGGCTCGCCGCCCACATTATATTTGCCCTTGCTTCATAATTATTAGGATTTTCTAAGATTACTCGGGCATACTTTATACATGTCTTTAAGATTCCTTCAGCCAATCGATCCTGAAGATAAGCTCCTTTTGTATTATCAAAATACTGTTCAAAGACATGGCTCATTATATCAACAATCCCTGCAGCGGTGTGTAAACGGGGAACGGTCATAGTGTATGTGGGGTCAAGTATTGAAAATTTCGGCCTTAAATGGTTTGATGTTATGGACAATTTTTGTTGTGTCTCTTCGTTGCTGATGACCGAACTTGCATTCATTTCAGAGGCTGTTGCTGCCAGAGTTAAGACAGTTCCAATGGGGAGGGCATTCTCTATTACTGCTCTTTTCATAAACAAGTCCCATACATCACCTTGATAGTAGGCTCCCGCGGCAATGGCTTTGGAACAATCTATAACACTTCCTCCTCCAACAGCTAAGATAAAATCAATCTCGTTTCTCCTGCATATTGCTATACCTTTTTTTACACTAGAGAGTCTTGGGTTAGACTTTATTCCAGATAGTTCAAAATGTGTCTTATCTTTTAGTGCTTCAATGACCTTTTCATAGACTCCAATTCTCTTAATACTCCCGCCACCCCAAACAAACAAAATTCTATTAAAATTCTTAATCTTTCTTTCGAGTTTTTTTATCTCTCCTTTGCCAAAAAT
>JBHIEG010000097.1:0-2682 GCA_046760505.1 Candidatus Hydrothermarchaeota archaeon
TAAATATCCCTGGAGACGAAACTGCTATTCTGGTGCTTCAGTTAGATATACCGGCGCAAAAAAGGCTAGGAAAAAAGATAGAAAAGCTTTTGTCTCCCATCAAAAGACATGTTTTTTCCTCCATCTCTGACAAACAAATAGAACAAATTTACCGACTTGAGCGAAAAAGACAAATGGCTACTCCTATTGCAAGTGAGGCCAGGCTAAAATGGATGATGAAAGGACTGCGGGAAAAAGGCAAACTAATTGATGCCGATGCCGTGAAAGCCGTCTATAACTCCAGTTTGACAGTAACATAGTGATTTAGGTACTCCGATAGTTGACAATACAAGCTAAAAGCGCACCTCTTGTGGTAAATTATGTAGTCTATGCAACGTCATTACAAAGCACTTGACATAAGCCAAATAGTAGTGTAGAGTAGATATATGTTCATCAAGCGCAGCTGGTCGCAGCGAGGAGGAAACAAGCACGTCACTTATCAGATAGCGGAGTCTTACAGGAACGAGGCAGGAAAGCCTAGACAAAGAATACTTTTGCACTTAGGATCGGCAGATAGGTTTCTGGAAAAAGACGTAGATAATCTGATTAACGGCCTGTTGAAAGTGAAGGGTCTGACGTTAGAGGAGTTAGATACCGGAGCAGAGAGAGTTGCCTCATTCGGGCAGATCTGGGCGTTAATTAAGTTATGGAAGGATTTGAAGTTAACCCAGGCGATAGCTAAAGCAGCAAAAGGGAGAAGGATTAAATTTGATCTTGAGGGGCATATCAAGAGTTTAGTGTTTAACCGGCTGGATGATCCTGGTTCTAAATTGAGGCTTCTGACATGGCTTGAGGCGGTGTACATTCCTGGGGTAGACAGAGAGAATATCAGGTATGAGTATTTGCTGCGCGGGATGGATTTTCTGATTGAGAATAAGCGGATAATAGAGGATAAGGTAGCGGGGAGATTGTTAACGTTGTTTGATACTGAGGTGAAGGTTTGTCTTTATGACATCACCTCCAGCTACTTTGAGGCAGAGGCGTCGTTAGTGGAAGATGATATTAGGCAGAAAGGATATAGTAGAGATAAGAGGTGGGACAGGGAACAAATTTTAGTAGGGATTGTGATGACAAAGGAAGGATTACCGTTGGCACATTATGTGTTTTCGGGGAATACGGTTGACAGTGCAACCTTGCAAGAAGTAACGGAAGATATCCGGAGTAGATTTGGGGTAGAGAAAGTAACAATAGTAGCAGATAAGGGGATGGTATTAGGAGATAATCTAAAGTTTCTGGTAGAGGGTGGGCAAGAGTTCATTCTAGGAGAGAGCGCGCGAAAGACCAAGGTAGCGCGGGAGGTGATAGCAGAAGCAAGTGAGAAAAGGAAGAGAGAAGGGGTAGAAGAAGAGTATGTGTATACCGCAGAGAAAGAGAAAGTTACCAAAGTAAATATTGGGGACAAAAAGAGACAGTACAAAGTGGGATTAAGGTATGTAGCCTGTTACAATCCGAAAGTCGCGTTTAAGAAATATCAGACGAGGACGGCAAGAATTGCAGAGGCGCTGGATAAGATAGAAGAGATTAAACAAAAGGAGATATCTTTAGAGGATCAATATTCACAGATACAAGGGTATCTTAAAAGAAAACATCTGAGCAGATTTTTTCGGGTTAAGCTTGGGAAGAAGGAAATAAGGATAGAGCAGGTAGAAAAAGAGATAGTCTATGAGAAGGAAGCGGATGGATGGTTTGTGGTGATTACCACGGATAGGAAGACAGGTAAACAGGCTATTATTGCAAGGTACAAGGATTTAAAGTATGTGGAGCATGGATTTATGGAGTTAAAGCACTCGCTTGAGCTAAGACCGGATTTTCACTGGACGGAGAAAAGAATCAGGGCACATGTGTTTGTCTGTTTTCTCGCGTTCCAGTTGGCGGTGTTGTTTGAGAAAAGACTTGAGCCGTTAAAGCTAAGCTGGGAGAAGGCGATGGAAAAACTGAAAAGAATACAGGTAATTGAATGGGAGGCGGATGGTAGAGCAAGACAGGCATTGGTAAAAACTAGACCAGCACAGATGCAGATCTTTAAGGCTGTAGGGACGGTGAAGCCCACTTTAGCCTCGTTGTAGTGTGAAATCCTAAATTTTCATAATTGAGTTTAGACCTAAATTGTAGTCCTATCGCCACTTTAAACTGTCAAACTCAAGTTACAAAGGTAATGATAACTGGGTGGAAAAGGCCATCAAGGGCGCTTATAAATGTTTGCAAAGTGACACTATCTCAGAACCAAGCAAAGATTGTGATTACTGTAACTACAGACAAGCTGTAAAAGAAGTAGAACATTAAAATTTTTGCTTTTTTCTTTGGCCGCTTTAGCAACCTGTTCTTGACATAGAGTGTCTCGAACTACTTTTTAAAAAACCGCCGGCTCTTGGCGGAGTATAAAAATCCAGGCTGGAATGTGCTCGCGGCGCGCCCCATCGACGCGAATTTCTCCAAATTTTCAGGCCCTATTTCCAATCTGCTGGACGTCTACAACGCAGCTCGAACACATTTTATAGAAAATGCATAAGGTTTACAACTCACAAAATTGTAAAAAAACACTAACGATCGTTACCTATTTTTTACAAACATAAACATTTATAGTCGTAGCTGCGGCGGCAACGGCTCTTATTTGTACAGTTTATTTTTATCATTAAAGCGGTA
>JBHIEG010000098.1:0-2675 GCA_046760505.1 Candidatus Hydrothermarchaeota archaeon
CATTTTTTACTTCAAGATCTCAGTTCCTTTCCATTTTGCGAATTCTCGCCATTAAGATCTCATAAAAGAAAATTATCAAAAAGACCAATGCAATTAATCCTGTAAATTTGAATTTCTCAACGAAAAGATGGTCTTGCACGCACTTGAAAATTTTAGTATAGTATCCTTTTTTGAAGTTCGGTCCAGATTCACGTTGAAAAATAGCATCTTCTCTACAAACAGGACATTTTCTAACTATCGGATCCATAATATCTACTCATTTTGATAGGAAATAGAATTTAACAGGGAGTATACCGCATAAATTTTGAAATTCACTCTCTCTTTTGATCATTTTGATTCGAACTCTCCTGAATGGCAAGACGTCTCTAAACATAGACCTTTTTGATAAAGAAGAGGCAAGCAGAGGAAGCCATTATCCTTTTATACACCTGGATTACTTTGTACCGACAAGAGAAGTGAACAAAATCGTTCTAAGTGAATATGAATTCAGCTTCGTTGACCTGACCCTTTTTATGAACGCCATGACCGAGCTTCACAACCATTACTGCGAGCTGGTAAGGGAAAGATGGCTTATCGATTATTTCTTGGAAAGAGATATCGGGAGGGTCGGAGCATGAGGAGAAGACGCCGAGTTATTACAAGAGCTAGGACTAAACCTAGAACCTAAAGGTTATGTTGGCGTGCCTAAAATTGGACAAATAGTCAAGATAGAAGATAACATTATAAAACCGGTGGGATACCTAGATGTTCCAGCAAATAAATTTATTAATTGGTATAAAAACAACGATTCTGTTGAAATAATCAATGAGAACTACTTGATCCTGATATTGTTAAGGAACACCTTGAGAAATATAAAAAGAACCCGCTGAAATACTGCGAAATCTTTGATTTCGAAGGAATGTTTAGATGAGTAGACTGCACCTCTGAATGTTATTTCAGTGCCTTTGTCAGGCATCCCTTTAGGTTTTTTAGTATGCTGTCTTTATAAAGGTATCGTGATTATGGTCTTTGTCTCATTAACACCATCTATGGTGCGGATCTTTTCTAAAACTACCTTTGCTATCGCATCTATATCATCTGCTTCAACTTTTGCTATTATATCCAAATCTCCAAAGGCTCCAAATAACTCTTTTACCTCTTCCACTTTCTTTAATTCTTCGGCTACATCTTTTTCCTTTCCAAGTTCTGTGCAAATCTCTACAAATGCTATCATTTTTTTCACCTCCCATTTTTTTGTTATTTAAAGCCTAGAAAGCTTTTGCAATTATTATTAAAACCATCGCGGTTAAAAACAGTATAAAAACTATAATTAACTTGTGAATTGGCTCTATTTTTATTTTACCCTGCATATTCCAAGCGTTTATTCCCTTCATGGTAATAACCAACCCAAATTCCTATAAAATCTAAGCAAAGCAATTGTTGAAATGATTACGGCACCGAAACTACCAGTATATGACCCAGAAGTTTGCATAACCCCCTATAGGCCCGTACGGAATCAAGATAACTGTATATTCGCCTTTAGACAAATGGCCGAGATGGAAATACGCATAAGCGTCTGGCCTAGGCAAATCTTTTTGTTCCTCATAAATTAATGAATCCTTATTCTGCACCCTCACGTAAAGCTTAGATAACTCTTGGCTATGTATCTTAATGAAATAATCTTGTCTTGCAGGAATCGTAAAGTTCCTTGTTACAGCATCAGCAAGCGGTTCTATTTCAGTCCTTTGTACAATCCGGTTTTCAAAGTAAACGGTTTTCCACATACATCTGTAGTTGCAATCTGCCAATACAGGTGTTAAAAAGCCTAATATAAGCAGTAGAGCCAGAAAAGACATTAAGCTTTTATTCTTCAACTTACACCTCTCCCCAATAGCTCGTTTCAAGTAATTGTTATGGAATCTTGGTTATAAAATTTAGGGTGTAATGACTCCTTTTTTCAAAAATTCTTACATTTTTTGCTTTTATTTGTAAATTTATTACAGTAATACTTGTTTTTTTCTTATGAAAGCATTTTTATGGGATTTTTGATAGCAATGGTGTAGAGAATTTAGGAAATAGTTGAATTTAGGTGATACTTCATGGCACAGATAGTTGAAAAGTATCACGAGATCTATCATCAGCTATTTAGAAGCAAATACACCGGCTTAGCGCTTTTAATTCTAATTGAAAACGAAGGAAAACTTGAAAGGCCAAAATTGCGTGAACTCGTCGAATGTAGGGATTTCAACAAGTATGTTATGATCCCTCTCTTAGAAGGCGAGTTTATAGAAGTAATTCAGGATAAAAGCAGATATCCTTACAAGACCTATGTAGCGTTAACCGACAAAGGAAAGAAAACTGCTGAAAAAATGAGAACATGCATAGAGGATTTGTAAATCTCATAAAAGAAATTCTAGTAATTTTGTTGTTTAGGTTATTAATGACAAAATTAGAGAAAATATCAAAAACACAGAGAAGTATTAAAAACAAAATAGGTATAATGGTAACGGGTCGCCGACCCTCCGTTGAAGATAGTCCTACCAAAGGATGCAACTCAACTGTTGGCGCCCCAAACTAATTGGACGGAAACATACGGACGCTATCTTGACCAAGTTGTACTTGATTGACTCGTAATTCTTATTTCTCTAATAATAGGAAAATAAAAATAGAATCAATAAAAAAAATGTGGGATATTT
>JBHIEG010000099.1:0-2641 GCA_046760505.1 Candidatus Hydrothermarchaeota archaeon
AAAAAAGGTGTATAATTTGTTTAATTTTAAAAGAAAATCAAAGGCACCAGTTTCTGTTGGTGAAATATATAATGTAAAGATAGAAGATATTGCCAGACAAGGCGATGGAATTGCTCGTATTCAAGGATTCGTAATCTTTGTTCCAAATACAAAAGTTGGGGATGATGTTCGAATTAGAATTAATAATGTCGCACGAAAATTTGCATTTGCAGATATAGTGGATTAAATCGTCTTATATTGGAAATATCTTTCTTTTCTTTAATTTTTTAAATAGAAAATTAAAATAAAAGGTGAACATAATGATTGTAGAAAAAAACGATATAGTAGAAATTAATTATATTGGAACTTTAGAAGATGGAACAATATTTGATACATCTTATGAAGAAGTTGCAAAAGAAGGAAATATTTATAATCCAGAAAGAGATTATAAACCCCTTAAATTCCATGCAGGCGTTGGAAAAGTTATAAAAGGATTTGATGATGGCATTATAGGTATGGAAGAAGGTGAGGAAAGAACACTTACCATTCCACCAGAAGATGCGTATGGCGAATATCGTAAAGATTTAGTAAATTCTATTCCTATTAGTGCTTTAAATAGAATTGGCATAGAACCAGAAGTGAATATGTTACTTAATACGCGCTATGGAATAGCAAAGATTATAGAAGTTACTAATACAGATGCAGTAATAGACTTTAATCATGAATTAGCAGGTGAAACCTTAATTTTTCAAATAAAACTTGAAAAAATAGAAAAACACCAATAATAAGAAACTAACAAACAATCAAATTTACACTCTTTTCTTTTTTTTGGCATAAACCAATAAATATTAACCTATATTTCGCAGTTTATAAAAATATAATCTCATAAACTACAAGATCGAAGGTGCATGCAGGTCTTTTAGGGAATGCTCACCCATTTTGAGCATGTTTAAGTAAACAGTCAAAAGTTTTGTCCTATTCCATAAAAATCCCAATTAAAATTTCAATTCCCAAAAATTTGGTATTCTCATATCAAGCATGCTTTCACCATTTATTTCCCAGCAATACAATATCAGCAGTAATCAATATATTCATTTGGTTTCTGGATGCCTAAGGCTGACAGTATCTCATCTTGTGGTGGGCCTAATCCACTAACCTTCACCAATTTGCTACAATCTCTGAAATAATAACAGATGATGGAGAGGTATTCGAAGGCGAAGAAAGCTTTTCTTGCAGTCATATTCTCCAATTGCTTACGGCAAAGCATCTCTATGATGGAATAGATCAAAAGTGAGAGCATGATGACGAAAACGAGAGATGCTATCATCTCATCTTTCTCTAAAAACAATGGTCTTATTCTTAAGGTGCTCTTAAGGGTTGAAATCCGCTGTTCTACCTTATTTCTGCCCTTATAAGTGGTTAACGCCACCTCTTCACTATCAAAATCCTTATTAGTTGCAATCATATATTTTCCGTCTAACTTCTCGTCCTCTTTTATTCGCTCGTACTGTAATCCCCACTTGAAGCTGAGGTTCCCGTATTCCCCTTTGACCGCGAAATAGAAATATTTCTTCGCTCTGCTTCCTTCAATAGCTTTTTTTGCCATCATTTTGACATAATCCTTGTTTTTGTATTTCCTCTGGTTCAATTTCGACTCTATATGCTTCAATTTATCTTTTATCCTGTTTATGGCTTTTTCTCTATTTTTACGGTCTCTCTTCAACTTTGTTTCGCTTTTCACAACCATAACTTTATCTATTATCGTCCTGCTATTGTATTTGAAAGTAATAGGCCTGAATACACCCCAATAAGTGCCCTTTGACCTGTCTTTGTAATCCAGTTTATGCTTCTCAAATTCTCCTTCAGTGACGGATAGCACTATCTCTTTTCTCTCCTCTGTTATCTCAACAGGTGCAAGATATTGCACACCCTTCTCATGATATTTAATCACGATTTCGTCTGAGATGGTTTTTCCATCACCAGTAATCAATAGAGGCTCTTTACACTGATCTGCGAGTTTTTCTCTCAATTCTTGCAGTTTTCGCATGTTATCCAGCACAGTTTTTCTGTCAGCTGTGGAACCAGCATGAAGGTCATATGTGAGGGGGATTTTATCCTGCGTCACATTAACGCCCAAATTCACTTGCACCTTCTCTGGCTTCTTATCTCTGCTATAACCGTACTCTATGATCTTTGATTCTTCATACTCACCTTCAAAATAAAGTGAGGTCAAATCGTAGATAATGGAATCAATGGGAATGTTGTATTTTACCACCGCGCTTGTGACGATATCAGTCCATATATCGCTGAGATGTGGAAATATTGCTTGCAGGGACCGTCTACACCTGTCGTCATTGAGTTTCTCCCAATCTAGACCATAGATTTCCTCTATTGCTGTGCCCTTCGCCCAGTGCTCAATATAGTAAAGAGGTCTGGGCGCAGTCAAACGATTAATTGTGAGAATCTCTATTACATCCCCATGCCGAATCTCAGAGCCATCAGACGTATAACTGTTCACAATCTCCGCAACCTTTATCCCGTCCAGAAAAGGTTTTATCAACACAGCAGCCCCAAGAACTTTGACTGTCTCTCTCTCTATGCGTGAAAAAACCTCCTTTAATCGAGAAGCCATATTCTTTCCTTTCATACAGCCTATTTATTC
>JBHIEG010000100.1:0-2608 GCA_046760505.1 Candidatus Hydrothermarchaeota archaeon
GGTGGTTATTTCTATAGATCGGTTGGAAGCACAACCAGCGAGGCGATTGAGTACTATATCAAACATTCTCAAAGAAGGCATTATAAGAATTTTGAGGAATACAAGGTAAAGAACGATATCAAGAAGCAAAGGTCACTAGAAGATTATCTCACATAGGACGCTCCGTCCTTTTAGGGCGGAGTAGTCACATGTAACTAATCATAAAAGGGTTTTGAACCTAATATTTTATGCCCGCACGCACGGGGCATTTTTCCATGATTTTTTAGTCTCATGGCTCCATTTCATTCTTTAAAACTGAAGGTAATCCACTTGGATAATAATCTTCTGATTTCTTAAGATATGGATAAACAATTGATGATGGCTACTTTTTTTTCCTCCTTTCCTCCTGTTTCAGTAGATACTCTTCGAATCGAATCCAGAATGGATCTACTCTAGGATGTTCTAAAGGATGCTCTCCCTTTTCATCCACGATGAGAATTCCTTTTTCTCTTGGCAGTACTTCTCCTACTATGTTTGCTAAGAATCCCTCTTTTTTCAATGCCTCTACCACTTCATCTGCCCTGTCAGGTCTGGCCGTGGCTAAAAGGGTGCCCTCGCTTATAGCCTTGAATGGATCTATTTCAAAAACCTCGCACGTCTGTTTAATAACCTCTTGAATAGGTATTTCTTCCTTTATGATGCGCATTCCGCAGCCGCTCGCTTTTGCCATTTCAAAGAGACCACCCCATACACCGCACTCAGTAGCATCGTGCATACTGCTGACTCCTACTCTAGCGGCTGTGAGCGCATCGTATACGGTGGTCATCTGGTAGAAAACTGACTGGGCTTTCTTTACGAAATCCGTTCCATGAACCTCTTCTAAGAACTCGGGGAATTGAACTGACATCAGCCCTGTAGTCTCAACTGCAGGTCCTTTAGAGATAATTACCTTGTCTCCTACTCTTATTCCCTCTGGAGTCACGAGTTCCTCCTTGGTTCCTATACCTATGATTGTGGCTCCTCCAACCATCGGGTAGTTACATCCTGCATATCTCGCTGTATGTCCGCAAACTATAGAAACGCCCATTTTTTTACATTCTTCGTGAATGGTCTTCCAGATTATCTTTAATGTTTCTTCGTCCATCTCTGGTGGTAAATTTAAGTCTATTGTAAGGTATCTTGGCTTTATACCGCTAACAGCTACGTCACTGGCCAGTATATGATAGGCAAACCATGCTGCGCGTTCCCATCCAAGTGAAGGCATTATGTATACAGGATCAGATGACATCACAATCACATTGTCTCCTATTTCAATTACGCCAAAGTCAACTCCGTGTCTGGGCTTAACTATCACCGTATCATCATCTACTCCCAAATTGGGAAAGATAACTTCATCAAAGAATTCTGGAGTTACCTTTCCTAGTTCCGGTAGTTTTACCATGAAATACCCCCATTGGATTTATCAATTATCTAGAATTTTTATGAGTGATTAATATTAGTCATATATAAATATTTCATACAAGATATAAACATTGAGGTTGAAGTGGCATGAAGTTCCCATGCGAGTTAATTGTGAAGAACTTTTTACCGGCAATCAGATATCGCATATCCAAGCAAATGTCCAAATCCTTTAATCAAGAAGAAATAGCAAAAAGGTTAGGGGTCACGCAGTCATTGATCTCCTTATACTTGAGCGATAAAATCAATGTTAATCCTGAGATTTCAAAGAGACTGGAAGATTTTGACGACGAACTAGAGAACATTTCAAAAGTCTCTGAAATTGAGTTTATCATGTCCATATGCAGAATATGCAGGACCCTGAGATCAGATGATGTTCTCTGCAACCTCCACAAGGAAATAGATCCCTCTCTTTCAGAGTGCAGCATTTGCTCCCGTCCTAAAGATCTAGAATTAGATAGATTACATGTCATAGAGAACCTCAAAAGGGCATTTGAGATCTTAAGAAAAACAGATAATATAGTAGATCTGGTACCAGAAGTTTTTATTAATCTTGTAATGGCTGTGCCAAATCCGAAAAGTATATTTGATGTAGCTGGCTTTCCAGGGAGAATTGTAAAATCAGGCAATGAAATCAAGACCTTGGAAGGACCTAAATTCGGCGCCTCTACGCACATGGCTAACATACTACTCACCACCATGAAAATTGATAACAGCAAAAGGTCATGCATTAATATACGGTATTCAGATGAAATTCTAGATATCTGTAAGAAAATAAAATTGAGTATTGTACGCATAGAAAACAGATTCCAATCAAAAGATCTCGACGAAAAACTGTCAAAAAATATAGAAAATGTTTTGGAAAAAGAGGTGCCTGACGTTTTATACGATCTCGGAGACGTTGGCGTGGAACCAATACTCTATATTTTTGCATCCTCAGCCATAGAGGCGGCAGGAATCGTACAGAGGATTGGCTCTATGATTAATATGCTTTAAAAAAATAAAAATGGAATCAATAAAAAAATTGTGGAATATTTTTCCTGCGCTAGTTTTTATTACGCTAGTGGTATCACAGTTCTTTCGAATTCGGAGTTCACAAGTATCGCGCCTGCTATATAAATCGCTAACAATCCTAGTATGGTTATCTCCCATCCAGTTACCACTGCTGAGA
>JBHIEG010000101.1:0-2596 GCA_046760505.1 Candidatus Hydrothermarchaeota archaeon
AATAACACTGGCCAAAAGCTAACAGATTTTTATGCAAGTTTTCCCAGATGCCGTTAACCTCAATTCTTTTTTTTTACTCTTGCCGGTTTCAACTTCTACATTTCTTATTTCACCGTCTTTAACAATAAGACATCTATACGATATTTATTTCCATTTGTTTCTATTTCCGCTTCTAAACCGGGTTCTTCTCCATAATTATAGCCCTTAGGCGCTTAAAAGCCCTTCCACTCGTAAAAACTAAGGACATCCTCCTGCAAATGTTTATGATCCACTTGTAGTTCATTGCTTATGGATAAAGATTGCTCTTTTATGGGATATTCTTCGAATTCTATTTTATAAGCTACCATCCCATAATCTCGTAGAGAATAATAAGAAACAGGTCCATAGCATGTTTTCACGCTAACAAATTTTACAAAACCTATCCCTTTGCTAGTCAGCTTCTTTAGGCTAAGATTTACATCTCTGCCGTTTCTTCCAATAAATTTCGATATGCTTGATTTTTTTGTGTATCCTAATCCTATTGCCCTTAATACCTTTAGATCTAGTTTAGAACATTGTTTGAGGCGCTTTTCAACATCTTTTCTTCTTTGAGGAATATTCAGAACTTTCATTATTTTAGGCTCTTTTATTTCAGCTTGGTTTTTTCTTACTCCTTGAAATATAGTCTGATCGGGTTAGAATTTTCCAAAATGTCTCCTTTCCATTTTTCAAGCTCATTTATCTTCTTTTTATGCTTCTTGATTTCGTATTTTAAACCTCGAATCTGTAGCATTGATTTCTCAAGCAATTTCTCAAGTCTTTCTATTCTATCCTCTTCGCCAATTAATAGCTGTTAGAACAATGTAAAATGCTCCTCCACTTCCGGCTTTAATTATAGAATAATAGAATAGTTCTAGAATATATAGAATAGTAATTCTCTTTTATAATTGGATCATAGATTGAATTTTACCCCTGTAAAAGAAATAATTTTTATGAGTATAAACAATCCGAAATAAGAGTTAAAACGGAGGAATCAACCTACTCCCCTGCACTATATAGTCAAATAGAGAAATGAAAAAAGCTGATTTTCATTAACTCTACTAAGCATACATAGAAAGGGATTTAACGTATTCTGGATCTTTCCAGGATTTGGCAAAGATTGCTCCTTTTTTTTCTTCAATCTCTATCTGAGGTAAGGGGCTAGGCGGAGGACCTGCTAGCACTGCACCTGTCCTTGGATCAAACTTACCTATGTGACATGGACAGTAGATCACCTCATTGCCCTCTAAATCTTTCCACCTCGCTACACATGCTAAATGTGTGCAAACCGCTCCGAAGGCGTAGTACCCATCCTGAAGATGGACGAGTATTGATGGCTTACCCATGAACTTGAACAACTTTGCCTCTCCTACTTTAATTTCATTTGTTTTTGCTATCTCGACCTCTTCTGAAGCGCCTTCTCCTCTTATCTTTGGAGACCAGGAAAATTTTAGTATAGCACTAGTAATAGCGGTTAAATACGATGCTATAGCCGTGCCAGCGATTCCATAGAGGAAGTATCTTCTTGTGATGGTTCTTCTAACCATTTTCTTACCTCTTTCGCTGTCGATTCATATTCATTCATGTTTAATTTTAGATACCTTTTCTATTACATTTTTCATTTTTGAAAAGAAAAAAAAATAGAGGGAATTTTTTCCCACCAAGAAATTTTCGATTGTTTTTTATCTGGAAAATAAAATCGAAGAGATTGGCGAGGGACTATAGAAACACTATTTGGAATTATTTAGGAGCAGCCACTATCATTTTGAAAATGTCTGCAAGAAGGTTCTGGGCTTTTTCGATTTTTAGACCTGCTTTTTTTATGTTTACAATCGTCTTTCTATTAACGTTAAATCCAAAGATATCTCTGGTCAATGGATTTATAAAATCCAGTATCTTTGCGATAAACGGATTTTGGGATTGCATATGTTCTAGCAACATTATTTTTCCATTATCTTTGCAAACTCTAGACATCTCTTTTAAAGTGGATACAGGGTCTGGTACTGAACATAATACAAATGTTCCGACTACAAAATCGAAGTAGTCATCAGGAAAATCAATGTGCTCAGCATCCATAATCTTTAGATCGATATTGGTTAAATTTTTAGCGATTATCAACTTTCTGGCTTTTTCAAGCATTTTAGGACTTATATCTATACCAGTAACCTCAGAATCGTTGGGATAGTACGTAAGGTTCTTCCCTGTGCCAACTCCTATTTCTAGCACTCTTCCATGTAAATCGGACAATAATTCCTTTCTCCACTTTTTGAAAAAGATAATCTCCATCGGCAACTCATAAAAGTTGTAGAAATTTGCTATTCTATCGTATCTTCTCTTTACTTCTTCAAGTTTCATTTAAATCCCGATACTGATTTATTGTGATAATTTAATCTCTTCTCTTTTATTATCACCTTCTGAAAGGCGATTGTTCCACAATGGTGGCTTTCCATTTTTAAAGATGAAAACATAAATATGTTGCCCCGCCACTTTATTGTAAATTGATTCAAAAAAGCAATAAAAAAAGAGGACATAACCATGTTATCGTACTTTTGGCCAACGCCGGACATGAATATATTCA
>JBHIEG010000102.1:0-2595 GCA_046760505.1 Candidatus Hydrothermarchaeota archaeon
TTTATTTCTTTGCTACTATATCCTCAACCTTTATCTCAAAGATTAGGGTCTTACCTGCCAAGGGATGGTTAAAATCAACTTCAACGTAATCCTCAGCAACCTTGCTTATCGTGGCATGGCCCTCAGGTGTGGTGATACGCATTCCTTCAATCGGTTCAACGTTACTCTGCTCAAAAAGTGCTTTTGAATATTTTTTGACCAATTCTGGATTTCTGAATCCAAATGCCTTTTCTGGAGGTATTTTTACTTCTTTTACCTCATCCTTTTCCATACCTACGAGTGTCTCTTCAAAACCTTTAATTACGTCTTTAGCTCCTACAACGACCACCAATGGCTCGTATTTTTTGTCCGGAATAAGAATTCCTGCGTCCATTGCCACTTTTTCCAATGAAGTATCGAAAATTGTACCATCTTCTAGTTTTCCTACGTAGTTCACCTTAACTACGTCTCCATATTCTACACCCATATTTTCACCTCATTGGGAAAAATCCCCAATTTTGGTCTATTTTTGTTAAAAATCTCAAAATATATAAATTTTACTGAAAATTGGTTAAAAATGAGTTTCTAATGTTTTTTTCTAATGTAGATAAGTCTATTTTCTTGAAATTTTTAATTTATGAGTTTATGTAGTTTAGAATAGCTATAAAAAGATAAAATGCAATTACTTGTCTCTCCAAGTTATCAAGCCCCTCAAAATAAAAATTCGGTGGAAATAACCTCAGAAAATCCCCGAAGTTCAATTCTAAAATTTTTTGAGGATTATCCTCATTTGATCTAAAGTGTAATTAAATTGATTTAACTGCAAGTTCTATGTCTTTTGCCTTTACAGTCTTTCTACCACTCTTATTGGCTATCTTATTGGCATTTGAGGCAATTTTTTCACCGTAATCTTCTAATAACTCTGCTAACACCTCTTTTGCGTCTTCGCTAACCCTTTTTGCACCTGCTCTTCTTATTATTCTGTCCATGGTAGCAAGGGGAAATTCAGCCATTTTTTCACCTCCAACAGTCCAATCCAGTTCTATTTACCCATACAACATGGCACCGTACTCATTTTATAATCTTATGATACTTAAGTTTTTTTGAAAAAATGAGCTAATTACTAGTCAAATGAGGAAATTACTTGGTTAAAAAGTCGAAAAATGGCAATTAGTTTGAAAAAATTAACTTTTGTAATTATCGAAAAATTGACAACTGACTCATTCTTTTGTATTATCTAACTCCATTTAATTCTTTTAATTCCTTTTAAATGTCTTAAAGGATATAGATCTTGGATAAAACACCTAGTTATCCCATTCAAGATCAGAAAAGGGATTTAAAACTTCTAAGATCTTATTGTAGTAGCTTTTATGTTATTATTAATTGAACAACTCTTCAACTTGAAATCGAAATTATCTATCATAGATATTCTTTTTCAATTTAATCTATTTCTGAGAAAAATGATTCAGAAAGAAACCCATTCTTCGCTTCAAATTTCTTGTAATATCCAGTCTCGACCAATTTTTTGAAGGATGTTACGTAGCAAGCAAATTCTAGTTCTCGATTGTTATAATGGTACTCTGTTATAGTTTGAGCAACTAGTTCAGAGACTCTTTCATTTGGAGGTTACAAAATAACACTGGCCAAAAACTGCTAGATTTTTGTGCAAATTTTCCCATATACCGTTGACCTCGATTCTCTTCTTACTCTTGCCGGTTTCAACTTCTATATTTCTTATTTCATCGCCTTTGGCCATTAAGACGTCTATGCGACATTTATTTCTGTTTATACTTATTTCTGCTTCTAGTCCGGGTTCTTTTCCATAACTATAGCCCTTAGGCGCTTTAAAACCCTTCCACTCGTAAAAACTAAGGACATCCCCCTGCAAGTGTTTATGATCCGCTTGAATGGAGTTGCTTATGGATAAGGATTGATCTTTTATAGGGTATTCTCCAAATTCAATTTTGTATGCTGCAATTCCGTATTCGCGTAGAGAGTAATAAGAAACAGGACCATAGCATGTTTTCACGTTAACAAACTTTACAAAACCTATCCCTTTGCTAGTCAGCTTCTTTAGGCTAAGATTTACATCTCTGCCGTTTCTTCCAATAAATTTCGATATGCTTGATTTTTTTGTGTATCCTAATCCTATTGCCCTTAATACCTTTAGATCTAGTTTAGAACATTGTTTGAGGCGCTTTTCAACATCTTTTCTTCTTTGTGGAATATTCAGTACTTTCATTATTTTTGACTCTCTTATTTCAGTTTGGTTTGTTCTAACTCCTCTTACTATAGTATCATCAGGCTTAGAATTTTCCAAAATATCTCCTTTCCAGTTTTCAAGCTCATTTATCTTCTTTTTATACCTCTCGATCTCATATTCTAAACCTCGAATCTGTAGCATGGATTTCTCAAGCAATTTCTCAAGTCTTTCTATTCTATCCTCTTCGCCAATTAAATATCGGCAATTTTCGAGAGAATCATCTCTCAGAGTTCTTTCATGTATTGAATTCATATATTACACCTCCTAAAACGATTTTTTAAAATTTAGAATAAAATCGGGACATATGACTTCGAGAAAAAGATAATAAGAGATTCAATAGCGGTTAGAATAAA
>JBHIEG010000103.1:0-2563 GCA_046760505.1 Candidatus Hydrothermarchaeota archaeon
ACGGTTTCTATTATATGCTTTGCTTTATCTTCTAAACTCATCTAATCATCTCCTATCTCTACAACTTGGACATTTTTTTCGATTATGTTTCATAACAAGATAATGTTTAACAGCATTAATGACTTCTTCTTTGTTATTGGCAAAAATAGAGTATCCCCTACTTATTCCATCGGATAGTGTGATTTTGTATTTGTTGTAATGACTAACGATTTTTATTGCCATTCTAACACCTAAAACATAAACAAACGATACTGATTTTTCATCTTGATAAACTTCTTTAACGGTTCATTCATTTTCTATCCATACTATACCACAAAATTAAGAAAAGTTTTGTTAATCTTCCCTTAACCATTGACTTTTACCTTTTCTATATTGATGGTAGCACTTCCGAGAACAAAAACAATGAGAAAGAATTTTATGTTTTAATCTTTCAAATACTTTTCCACAATTCAAACATTCAACTTTTGTTCTATATGATTTCTTTATTTCCCGTCGTTCCTTCTCGTATGAGATTAAATTCTCTTTCCATTTTTTAAATTGCTCTTTTTTGTGTGGTGTTCTAAGTTTTACTTTAGAAAAAATGGGGATTATCAGTTCCAATAAGTCTTTCCTTTTTCTAACATAAAATCTGTATTGACCTGCTGTTGAACGATGAGTTTTCTTCATGTAAGATATATGACCAATTTTAAGGGTTTTGTGTATTTCTAAGAGTATTGGTAACTCTCTTTCGTGAAAGGCTATAATAAACTCAAATACTTTGCTGTTAGTTTTAGTTCTGTTAATTCCAAAACAACCTTCTCCATCAACTAAACCAACAAACCAATTTAACCAATCTCTCTTTTCTTTGAGTAAAATTTTCAACCTCTTAGAGTTAGGATACCTATGGCTAACATAGAAACCACTAACTCTAAAAGTTTGTTGATTAGCCATAGGTATCAAAAATAAGTTATTTTTCTACATTTATAAAATTATTCATTCTTTTTTTAAAAAATTCTTCAAAGGTATTTCTTTAATACCGATACAAACACTTACGAAATCATCTTCTTCTGTTAGTTCTAAATCCATATCTCTCTATAAATATCATATAGGTAATTGAGAAAGGTTTTAATCTTCTTCTATTTCTTTTATTGAATTTAACTCAAAATGTGGTAAAATGTAATCTTCATCAAAGACTTTTAAGAGTTCTTTAACGGTTTTAACTTTTTCCAATTCTTTAATTGCTTCATAGTTTGATATTATATATTCCTTATCTTCTGTTTCTTCTATATTCTTTTGACAATCATCAATTAAATGCTCGACTATTTTACTCAACTTCATTTAATCACTATAATATAGTAGTGAATTAAGAAAAATAAAAAAAATTAAAGCCAACCAAAGATGTTCCAAAGTTTAACCCAATATGCTTCGTAAAAGTCGTGCCCTGCTGAACATACACCGATAAAAACACCTGTGTTATACGCTAAACTTTCGTGTCTATCTAACCAATTACTAATGTCTATAACTGTTAATCCTAAATCGTTGATTTCCTTTATGTGTTCTCTTATTTTTTCTGCTGTAAAACTATCTTTTGCTTCAAATAAGGTATTCCAAATAATTTCTGCTTTTTGGTGGTGTAGTTCTTCTCTTGCTTCTTCTCTTTCTTCTTCTGTTGCGTTCTCATAATCGGTTAAATAATCTTTAACTTCTTCTTCTGTTACTTCATTTAAGATATAGTCATACCAATTCTCACAAATTGCTTTTAAGTTGTCTAATTGAACAAAGTTAAAGGTTTCATTAAAGTGATGTGCTACTTTATCCTTTAATTTGTTCCATTCTTTAGTATATGCCTTTGGTAGTTGTTCCAACTTCATTAACACACCTAATATATAGTAGTGGATTAAGAATAAAAAAATAGAAAAAAAGTTCCATAGGAAATTTTTAGAAGAAATTACAGAAACGGTTTGAACATCAACATCTTTCTATCTAAATCATAATCGTAATGTTGTGTCGTCAATTCGTTTATGGTTCTTTTTAAATCTCTTAACCTTAATTCTCTTAATGTTAAGATTTTTTCCGTTCCGTTCTCTAATGTGATTTTAACGGTTCTACAAAAAACTTTCTGATTTTCGTTGTAAGTAGTAGGTTCTTTAAATGTGTCGGTTATGGTTTCAACTTTAACTATTCTCATCTTCTCAATATAATCATATAGGGTTTTAAGAAAGGTCTTAAAAAAGTGCTATTACTTGTATGAGTTTCATTCAATTAGGTAAGGTAAAAGGTCGAAACTCGATAGAAAAAAGAAGAAAAAAAATTAAGCCAAGTCCTTTTTAGTTACTGTATCGAAACCATCTTCGTTACCTGACAAATCTATCATTTTTATTGTATCTTGGAATTTCTCAAATGGAATACACATTAAGTTACTGTGGTTATTGTCGTAAAGGTCTAACAGTTGAAAAAAATCTTCTGTTTGTTCTTCTATATCCGTTTGGATTAGATAGATGTTTAAGTCATCACTCAACATATCAAACTCAAGTATGGCGTATTTTTTCATCTTAACACCAATAAATAGGAATGGAAATTAAGA
>JBHIEG010000104.1:0-2562 GCA_046760505.1 Candidatus Hydrothermarchaeota archaeon
CGCAATCTCGATAAAGCATCGATACTCTGACGGAACAGCTTAGGCGAGTTAGCGAAGCTAACTTGCGCGAAGCCAGAGATAGCTTTCGTCTTGTAGGCAAAAGCTTTACTCATATTCTTTAACTTATTCCCGTACAAAGCAAGTCTTGCTAAATTTTGACATGCGACATAATCTCTATCGGCATTATAGCCACAATTCTTACAGTAAAACCATCCCCCGCTTTTTGTTCTTTCATCTAATCTATCTGATGCTTTTACGTTTAAGCCACGCTTTCCACACTTTGGGCAAAATTGAGAAGTCCAACCAGGATTGATTGGCCTTTCAAGGGAGATTCCTGCCAAATTGGCTTTATACTCCACTTTTTCATATATCTTTTGTCGAACCTGAGAATTTATTTTCCAATTTAATCTTCGACCAAATTTTCTACTTTTTAGTGATTTAAGCCATTCTACATAAATTCTCGAACAATTATAAATCCTCGCTATCTCTACTATCACATTTGCCGCCATATGTGAAAGTTGTTTCTGTATAGAAGAAAACTTATTCCATTTCTTGGCTATTTCACGATTATACCAATTAGCTTTTGTAGCCCCGTAAGGTAACTTATCCCTTTTAGATTTCAGATTGTCTATCTCTTTACGTAGGAGAAACAGTTTGTTTTGTATAGCATTAGACTTCAAAAAGAATGGACGAGAGATTTGTTCTCCTGATTCTGAAAAAACACATACTGTCACAAGCTTGTTTAAGCCCCAATCAACGGTTAGAAAATTTTTACTCTCTTTCTTTTCATTTTCCTCCACAGAAATCTTTAGGTCTAAAACTGGAGTTAGTCTTCCCGAAATATTAGAAAGGCGAAGGGATGGTTGCAGTAATTGTTGGTCTTTCTCTGCTACTATATCAGGTAAAGCACAAGTAAGTTTAATCCATTCCCAATCACTCCTACTTTCTGATCTATCTATATCTTCTTTTAAGACTTTTAAGCAAACTTTAATTTCTTTTCCATTCGTTTCCAACTTTATTGCCTGTCCATCGTCAGGCGAGTAAGTTATCATTCCATTTTTTAGCTTGGGAAAATCGACTAAATCCAAGTAGTCTTCTGGAAGACTGTCGTTTTCTTTGAGGTAGTTTAGAGCTTGTTCTTTTAGATTTTCGATATATTGAGACTTCCTGTAGAGAGAATCCTTCTTTAGTAATTCGTAATCCCAATCTTGTGGTTCTTTCCCTGTCTCTTTTAGGAGAGAATAAAGTTCTCTTCTGTCCTTTAATGAGCGCAACATACGCCCAGCTATTTCAAGCAGTCCACGATTTATACGAGAAGGAATATAGTAGCGTTTATTCTCTACTCTTTTCTCAAGACATTTGTATGCGTATTTGTTTTTTTCTAGCTCTTTCATAGAAGATGAATCGAAAAATTGGCGCACATAGAAGTTTATTACCTTGCGAAAAAAGAAAAGAGTGTTTATGATTTGTTTATTTTTTTCAGACCTTATGGCTATTGGATAACTCAAGGTTTGCATTCTATTCTTCCTCTAATTCTTCTTTTACCTTCTCGACCAATCTTTGTCTTTTATGGCTACTAAGTCCATATAATTTACCAGCAAATGAACTTACTAGAGCTATCATATCATTTTGAAGTTCTTCTTCTACACTTTGGTCTTCTAAGACATCTACTATATGAAGGACAACTCCATCTCTCTCCAATATCCACTTTATGTATTCCATCCCAAACCGAGTTAATCTATCTTCTGTTGCCACCGCAATATCTGAAATTTCCCTCTCTTTTGCCCAAGAGAGTATCTTTTTTAGACCAATTCTATCTGCATTCAAACCACTTCCTATGTCAGTAACTACTCGAACTTCTTCCCACTCTTGTGTGTTCATCTTTTCTTTTACATATTCAACCTGACGAGATAGGTCACCTTTCTTCTTTTGTTCGTGTGATGAGACTCTTCCATAAACAACCAGTACCTTAGGGCGAGAGATTCCCAAAACTCTTTCTAATTCACTCTGAGGGAAACGACGACGTCCGCCAGGGGTGCGTATACACCGAATTTTCCCTTCATTTTCCAGTTTTCTAAGATGTCTTGTCGTTAAACCTAGTATTTCAGCAGCTTCTTTAGGACGATAATGTTTTTCCATAAAAAAAAGCTTTCTAACCCTAATCTTAGATTAGGGTAGGAATCAAACCTGTGATATTTTAGTATTTATATTATAACACAGATTGTTCATTTTTTCAAATATTATTTTCCAAAAATATCCTTTTATATCTAATTAATCCTGAACTGTAACAAAACCCTAGATTTATATGAAAATGATAATCTTTTTCTCAAGAGAACCCACCATCGTTTGTAAAAAGGCGCCCTGCTCAATCGAGAAGTTAGTCCTGTTGGATCAGCAAATCTGTACAAGGTAACACGCTGGAGACTACTGGGTCGGGAAAATACCCCTAACGGCAACAAATTCATGGGTTGGATGTTCTCCAGTTTATCCTTCGCCGAACAAATGGCTGGCCAGTGTACTATTACTACTACGAGATTTTCAAAATGGGGATGCAGTAGAGCC
>JBHIEG010000105.1:0-2526 GCA_046760505.1 Candidatus Hydrothermarchaeota archaeon
GCTCCAGAGAAAGCAGTATGCGGCGATTGGACTTTCCCGCTCTCTCAGCTACACTCTCTCCTCTCCGCGCAAGATCTTCAAAAGGCTCCCACCAAAAGAGATGACTTTACTGGCAGCCTCAGAGGCATCCTTTGCTGCCGCTTCACTGAATTCCTCCTCAAAATAGAAAGCCGGGGCTCTTTTTCTTGATAAATCAGAAGAGATTTCTAAAATGTCTTCCAAAAACTTCTTATCTATTTTAAGACCTTTTCTTTTGACTTCCTGAACAAATATTGGAGCCACATCATGGACCTTCGGATAATCCACTCCCATCTCGGAGAGCAGGCCTTTTAAAACAAATTCGACGACTTCTTGGGCTTTTCTTACGGCCAAATTCTATTCCGCACTTTTGATTTCTTCCTGCATTTCCATATGGAGTCTCTCTGCAGCTTTGAACAGTTTTTCTGATCTCTCCCGGTTGTTCATAATTGAATAATCTCTCCGGGCTTCCAATCGGGCTTTAATACCCAATACCAGCTCTTATCGGGCAGAACGACCTTATAAGCGCCAAGCTCTCTGAGTCTCTTCCGGAGACGTTTGAGTTCCCTTTTAAGGATATCACTTCGATCGAAAAGAATAATTCCATGGTCTAAAATATCAAGAAGAATCCAGGGATGCTTTTTTAATTTTTCCTTGTCAACAAAAACCGGATAAGGCTCCGGGATAAAACCCTGGGCGATGCGGCTTCTGTATTCTTCTGTTTGACGAAGCCTTTTTACGACATGTGAGAATTCTCTCACCATATCCTTGGGAGATTTCCTGTGGACAATGAAAAGGTCTATATCGGAGTGAGGGGTCGCTGTGCCTCTGGCCACAGAGCCAAAAAGGGCACAGGCGAGGACATCTTTTTTGAAATGCTGTTTTATGAAATCAATTGTCTTATCAATTATGGGCTTGTAGTCCGGGTGAGGAAGTGTCTTGTCCGATTCGTTTTTCCCACCAATCACCTTCATTTCTCTTTGACCTTTCATAATTTTCCTTGTTCCTTGCCTCTTTTTTCTATCTAAATTCACAACCCCCTGTCAAGGGCTGTGAGGGCCCCAAATTTGCCGATTGAGATAGAGGAAGGGCCTCTACGTTGTGTCCTGTCCCTGCTGATCTGACTCGGTCAGATCGGCGGAGCTGAGGCCCCCACGTCCGCAGGACAAAGACCGAGAAAGGGACAAAGCGATTTTGATATATTAAATTCGCAATTAAAAACGGCTGGTTTTTTATTAGAATTTAATTCTAATGAGCTTGACATAACCATGTGTATATGGTAAATATTATTTCCATATGGTAAATTTAATTACCACACAAATGGAGGTTGGCTATTAAACTAATAGAACCATTAAACGATATATTTGACCAGTTTTCAAAATTGAAAGTTCTCCGCTTTCTCATTAGGACCGATGCGGAGTTAAGTGGCCGAGAAATAGCCAAGGCGGTCGGGATTTCTCATGTGATTTGTAACCATTCCCTCCAGGAGCTGTCCCATCATGGTGTGATTCGAATGAGAAAAGCAGGGCGGTCAATACTTTACTCAATCAACAAGGACCACATTTTGGTCAGAGATTTTTTGGCACCTCTTTTCTTGAAGGAAAATAAATTATTTTCTTTGCTTAAAAAATTAATTCTTGAAAATGTCTCAGATCCAGTACCCGTGAGCATTGTTTTGTTTGGAAGTCAGATAGAGAAAGAAAGAGCCAGAGCAGACAGCGATTTTGACCTTCTGGTTGTCCTTCCTGATGAGAAAAATTTGAAGAGATTCAAGCAGGAGATTGCTCAATCTGAGGCTAAGATAGAAAGAATTTTTGGGAATCGCGTTGCCCTATTAATTATGAAGAAGAGCGAATTTCTAAAAAGAAAAGAGAGAGGCAATTCGTTATTGCTAAACATTGAGAAAAAAAATAGATTGCTTTTCGGTAAACATCTCGGCGAAATAAAATGAATGATAAATTTAAAGTAGGAAAAAGTTCCAAAGAAGATTATATGAAATTTCTTAAGAAAGCGGATGAATTCTTTGAAGTAATGCAGGAAAGTTTGAAGAAAGAAAAATGGAATGCAGCCGGACTCAATGCAATTCATGCTGGCATCTCTGCTAATGACGCCTTATTAACATTTCATTTTGGATTGAGAAGTATCAGCCCAAAACACGACGATGCAGTAAGATTATTAACATCAATGATGAAAAGAGATGAGACTGAAGCAAAGGCTAAACATCTCAGGAAGCTTATTTCGATGAAAAATAGAGTGGAATATGAAGGGAGACTATTTTCGAAGAAGGATGCAGAATCGTTAGCCAAGCATGCAGAGCGATTTTTAAATTGGGTCAAATTTCTTTTACCCTGACAGTAATTTCTATAATTAAAATAGACTGCAAAATAATCGACAAAACCCTCGAAAAACGAATTTTTATAAAGAATCATTGATTATCTCTATTATCACTTCAGGGGGCCAGAGCTTGAATTCGCTGACAGGGAATACGAGGCTATTTTTGCTCTTTAT
>JBHIEG010000106.1:0-2512 GCA_046760505.1 Candidatus Hydrothermarchaeota archaeon
AGATATGGTTTTTGTCCGACTTAAAGGGGTTCTTACGCCAGCTGAAGAACAGTTAGCCAAGAGCGCTGAAGGTGCTGACTTAATAAAAAGAACACGCGTTCAATTATTAGAAGGCGCAAAGTTTTTATTAGAAAATATTATTTCTGATATTACCACTTGTCAGGTAAAAAGCCTGCATACAGATATAAGCACAAAAACTGGTGAGAGAATTATCATTTTTACATTAGACCGAAGCTTGGAAGACGAATTCAAAACCGCAACCAAGAGAAATAGTTGACTAAATTCTTTTTTGTTGTAGAATCCAGTTACTAAAAATAACACCTTGGAAGACTAAGCAAAGACCCCGAATTCTCGGGGTTGTTGCAAAGTAAGCCAACATCAAGTTTTCTAGTTCTCGTAAAAGAGAGCGGAAAACGATGTTGGCTTTTTTTGTTTTATAGGTACTTTCACGAAAAAAGGAGGGTGCTCTGATGGAAGAAAAATATGTGGAATTACTTAAGAGGAAGTGCGATGAAGAAAACTACAAAAAACTGATGGAACTAAATAATCCAAAACTTCATAATTTTATTGCAAAATATGTGGAGCTTTGTAATCCTGTATCTATGTTCGTACGTACCGATTCACTGGAGGATATCCAGTACATAAGAGATAAAGCCAAAGAATTGGAAGAGGAAACTCAGCTTCTTATAGAGGTCACACGGTGCATTTTGACGGGCGCTTTGACCAGGCAAGAGATAAAGAGAATACAAAATTTCTGGTAACCAAAGACGTAAGCTTAGGTCCCGATATTAATTCAGTGGATAGGCAAGTCGGCTTAGCGGAAATCCAGGAATTATTAAAAGACACTATGGATGGAAAAGAGATGTTGATTTTATTTCTTTGTCTAGGACCCATAAATTCAGATTTCTCTATCTATGCTGTCCAGATCACAGATTCTTTTTATGTAGCCCATTCAGAAGATATTCTTTATAGACCGGCTTACAAAGTATTTAAAAGAAAAGGGCCTGAATAGAGTTTTTTAAATATGTCCACTCTGCAGGAGAGTTAGAAGGAAATGTAAGTAAAAATATAGATAAACGAAGGGTTTGTATAGATTTTGCAGAAAATATTGTTTACAGTGTTAATACTCAATATGCAGGAAATACAGTGGGATTAAAAAAATTATCTTTAAGGTTGGCTATAAGAAAGGCAGATGAGGAAGGCTGGCTTGCAGAACATATATTTGTTATGGGAGTTTCTGGACCAAATAATAGAAAGACTTACTTTACCGGCGCCTTCCCCAGTTTTTGTGGAAAGACCTCCACTTGTATGGTAAGAGGTGAAAGTATCTTAGGAGATGACATTGCTTATTTAAGAAAAAGAGAAGGCAAGGTATTTGCAGTAAATGTAGAAAGGGGAATATTTGGAATAATCAAAGATGTAAATCCAGAAGACGATCCTTTGATTTGGGAAATATTGACCACTCCGGACGAGGTGATCTTTTCTTATGTTTTGGTTAAAGATGGAGTTCCTTACTGGCAAGGTGATGGAAGACTACCGCCTGATGAAGGGGTAAATTTTTTAGGAAGATGGTTTAAAGGTAAAATTGATGAAAAAGGTAACCCCATTCCTTATGCTCACCCCAATGCAAGATACACTATCAGATTGAGAGGCTTAAAGAACTGTGACCCCCGATTGGAAGACCCGGAAGGTGTTATAGTTAAAGGAATAATCTATGGGGGAAGAGATTCAGATACCTGGCCACCTGTATTTGAAAGCTTTGATTGGGTGCATGGGGTGATAACCATAGCCTCTTCTTTAGAATCAGAAACCACTGCTGCTACTCTGGGAAAAGAGGGGGTGAGAAAATTTAATCTTATGGCAAATTTGGACTTTTTATCTATACCTATAAGGAAATATATTGAGGACCATTTAGATTTTGTAAAAGATTTGGAGAAACCTCCCCTTATCTTCGGAGCAAACTATTTTCTAAAAGATGGAAATGGTAATTATCTAACAGGAATGCAGGATAAGCGCGTCTGGCTTAAGTGGATGGAGTTAAGAGTTCATAATGATATAGAAGCAATCAAATCGCCCATAGGATTTTTTCCAAGATACCAGGACCTTAAAAAACTATTTAAAGAGGTTCTTAATAAGGATTATCCGGAGGAGGATTATCGTAAACAATTCACCTTAAGAATTCCTGAGAATATGGCAAAGATTGAGAGGATTGTAGAAATCTATAAGACAAAATAACAGATTCCCCTGACATTTTGTTTAAGGTTCTTCAGGAACAGAAACAATGGTTAGAAAAGATAAAAGTCCGGTATGGAGACTATGCTGCTCCTACTGTATCTTAGAGAGCAGTAGGTGCGCTTAAATATTCTTCATAAGGGAGATAATTAATTATGGTAAGTCAACCATTGCGATTCACAAGGCTTGGTGATACTGAGCTTTTTAAAAGAGGCAAGGTTCGAGATATCTATGATTTCGAGGATAAACTTTTAATTGTCTCAACTGACCGAATATCCTG
>JBHIEG010000107.1:0-2508 GCA_046760505.1 Candidatus Hydrothermarchaeota archaeon
ACGCTATCAAATTTAGAGAAATTAGTTGATTTCATAGCATCAGAATACAATCCAGAGAAGATAATTCTATTTGGTTCTTATGGTAGACAAAGAAATACTGAAACCTCCGACATAGACCTATTAATCATAAAAAAGACAAACAAGCGGTTCGTAGATAGAGTGGTGGAATTAATGCAACTTGTAAGAAGTCAGTTTGGATTCAAATATTCCGTTGAGCCTCTCGTTTATACACCGAGTGAGTTTAGAAAAGCAAAGAAGATTAACAGTCTATTTATTCGAACAGTTTTATCAAAAGGAGTCGTTTTGTATGAGAAAGAATAAAGCAGCGGCAGAAATTTGGTTTAGAAGAGCGAAAGACCATCTGACTTTCGCAAGGGCTGGTTGGAAAGAGAGCAAAATAGTCTCTGATACCTGTGTCCTTTGCCAGCAGGCAGTCGAAAAAGCACTTAAAGCTCTGTTAGAACTAGAAAATGTGAATGTGGAGAAAACTCCTGCTCTCAAGACCCATAGATTGGCTGACATAATTGAAGAATGCAAAGAAGTATTATCCCCAAGTAGAAGATTTTAGAAATGATTGTGATAAGCTAACTATTTACTACTTTGATAGATATCCAGCTGATATTCCCTTGAGTTTAAGTGAAAAGGATGCCAAATTTGCAATCGAGGTAGCCGGGAGGATTCTGCTCTTTGTGGAGAAGATAATCTCAAAAACCTAGAGAATAAGGATATTCTCAAGCAGAAATTCTAATATTTAAGCTGAACGGAACCAAGCAGCTCTTAAGAGAGGCAAGAAATATCTGTGATAAAAGACAAAATGAATACAACGAAATATACGGCATGAAGAAGGGAGATTTGAAAATCGCAAAGGAGTTTGCCTCAAGAATTAGGAAAAAATTGGGCAAGGTTATTATAATTGTCTATGGCTCAAGGGCACGCGGGGATGATGAGCTGTTCTCCGATATGGATATCTGTATTGTCGTGAACAAGTTAAATAAAAAGACAAGAGAAATGATATTCGACACAGCCTGGGAAACAGGCTTTAAAGAAGAAGTTGTTATTGTCCCTTTAATTTTTGAGAAAAATGAATGGGAAAATTTCCCTATTGTAGAATCGCCGATTTACAAAAATATACAGAGAGAAGGGGTTAAGGTATAAGGGTGAGAAAGAATGCTAAAAGTTGAACAAGTTGAAGAGCATGAATGGGAGTTTGTTTATCCCCCTAGGTATGATGAATTAATGGACAAGTTTGATGAGGGTATTGGGCTATGGGAAAGAGGTCATATTAGATCTGCTGAGAAAATTTATAAAGAAGTTATTAAGGAATTCCCCGGATTCATTGATGCCTATCATCACCTGGCTATTCTGTATGAGGAATCAGGCAGAGATAGATTGGCCTTTGAAAACTGGCTAAAAGGCTACCAAATAGGAAAAAAAGCTTTTCCTCATAATTTTACTCCAGCCAGGGATTTATTGCCATGGGGAGTGTTGGAAAACCGTCCTTTTTTAAGATGCACGCACGCTCTGGGGTTATGCTTTTTTGACGGCGGTAACCTGGCCAAGGGCATGGAGTTATTTGAATTTATCATCTCAGTAAATCCCAATGACAATCAAGGAATAAGAGCGATATTAGTGGAAGGGTATCTAAAGATCGGGAATTACAGGGCGGTTTTAGATATCTGCGATAAATACCGAGGTGACATTACGGTGGACCTCACCTATGGAGAGCCCTATGCTCTGTTTAAACTGGGAGATAAAGGAAGGGCTACCCTTCTTTTAAAAGAAGCTATCCGATTGAGTCCAAAGGTAGCCAGAGAGCTTCTCAAAAAGAGGCATATACCGCCTAAATCTCTTTATCCAGACAGGTATACCGTCGGTGGAGATGATGAGGCTTTTTATTATTGGGAAAGGAGTGGAATTCTATGGGAAGATCCGGAAATTAAGCCATGGCTGATTCAAAATGGAGGCAAAGGCAAGCGCTCAAAATCAAGCCTCCGATGAGAATGTGAAATTGAAATGAACACAAGCCTATTCTTAAGGGAAGGTCTAAAATAAACTTTACAGGCTCGATAAAGATCTATGGCTAAGATCGAGATCACTATTTTAGGAACTACAGCAGGTATTCCCACCAGAGAAAGAGCCCATCCGGCCCTCTACCTTAGCTATAAAGGAAAAAATGAGTTTTGTTATCTTTTTGACTGCGGGGAAGGGACACAGAGACAGATACTTTTAGCTGATTTAAATCCTATGAAGTTACGCGAAATTTTCATAACCCACTGGCATGGAGACCACTATCTCGGCCTTCCCGGATTAATAGATACTATGGCCTTCGAGAACAGGCTAAAGCCTCTGACTATCTATGCACCAGAGGCAGAAAGACTTACCAATCTTTTAAATTCAGGGTATTCTTCAAAAAGATTTACAGTTATAGCAAAAGATGTTCCTGTCAAAGGTTGCCAGATAAAAAAATTATTAGAAACCCATGACTTCAAAATTGTATCGGTGCCGGTA
>JBHIEG010000108.1:0-2454 GCA_046760505.1 Candidatus Hydrothermarchaeota archaeon
TCCTCTTCTTTTTGCTGCCCGGCGAGGTGTTTTCCATAAGGCAGCCGCGAAGAAGACGGGCCTATGCGTTCCAAGCTTTTTTCTGAAATTTTAGGGAGGGAGGAGGTAACCCTGTTACGGTGGCGGTAGAATGTCATATTAATTGTTGAGCAAGAATGTCATATTGTTTGTCAAAGAGCTCTTTTAACTAAACCTTATGAGAAAACTCCTGAATGAATTTTCCCTGATAAAAAGCTCTAATACACTTTTCAGGGAGAATATGCAGGGTTATTTTAGCCTTGTTCCAGCTAAAACGATGAGTCTGATTGGTGATCTGATAGGTTCTTCCCTGGTAGTTGAAGGTATTGTCCTTTTTGACTATTCTTGTGTCTTTAAAGCAGAACACATCGTCCAAATTCATTCCTTTAGGTAAAGGTTTAAAGGAGCAGGGATGGTGTCTATCAGAAGGTCTTAGTCCTGTAATGGAATGAACATGTTTTTTATTGTACCATTGTCTCCACGCATCCAAAATCCTGTTTGCTTCGGGTAGGTCTTTGACATCTTTGAGGGGATAAAAGAGTCTATCCTGCATAAAAGAAAATAAGCGCTCTATTTTTCCTTTGCATTGAGGTTGAAAAGGCTCATGGTGGATTAAAAGAATTCCCAACTCTAAGAGAGCCCGGTTAATCTGAGTCTGGATTTTCTCCAAATCAGATCTATACTCAAAATGCATAGAAAACCCCCTTCTTATGAATTTAAACATGGAGTCATTATCAGTGTAAAGAGCCTGAAAAGCTCCATATCCCTCAACCACTTCTCTTATTAGACAGAAGTTATTCCAGGTAGTATCAGAGCTGAATATCCTTGCTGCTAAAAGCTCTCTTGAGTAGTCATCCTCCAGGGCTAAAAGATAGGTTCTCTTTCCTAAAGCTGGTAGCCAGAGGTGCTCTGATGTATCCATCTGGACAAGTTCTCCAAATGATTCTCTCTCAAACCTTTTTCTTGGCCGCCTTCTCTTTTTTCTGGGCTGATATCTTCCGGTTCCAATAAGGATGGACCTTATAGTTGAAGGAGAAAGAGTCTTCTTAAGAGTTTCTTCTAAAAGATCGGATAAATGAGAGTTATTTATTTCAGGGTAGCTATCAAAAACTTCGATTACCTTTTCTCTTTCTTCTTCAGATAACCTATTCCAGGCAGAGTGATTTCTTTTATACAAAAGCGTCTCTGGATTCATTCCAGCCTTAAGCAGACGATGGAAAAGCCTGTGGGTATGACGATAGGAAAGCTGAAGCTGGCTACTTGCCTTGCTTAAAGTTAAAAAACCCTCTTTGACTAAGCTAAGGGTTTTGTATCTTTCTAGGATCTTTGGGGATAAGTTCCTATTTTTTCTCATTCCTCCTCCTTTAAGTTTTTTAATCTTTTTAAAAGATTAGCTAAAGATTCCTCATCTTCTTTCTCATCTCTTTCTGGATGAAAGGTAAGATAGGTAGCCTTAGCTGTGGTAAGCTCCCTGATGAGCTTTCTTCCTTTATCAGGATAGTGGCGTAGATAATCTCTAATCTTAGGATTTTTTCCCTGGTGAAACTCATCGAGGAATTCAGTTAATATTCTCTCAATACTTGAATTATTTGATTTGGCCATCTTGATAGATTTTCCCCTTGTAAGAATTTGCTTACTTTACTGTTGGCTCTACGAAAACATCTTTCAGCAGCAATTTTAGATTGACCAGTTATTCTAATTATTTTCGGATAAGCTAAACATTCTACCATCCGAAGCTTGTAAACTATTTTTTCCTCTCGTGGTAGATGCTGTATAAACTCATAAAGCCTTTCCTTAAGTTCTTTTATTTCTAACTGCTCAAGAGGGGAGATAATATTCTCATCCTTTAGATAGTCCTGAGGTAAGCTATGCAAGGATACAGTCTTAAACCTCTTTTTTCTCCTCTTTTCATAGATTAAGTTCAAGGCTATCCTAGATAGCCAGAAGAAAAAGGTAGAGTTTCCTTGAAATCTTCCTATATTTTGCCAGGCTTGAATAAAAGTCTCCTGGACAATATCTTCTTTATCTTCTTCCAGTTTACAATATTTGGTAGCTAAGATAAAGACTTTATCCCAGTACCTATTAGTGAGCTTATCAAAAGCTTGACTGTCTCCTGATTGAGCAAGTTTCACTAGCTCAGCCTCTTTGATCATTTTATCCCCCCTTTTTGCTTATCCTAATATATAGATGCAAAAAAGGGTAAAAAGCGGACATTTTCTCTTAAAAGTAGCATTATTTCTAAAACAAAGCGATTTGGGTAAGTAAAAAAGGGAAAGATAAAACTAAAGGAGATTAATTAACTAAATCTTTTAAGGCAGGACATTCTAGCTTGATAGTTATATATGACATTCTATTAACACAATAACAACAAAGGGAGGGGACTGTTAGGAAAATTTTAAAAGTGGACTATTTAAGTTTTAAAAGCGGACTAAATTA
>JBHIEG010000109.1:0-2393 GCA_046760505.1 Candidatus Hydrothermarchaeota archaeon
GCAATGACATAGGGCAATGACATGGGGCAATGAAATGGCGTATTTTCGAACTAAATATGTAGATCTACCTGAGTGGACGAGATATTGAAGATAAGACGAGAAGAGCTATTTTTAAATACACGTAATGTTGACAAATTTATGCAAATTGCATACAATTGTATACAATTTGAATTCAAGGGCTGAAAATGAATTTATTCACAAAAAATAGAGCGGAATTATTGAAATTGTTTTTTACTAATCCCGACCGAGCTTTTTACATGCAGGAAATAGGCCGCATCTTGGGAAAGAAACCTGGAACATTCCAACGCACTCTTAATAAATTAGCTTCAGAAGGCATATTGGAAAGTGAATATATAGCCAATCTTCGATATTTTAAAGTGAATAAAAATCATCCCCTCTTTAAAGAATTAAAAAATATTGTATTTAAAACAGTAGGAATTAAAGGGAGTATAGAAAAAGTTTTAAAAGAGATTCGTAATATAAAATTTGCATTTATTTATGGCTCCTATGCTAAGGCTAAGGAAAATTATTTTTCAGATATTGATCTTATTATTGTGGGCTCTCCCGATGAGGATGAATTGGTAAAAAAAATAGATAGATTAGAAGAAAAACTACAACGGGAGATAAATTATAAGATTTATTCTTTTTTCGATTTTAAGAAAGATATTAAAGAGAAAGAGCCGTTTATTTCAGAGATCTTGATGAATAAGAAAATAATGATTCTAGGAGACGAGGATGAGTTACGAAAGATTCCTGAAGGATAAGCTGATAAAGAAACAAAAACCCAATTTTAGACAGATTCAACTCCAGCTTCAGCGCTCTCTAAAGGATTTAAAAACTGCCGAGGCCAATCTCAAAATTGATTTAACATGGTCAATGGCCATTTCTTATCATGCGATGATTCGAGCAGGTCGAGCTCTAATGTATTCGAAAGGATTTTTACCGACAGCTCGAAAGTCCCACAAGACAATTGTAGAGTTTACGAAATCAGTTCTTGGTCATGAATATGATACTTTGGTTAGTAAATTTAACAGGCTTCGAAGGAAGAGGCACAATTTTATTTATGATTCTAAAAATCGAATTACCCACAGTGAAGCCATTTCATCTTTGGAAACCGCGAAAAAACTTGTTGACGAGATAATTATTCTAGTCGGTAAGGAAAATCCAGAACGAAATTTATTATAGAGACAGGCTAAACGGATGAGATATTGAGGACATGGAATTTTTTTCTGGAAAATGTAATAATTCATGACCTGAGTCATAAAGATGAAAAAGCCGGTTTTGAAGGATAGTTCGTTCTTAAGGGAAAGCTCTTTGCTTGAAGAGGAAGACATTTTAGGCGATTTGATTGAAAAAAAGGGACCGCTTCTTTTTCTCGGCCGGTACTCGATAAACGAAGTTAAGGCAGTCCTCAATAAGCGAAACTTCCTCCATGAAGCAAGAAAAAGAAAGCTGTGGCCGCTTCAATTTGAGCTTGATTCCTCTGAGTTTCCGGTGCAGCGCCTGCTCATTTACTGCCGGGAAAAGAGGCCTGAGAACGTGGTTGTTGACCTGAAGATAAGGGAGGGCCGGTTCAGAGCCGAGCACGAGAATTTCAATTCAAGGGGTTTTTCATTTGAAGGATTTAAATTCCTTGTCCTTGAGTGGCTTACCCTCCAGAATCCGCTCCAGAGCTTCAGCGCTGATCGCTTGCCTCTTCCAGGCCAGAAATATCCCGGACTCGGTCTTGGGAAGAAGGTGCTTGATGTATTTGTTTATCTAGCGCGGCTTACAGGATGTGACGGCATTCTCGCCTTTCCAGCCTATTTTCACAATGCGCTTCTTTTCTCGCGCTATTTCCACTTTCTGAATCCTGAAAAGAAGGCAGAGGTGAATGCTGTGAAGGAATGTACGCGTGAGGTGACTTTCAAGCAGCTTGCCTGGATTGTCTATCTGGAATGCCTGAGGGACAGGGATGATAAAGTCTATGAATGGAAGGCTGAGGAGATGGTTTTTCCGCTCCATAAAAGACTCAGGGCTTACTTTGATTCGAAGGAGTACAGAAAAAGAGTGAGGGAGGCGAGGAAGGCCTTACGTTACTGGATTGACTGGGAAAGTTATGGGGTCAGGTCTTGCATTATAACACCTGTGGAAAACTCGAAATAAGACGTAACGTTCTTTATTTCAATCTTTTCAAGTAATAAAAGAAACGATTTTTCCACAGAGGAAGAAGAAAGAAGAAGAAAGGAAAGAAAGGGGACGGGCCGAAAGAGGAAAAAAGAGGAAAGGACAAAAGGAAAGGTTTTAGGGCAGGAAAGGGGACGGGCCGCAGCAATTTATTTATAATCAACAAATTACCTAATATTTTAACCCTAAAAAAGGCCTTAGACGCGATTTTTAAGGGCAAAAATCAA
>JBHIEG010000110.1:0-2372 GCA_046760505.1 Candidatus Hydrothermarchaeota archaeon
TCCGGGCTACCATATGACAGTGTCTATGCTCTTGCCATTGATCAACAAGGAAATAAATGGATTGGCACTGGCGGTGGCGGCTTGGCTGTCTATCGTGAAGGTGGGGTAATTCTTACTGGTGTACAGAAATAAGCTTTAGAAATTCCATAGTGGCAAGAAGTGCAACGAATGCAAAGCGAAGCACAAGCAGGAGTAAATAACAAACTGATAAGAAACTATCACAAGCCTCTCTTTGACACCCCTCCTTGTGTGCTTATTTGACGCGAATTTTTCTCCTATTATATTAGGACTGCTAACACTACCTATACATTCCTTTCGACCCCCACCTTACCTCTAATAAGGCAGGCTCCTTGGGCCCGGCAGACCATGACCCTGCCGGGGCTGAGTCGGGTCGTTAATTTCGCCCCGATTCCGACCCAAAACGCAGTGTCGTGTGCCTGAAATTCCTCAAAAGCCTCATCATCAAAGACTTTCCACTGATTTAATTATGTAATCCCCGCCTTAAGTTACACCAAAAACTAATCTCACCCAAAATTACAGCTTACAAAAATAGCCCTCAAAATGGGAGCTTTTTTATTGACGCCCTTCCTTTCCTTGCTAAAATAACGCTACAGGCAGCCTTTATAGAAAGTTTATAGTTGTGCATAAACCAAGTAGTTCGTATATAATTACCCATACGAAATCGTCAGAAACGAGATTTTGAAATGACGGAGGAAAAACACAACAAGTTGTTATTTGACTTCGAGGCACTTTTTGAGCCTGATGATTACTTATATGAAGAGTTTGATAGAGTAATTCTTCTTTTTACTTCGTTCGGAATTTTTGACGATGAAGAAGACTTTAAGGTTCTGGAAAATGTAGCAAGATCTCTCAAAACAGCCTCATCTACGGTCTTATCGGCTGGTAGGTCTTTGGGTTAGAAATACAACGTTTTACAGGTATGTAAAGTTATCAGAGGCCCGCCTTTTATGGTTTTGCAACAACAATCTCTCCGGGCAAGCCAAATAATTTTATTTTTTCCTTACTCTTTATAGAATACCCAGCATCTCTTATTGATTTTTCAACATAAATTGGTCTACAATCAACCATCGTAGGAAAATTTTTGTGAACCCATTCGTATGCCTTTAACAACCTAGATTCTCCATCTTCTTTTGACATACTAACAACACCAAGCCTTCCTTTTGGTTTTAGTACCCTTTTTATTTCCTTAAGAACTGCTGGGATTTCAGGTGTATCAAATAATTCAAGAGTAAAACTCATGAAAACTGCATCAAACATATTGTCTTGATAAGGCACACTCATTGCATCTCCACAGTATAATTCTACTCTGTCTGCAAGTCCTTTTTTCTCCATCTTCTTTCTCGTTATATCTAACATTCCAGAAGAGATATCAATACCATAAACTTTACCAGTTCCCCCAACTGTCTTTGCTATCCCTTCTAAGCAATGACCTGTTCCAAAACCAATCTCTAAGACAGTTTCTCGTTCTTTAACATCCAACTGGTTTAATCCCATATCCATAGACTTTCTCTCAAATAGCCCAGCAGTAAAATCATAAATTTTACTAATTTTATCATAGGTTCTTTTGGCCTGTCCTTTTGTTCTATAAACCCTTAAAATTTCTTTATTGGCCATACTCGTAATAGAATTAGTATAACTATTTATATTTTACCATTTTTAGTTCTGCCCAACCATGGAATAAACATAGGCACCCTTTTCTTGTATTCGAGATACTCTCTACCAAGGCGCTTCTCCAGTTCTGATTCTTCAATTGCTTTTAACTCAAGGACATTAAGAAGAACAAAAAGTGGAGTGAATATAAAAACGAGAGAAATTGACCTTAATAAAATACCTAGGCCAAACAGCCAAATAAATACGCCCGTAAGCATGGGATTTCTAACGTAGGCATAGGGACCGGTAGTAACCAACTTAGGTGGTGGGTTGAAAGGCACGGGCGTTCCCTTTACATTGATAAAATGCAGAACTGACCATAGATTTAAGAATAGTCCTATGGCAATAATAGGGAGAGACAGAGTGATATTCGATGGCGTGGGAAGGAGTTTTGGGAGCGCTAAAAATTTATCTATCCAAAGAGAGACGACGACAAACAGCCCTACAAAACTAAAGAAGATAACTATCCCTATAGGAGTAAGAAGAATTCGAACTTTCCTACTGCTTCTTGCTGCCTTATATAACATGTTAATACATTTGTGGCTGAAAATCATATCTGTCACCTATGCAAAAACTCCCTAATGGTGTCCTCTAGCATAAAAACCGACAAGTCGGTGCATAACTAAAAAGGAGCAGAGCCTCAATGCGGAACGACTAACTGCCTTAAAAGGCAAGATGCGTTACAGGCTTTCATCCGCAAA
>JBHIEG010000111.1:0-2370 GCA_046760505.1 Candidatus Hydrothermarchaeota archaeon
CATCCAAAAAGAAATTCGTGGTTTTATCAAGAACTTTCATACCTAAAAGTCGATACAGAGGTATTGGATACTTTTGCTTGCTCAAAAATCTAGATCCTATAACGACGTCTGCCTCGCCCTTTTGAATAGGTTCTATTAACTTCGGAATCTCACTCGGGTCATGCTGACCATCGGCATCGATGGTCACAAGAATGTCGGCATTTAACTCCCTAGCCTTTCTAAAGCAAGATCTTATTGCGGCTCCGTATCCCATGTTCCTCTCGTGTTTAAAAACTATTGCTCCTGCTAACTCTGCTATCTCCGCTGTATTATCTTCAGATCCATCGTCTACTACTATAACCTTGTCAGCGTGTTTTCTTGCCCTTAAGATAACGCTGCCTATAGCGATTTCTTCATTATATGCTGGTAGAGCTGCTACTATCATTTTTATCATTTTTTTCGGTTTTATAACATGATTTTTGATAGAATCACGGAAAAATTAGGACGGTTTTCTAAATATATTCAAAAAAATCCTGCCTCCCCACCCCCTGTTTTGTTGCAGTAATTTAAAACTATTTTTGTACTTAATGGTTTCCGTCAAAACGTTTCATTGAGATTTTAAAAAAGCCTTTACAAAAAAATTTAAAGATATTTAGAAACTGAATTATATTCAGGAGCGTTTCTCTACTTACAAAATAACTTTAATTTTGAAGTAAAGATGTTTGCCGGTTTATCTATAAATACCTGTCATTTGGATGAACCTGTTTTGCTACTGTCCACTAGCCCTGCCTCTTATCATCGTCTTGAAAGACTCAATTCAGAGAAATGATTTTATGAATTCCTCGGAGAGATTGCAGTATTTTTTAACTATATCTATGAATATCCTCCTTTGGGTGGAGCCTGTAATTACATAGGTATCCTCGAAGTCCTCTATGCTCTCCAACTCCTTGATTATAAGTCTTATCTGTACCTGGGTAATATTTTTTACGCCTCTCTTTTCGAGATGCTTGGCCATGCTTGAGAGAGCGTTTGTGTAGTATCCGATCTTTTTTGCCCTATCAGAGGATACATTCTTCACGACACCGCATTTGATGCAGTGAGGATGCGGAATTAATCCCTTTGTGCCTCCATGCGATTGATACGGAAGCCAATCTAAGTCAGAAGAACTAACATGGGAGCAAGTAATAGCCATCCCCCTCCTGTCGGCAAATTACATTTTGTCATTTACAAATATTTAAGTTTTACCAAATCGAAACTAATTGACCACAAGGTAAGAAGAACTTGATGACTGCGCCCAGGCTAATTCCTGAGTAGGATTCTCTAAAAAGAAAAGTAACAATCTCAGTCAAGCCTTTTGAGTAATTCTAAGAGCACTTCCTCACCAATTCTATAACCATCCTTTACCAATTCCTCTATGATCTTTCTTGCCTCAGTTTTTTCAATGAGTTTTCTATGAACAAGCAGGATAACCAGGCTGGTTGTCCATAACGGCTCGAGACCCAAACTCCTTGCAACTCCCTGAGCCACCGCATCATCTACTATGAGGTTTGATTTCATATGAGTGGAGAGAATTATAGCCTCAGCCTCACCGATTTCGATCTCAGCAAATTTTACCAGATCATCAGCCTCTTTCTTTTGCTCCCCTGTAAGCCTTCTCACTTCTATTTTTTTCTTGTTAATTGCCTCCTGAATTACTCTTGCATCAAAAAAGCCCTTTTCCAATCCTCTCTCAACAGTCTCCTCATAAACTGCCTGAGGAAGGTAGATTTTATCATCGAGTTTATCAAGGAGGTCTAATCTACCTATTTTAGCGAGATAGATAACCGGAGTTGAATTGAGAACTACTGTCATGATTTAGATGGGAAATCTTTCTAAATCTCTTTTCAAATCCTCTAAGGAGTATCCGATATGGATTTCATGTTTTTTACAGTGATCTAGGATTTCGTAGATCGTAACATCTGCAAGTTTTGCTGCCTTACCAACCGAGATTTTATGCTTCCGTAGCAATTCCAGGGCTTTTTCAAGTTTAGCCTCCTTTAAGGCCTTTTCTAGTAGCCTTCTAATCATTTCAGATTTATCAATTTGATACTCCTTCATTAGAAGCTCTATATCTTTGAGCATTTCTTCTTCCAATCTTACGGATACAATTGCCACACTTCTTCACCTGTATACAGTTTATTAAAATATATACATATAAATCTTTCCGCGTTTTTAATTCCGCAAGATTATCAAGAGATGTAAGAATCTGAAGTGTGAATTGCTACTTCTCATAAGGCTCATTTTCCTAGCAGGTCTTAAAGTTGATTTAAAACACATAGAGGCGATCCCATGAAATTCAAGGTTGTATAGAGTCTCTTAACAAGGAAGTTGAGTCCAGTTTTAAAGGCAAGA
>JBHIEG010000112.1:0-2346 GCA_046760505.1 Candidatus Hydrothermarchaeota archaeon
AGTTTATGAAAGCGTTCAAATACGGAATTACTTTTGGTTTGATTCTCTTGCTTACCGTGTTTGTCATGGACCTTTACTACATCGTAGTGCTAAGAGGAGGAGCGGTACCTGAAAGTTGGAGGGCTATCTCACCCTTGACCGCTTTAGCTTTAGGAGTGCAAGCGATTTTCTTCCAAGAAACCATATTTAGACTTTTCCTTTTCAACTTGTTTGCTTCGTGGAGAAAATCCCTTAGAACAGGCAACATCATCTCCTCCATAGCCTTTGGCGCGGCTCACATCGCAAATCCGGACGTTTTGCAGTTAGGAACTGTAACAATATTAACCGTAGCTATCCTAAACTCGATAGGCGGTTTCATAATAGGGCTTTCTTACGAGAAGCAAGGATGGGAGTCCTCTTCTATAACTCACTTCATCGGGAACTTCGTCCATTACAGCACACTACCTCTTTTTCTCAGCCTATTCTAGTGGAACAATGAAGAAGAAAGACAGGGCTAGATACATTTCCCCGTTTAAATTCCTCATTTATAGATACCAATGCCCCCTCTCCCAAATTGTTGATAGCTCGGAGCCAAAAAGCGGCTAAAGGGATAAAGTACGGCATTTAATTTAGACAACTATCTAAAATTGGTATTTGAAATATTTAGTATCTTTTCAGAAACTACAAATGCTCTTTCATTGAAATACAGCTGTTAGCGTGTGGGGATACCAAATGAGCGCTTTAGACGCAATAAGCAAAGATCATCGCATGATAGCTAAGAGGATTCAGCTTCTGGAGGAAGCGTCATTAAGTATTCTTAGAAAGCGCATATCAGGCGGTGAAGACTCAAATCCTGTGGAAGAGTTCCTGAAATTTTTTAGGATAGGGGTTATGCAACACTTTAAAATCGAAGAAACAGCTCTGTTCCCTGTACTGCAAGATGTTTTCAAAGATAAAGAACCACAAATCCTAGAGCTTTTATCCGAGCACAAAAGAATTATGGATAAATACTTGTCTCTTCATAACGCCGAAAGCTCTAAAGAAGCTCGAACAGAGAGGTTGATTAACCTTTTAAACGATCTCTCAGCTCACGCAAGGAAAGAAGAGAGTTTGCTACCCCCACTTGTTAAGATGTTAAATGAAAAACAATTAAAGAGAATAGACGAGGCCGCGAGAAAGTTAAGATATCCAGTATAACCCATAAGCTGTTCGACATAATTAATAGAAGTTTTAAGGTATGTTCTGTCGGTTCTAACTTTTCAGGCGTCATATTCGCATTTCCGAATCCTTAGATATCATCGGAGAATGGATCATGGATTATGGATACTACTCCTTCTTGGGGAAAGTAGAGACTGGAGAAGGTTTGGAAACCTCCTCTGAATTAACAGAGGGCTTCGTGTAAAAATCGATTTGTATGATAAAACTTAGTCCTTCATCAAAGCTTCTCTGATGCTTTCGGGACTCTTTGCAGTTACATAATCTTTTTTCTTATATTCTTCAAGGCTTTTATCTATTCTTTCTAATCCTTCTTTATTCATGAGCTCCTCTAAAGTAGCCAGAATCTCCTCTATTTTAGCAAAATGCTCGTAAAGTTCCTTCAGTAAAGGTCGAGGAATCGAGACTGCTTCGCTCAAACCGTTTTCACCATTTAAGTAAAATGCAGAGTTAGGTAATTAAACTATTCGAGAGCCTGTAATTAAGCTGCATTCAAACTACGCTAAATTTGGATGAAGCGAGATTTGACCAACATTGCATGCAAGAATTAGCTGCTTAACAAACTCTCATAGGCATTCTCAAATACTTGCAAGCTTAAACCACAAAGCTCTCTTTTCTCGGCAAAGCCTCTTTTCAGAAAAAGGTTTTGTGACTGGGCTAGAGGCATTTCCCCGTTTAAATTCCTCATTTATAGGTATCCGAATATGCCTAATCTTGTTTTCCTACATGATTAACTCAGTACGCAAGTTAGAAATAGATCTCGTGACTAAAAATATTTTGACCTTTAAATATGGTGAAGCAGATGAAAGCGGCATATTCGTTAGAATCCACTTCGGGTCATCTTCCCATAGAAAGTTAAATCTCTCCTGGAAAGAGAAAACAATGATTCATAAACATCGTCATAACAGTGAAGCCAAGAATTTAAACCTCGACCTATCCACGCTAAAATGGTGGACCGGGCGGGATTTGAACCCGCGGCTTCCGCCTCTTTCGGCGTGGACATGCGAAGGCGGCGTATGCACTGACGCCCTTAGGGCTAAGGCGCCATTCATGCCAGACTGAACTACCGGCCCACTATTTCGTTGGAAACAGACTCGATATTAAACGTTTTTGAAATTTTAACTTGCAGATTTTTGTTCAGTTCTTTCCTTC
>JBHIEG010000113.1:0-2290 GCA_046760505.1 Candidatus Hydrothermarchaeota archaeon
ATTTCAATTTTAGTAGGACTATATTTTTTAACATCATCAGCATAATAATGACGGTTTCCTTTCTTATCAACCCAAGAACCCGTTCTCCAACCTGTCCATCCCAGAAACGTTCCATAAACATTTTCAGCCCAGGAAAAGTTATCGGCACCGGCCTCATATCTCACTGATTCTTCCGCTTTAGGAATATAGTGCTCTTTTAGAGCCATTATACCTACTTCTATTTGTACATCAGCATCTTCCTTCCCTCGTGCCACCATTATCTTATAATAGTTTTTACCTCCTTTTATTCCTGCCTTTTCAGTTAACTGAAAAATATTATCCGCTTTTGGATTATCGCCAAGTGAACTTTCCTTCATCGCAATCGTGACCGCAAGTGTTGGGTTAACACCCTGTATTATGGATTCATGAACGATTTTCCTCAAAACTTCTTCATGCTGACTCGTCCAACCTTCTACATTAGATCACTCTTGTCCAAAATAAATTTAAAAAGGTTGGGCTTTAGAAGTTAAAATTAACTTCTAAAAATTGTTCTTTTAAAGGAGGTGCCCAACCTATGAATAAGTTTAACAGCATTTTCAGTCAGATTCTACATATTTTTCCGAGGATGGAGTTTGAAAAGATTGTCAGACAGACCCAAGCCGAGAAAGGAGCTAAAGGGTTCAGTTGCTGGCAGCAGTTTGTGGCCATGATGTTCTGCCAGTTAGGACAGGCGCATTCCTTAAGGGAGATCTGCCATGGATTGGCCAGCTGTTTTGGGAAGGTCAAACATTTGGGAATGAAAGAAGCTCCTAAGAGGAGCACTTTGAGCTATGCCAATGAGCATCGGCCCTGGGAAGTGTATCAGAAGGTCTTTTTCAAGCTCTTGAGTCTCTGTCAGGGGGAATTTGTTGGGAAGAAGAAGTTTCGATTTCGAAATAAGCTATTGAGTTTTGATGCGACGTTGATTGAGTTATGCGCGTCTCTTTTCAACTGGGCGAGATATCGAAGGACGAAAGGGGCGGTGAAACTTCATCTGTTATTAGATCATGAGGGGTATTTACCGGAGTTTGTTCATATCACTGAGGGGAAGGTTCATGAGCTGAGAATCCTGAGAACCCTTCATTTTTCTCCCGGGACGATTGTGGTTTTTGATCGGGGGTGTGTGGATTATGAGCTATTTTCGATCTGGACGGAAGAAGGGGTTTATTTTGTGACACGGCTCAAGAGGAATGCGGACTACCGGGTGGTGCAAAGGAATCCTGTCCCTGAGAGGGGGAACATTTTAAGAGATGATCTCATCCAGTTACATGGGTTTTATTCCAAGAAGAGTTGCCCCTATCTTCTCAGAAGAATCGTGGTATGGGATGCGGAGAAAAAAGAAGAGATCATTCTCTTGACCAATCATCTGGAGTTTGGGGCAACGACGATCTCTGCGATCTATAAAGATCGCTGGCAGATCGAGATTTTCTTTAAAATGCTGAAACAGAACTTGAGAGTCAAGACCTTTGTGGGGACCAGTGCCAATGCCTTAAAGATCCAGATTTGGACAGCATTGATTGCCATTTTGATTTTGAAGTATCTTCAGATGAAGGCAAGGATTCATTGGTCATTATCGAACCTGGTGGCTCTGCTTCGATTGAATCTCTTTACCTATCGGAGTTTATGGAGGTGGATCAACAATCCTTATGAGACCCCTCCCATAGAACCTTTGCCGAGACAAATGAGTTTGGATTTTAAATATGTTGGACAGCATAGAAGGGTAACCTGAAATGGGAAAAGTGAGATTCTTGTCCAAAAAGCCTTGATTTATGGGGATCTTATTTTTGAATTCTGATTATTTTGGACAGCAGTGCTTAATTATAGAAACTAAAACTTAAAATAAAAGTGCAGCATACCATATCTTGTATGGATTTCATTAATTGTAAGGATATTTTAAAACTTGATAGATGAATGAAATTTATGAAAAGATAAAAATGCTTAACTTTAGCAACAATTTCATCTCTTTATTTCGCTTCTTCTTTAGAGTTATTTTTATATTTTTCATGTATACCCATAAACCGATCCAGTGCCATTTGTTCAAATTCTGGATTGGGACATTCATATTCAGAATACTCAAAATCACCTCTCTTTGAAATTACCATGAGATTGTTTGCATAACCACTCCCTCCACCTGATGTATAATAAAATAAAATTTCATCATATCCATCCATATTCACATCTTTTAAAAGAAGTGCTCCTAAGTGAGGAACAAATAAATCTTCATATTTAAAATTAGTGTTGCGCGTTCTGCGCACAAAAAAAAGGGGGGCTC
>JBHIEG010000114.1:0-2269 GCA_046760505.1 Candidatus Hydrothermarchaeota archaeon
GCTGAAAAACTCAAGCGCAGGTAAAACCGGAGCAGTTTATTATTTTTTAATTTTAGCTAACTCTCTGAGTAAATTCCTGGTTTGCTGGGGGGATTCTAAATAAAACCCCGCTTCAGATGGCCCATAGCTTACTTTGATTGAATAAGCCGTTAAAGGTAATATTTTAAATAAATCTTCATCAGTCCAATCATCACCTAAAGCGAGAATAAAGCCCCACTTTTTCTTTGAAAGCCAAGGCATCACCCCCTTTCCTTTGTTTATTCCCGCAACTCTCACTTCAACAACCTTATTGCCATGCATCACCTGAAGATCTGTATTAGCCAGAAATTCATTAAGGTAATCAAATAATTCAACGGCCCTAAGTCGCCCTAATTCTGGATTAGCCTTTCGATAATGCCAAGCAATTCCATACTCTTTCTCTTCCACCAGGGACCCCGGAACACAAACTTCATAAGTCTTGAGAATAGGCCTTAATTGTTCTTTCCAATTACCAGATAGCCCCTTTTGCTTTTTCCACTCATGACTTGGGCCTTCTTTAATCCAGGCACCATGCTCAGCAACCAGACCACAAGGAATCTTTCCCAGCCAATGCTCTATTGTTGCATTGTCCCGTCCACTCACGATAACCAAGGTATTACGAGGATTCCTGGCCAGAGTATAAAGAATTCTTTTTAATCCTACATCTGGTTTTGCCTGCTCAGGTTTCATTGCAAAATGAACTAAAGTACCATCATAATCTAGGAGTAAAAGTCGACTCTTGCTTTTTTTGAAATCCGATATGAGCTTTCTTCTCCATTCTTCATTAAGCCTCTTGTTTTCATGTTGAGCCTGAATTTTATTGACTTCTTTAATCCTTTCCACAAAACTTCTGGCCCAGCGGAATACATCACATTCAGAAAGACGCTTTCTCATTAATTCCATCCTTCTCGCCTGTTCTTCTTCGCTCATATCAAGAGCTTGAGCCAACGCTGCTGCAAGATCTTCTTTATTATTCACATTAACGAGTAAGGCTTCTCCCAATTCGGAGGCTGCTCCAGCGGTCTCGCTGAGCACCAGCACTCCCCTATTATCCTTTTTAGAAGCAACAAATTCTTTAGCCACCAAATTCATACCATCGCGTAAGGGAGTAATGAGAGCAACATCAGCCACAGAATAGAGGGGCAGAAGTTTCTCAAAAGGAAGAGAACGGTACATATAATTAATAGGAATCCAACCCGGCATGCCGAAGCGACCGTTAATTCTTCCAACCAAGGAATCCACTTCTTCTTTGAGAAGAGAGTAATGCTTAACTTTAGCCCTTGAAGGAACACACAACATTATATAAGTAAATCTGTTATGCCATTTAGGATTTTTTTCTAAAAACAACTCAAAGCCTTTTAACCGTTGAGGGATCCCTTTGGTATAATCCAAGCGGTCAACTGAAAGAATGATTTTGCTTTCGCGTGCCCTTGTTTTTTCTTCGAGCTTTTTAATTTCTTTCTGGATTGAAGGCTGTTGCAGAAGTTTTTCCATATACAGGCAATCTATCCCCATGGGAAAATTCTCTACCTTCACAAACCTGTTGTTCACAAGGATTGCTCCAAACTCGTGTTCATACCCTAATAATCTCAATACGCTGCTTAAAAAGTGCCTCGCATATTCGTAAGTGTGAAAACCTAAGAGATTAGCTCCAAGGAGCCCCTCAAGAATTTCTTTTCGCCAGGGCAATAGGCGAAATATTTCGGAAGATGGAAAAGGGATGTGAAGAAAAAAACCAATTGCACTTTCAGGGAATCTCTTTCTGATCAGAGCAGGCAGAAGCATAAGATGATAATCATGAATCCAGAAGATATCTTGGGGATTGGCTAATTTAAAAACTTTCTGAAAAAATTTTTGATTAATTCTCTTGTAAGCCTCCCATTCCGATTCTTCATAAGCACAATACGTCGAAAAATAATGGAAAAGAGGCCAGATGGTTCTGTTTGAAAAACCATGATAATATTTGCTAATTTCTGCTGGAGAAATAAAGACAGGATAGCTTTGGTAATGACTTATAAGATTTTTCTCAATAAATCTTTTTTCTTTTTCACTCTCAGGCCAATAACCAGGCCAACCTACAAAAATTGTTTTCCCCTCCTTTTGAATGGCCCGGAGACAAGTCGCTAATCCTCCCGGACTCTGTTGAATTTTCAGCCCCTCTTTCCTTTTGCTTATCATTACAGGAAGTCTATTAGAAACAATAATGATTTTACGCTGTGATTTTTTATTTTTATCCATAACGGATTTTTTT
>JBHIEG010000115.1:0-2268 GCA_046760505.1 Candidatus Hydrothermarchaeota archaeon
GTTCCAGACAACGCGATAGTGGTTGGAAACCCTGCTCGCATTATAGGGTTTGCGAGGAGGTATACAAAAGAGTCACGGTCCTCTGAATCCTAGAGCCGTCAAGAAAAAGACGGACTGCACTGGGATTATTGGATGTCACTGAACGAGTACCTGGGCATATTAGGATTTTAAAGAGTAGAAGAAATCAGAGTGTGTGAGGATATCTGTAACTTTTCAGTGCGAGAACCCAGATGAGCGATGTCAATAGCCTCCGCAAAATAGCCGTAATTCCGGTATATGACGAGGTAGGCAAAATAGGGAAGGTCCTGGCCAGATTCACAAACCCTGCAGTCGAGGAAATATGCTTAGTTGTAGACCGTCCGAGCAAAACAATTTTACATGAGATCAAGACCGCTATCAAGAAAATCGGGATTCCAGTTCACATCATCAGAAACACTCAAAGAAAGGGTGTAGGATACGCTATAAGAGAGGGAATAGAATATGCGCTTCACGAAGGATACGACATAATTGTGGTGATGGCAGGTAACAACAAAGACGATCCACGGGAAATCCCAAGGCTCCTAACACCCATAGTCAAAGATGGCTACGATTATGTACAAGGCTCAAGATTTCTACCGGGAGGAAAACATGAAAAAACACCAATTTTCCGTGGAATATTTAATCGAATATTCCCCTTTATATGGACCTTGTTAACTAAGGTCCAATGCACTGACGTGACAAATGGGTTCCGAGCATATAAGACCAAGATATTCAAAGACAAACGTTTCAAAATATGGCAAAACTGGCTTGATGGATACGAATTAGAATACTACATACACTATAAAATTCTAACATTAGGCTACAAAATAAGAGAGGTCCCGGTGTCTAAAACATACAGTTTTAGGCACAAAGGTGGATACTCAAAAATATCACCCTTAAGAGACTGGTGGGATATAGTAAGTCCACTAATCTACTTGAAAATTGGCGCTAGAAAATAGCTCAGGAAGAGCAAAACTTTCGGGTTACGGATCAGAGTAGGAAATGTGGATAGCAGCAATAGAGATTGGGCAAAAGTGCGTTAAGGGTGCCTTGGCGTAGTTACGTAGGGACAGATTCTTAACGTTACCTCAAAGAAACTTTTCTTACAAGAAGAACAGGTGATAACCTGCTGTGGAAATGTTGATTATTTGTCTCCTATCCATTCTGACTTTGTTTTATGGCGCATATTGTGTTTTTGGTTTTCTTTTTGGAAAAAAGATTTATTACAAAATAGATGACACTTATTTACCTAGAGTTTCACTAGTTATTCCAACATATAATGAAGAGAAGACGATAAAGAAAAAAATTCAGAATCTCATTAATCTGAGCTATCCGCAAGAAAAATTAGAAGTGATCTTTGTAGATTCGTCTACAGACAAAACAAGAGAGACTATAAAAGAATTCAGCGAAGAATCTACTCTAAATATTATTCTAATAGAGGAGAATGAAAGAAGAGGCTTGGCTTCAGCACTCAATGTAGGCTACGCAACAGCTAGTGGCGAAATTGTTATCAAAACAGATTGTGACATGCTTCTCGAAAGAAGTTTCGTAGAGAGGATCGTGAAGTACTTTTCTGAACCGAATATCGGAGCGGTTAGCGGTGCAATTAAGGTCTCCAGTCCATCCAACCATGAAATAGGGTATAGAACCATATTTGAAAAACTGCGAATTGCTGAGGCAAATTTAGATTCGACATATTTGTTTAATGGATTCGCTTTTCGAAGAAGTTTGTTAGAACATATCGATGAAAGATCGGTTGCCGACGATGCCGAGCTTGCGCTGAAGATAAGAAAAAAGGGATACAAAACGGTATATGCTCCGGATGCGATAATCTATGAGCATAGCCCTGTTTTCATTAAAGATAGGGTACGGATAAAGTCCAGGAGGGCGCAAGGGTATATTCGTTTAATGTGCCAGAATATGGATGTGTTATTTAATCCAAGATACGGGAAATTCGGATTGGTCATATTTCCGGCCAATTTCTTTATGGTCGTTATATCACCATGGTTAATGCTACTTACATTTTTTCTTAGCTTTATTTACTTATACAAGTTGTTAGGACTTTTTTCTTTACTTCTTACTTTTGGGTTTTTAGCTTTGATCTTGGTAGTTTACACAAAGTCTAAACCGAGAATTGTTGCAGGGTTTTTAGATGCTCAATTAAATTTAATCATTGGTTTTTTGAATCTGATTACAAAAGGACCATATTTCAAGTGGGATAAGAGATAATTCACAGGTAATGATGCAACC
>JBHIEG010000116.1:0-2264 GCA_046760505.1 Candidatus Hydrothermarchaeota archaeon
ACCGCTAGGAAGAGGAAAAAGCTAGCCAACGAGAAGGCACTGGTCTCCGGAATCAGCGTGACATAAGGGGCGGAAATCAGTCCTACTATATTAGTAAGGAAAAAGGGGGCTTCTCCAATTACATAATACTTTTCTCTAACACCATATTGAGATAAGTCCCCCCATAATATCAAAATAAAGATTACCCATAATATCCCCCACGATATGCTTTCAATGGTGAGGAAAAAATACCATGAAAACAATCTTACTGGGGCAATGCCTATTACCGCATAGGCGATTCCCAAGCTAACAAAACCGTAGAGTATCATCCGCTTTCGTCCAATTCGATCGGATAATAACCCTGCGATAAAAACAGAAAGGCTACCAATTACTGGCGCCATCATTAGGTAATAGAAATCACCGAAAATGGATTCTAGGACTGGCCGCTCTAAACGATCTATGAATAGAAACATAAACCAAGCAATAAAATAGAGAATGAAGGATTTATGATGAAGAACTGATTTAAAGGAGATATTTTTTTTCATTTCTAAAGCAATTTTTTCTCTGGGGTTCAAAAAGAGTATAATTAGTCCAGATGCTCTCCACACCGCAAAAATTATCGAATTTATTATTAAATTGAACATTCCAAACAAGATTGCAAAAAGAGGAGCACTTAGGTTTGTAATCGAGAATATTATCCCACTTATTAGTCCCCGATTTTCTATAAGTGTACAATCTGCGAAATAGGCTAAACATGAGGGCATGCCTAACCCGAATGAGACGCCAAAGAGAATGCCGATAATCAAAGCGTGTACTGCTGTAAGATTTTTAAGCAGAGCAGGTAATGATGATGTAATCACCCCTGAAATTATCCATAAATAAAGAAAGTTGAGTCTGCTTATTTTATTCGATAAAATCGAGCCAACTATGCTGGATCCTAGGATTGCTATGTAATAACTTACCCAAATAATAAAATTTTGTGCATATGTCACATGAAGAACGCTCAGAACATCGTCTATCATTATTGGTATGATGTACCACCATGTGAAAACATTGAATAACAGAATAAAGATTATGAAAGAGTCTTTCCGACCGACACTAGGTTTCTCTGATAACTTTCTAAGCAATTCTTGCACTGCTCATATTTTTACATCGATGGTCAGCAAATTAAGAATTAGGAATTTCAAATTGAGATTACGAATTAAGATTTTAAATTCTGTAGATGTGTACAACAATATTTATATGTCCAAATGTACAACACATCTACACGAAGGTTGGAGTATAATGGCCAAGAAAAAGAAGACCCCCAGAATACCTGTCAGAGCTTGGCGATAGCTAAATTTTGCTACCATAAAGAGGCGGAAATGTGGCGACAGACTTAGCTAACAATATAAAAAAGTATTCGTTCCGCTCAAGCTTCTCTGTACAATCGTAAACCTCTCTGGCCAGATCATGCATAATTCTTCTTACATATTTAAATCCTCCCGCCTCGTCAGTGACCTCTAAGATGGTCTTAGCATCCCTTTTTCTTATCGGTTTTTTTAGAAGAATAGAAGCGAGCCTAGACCTGATTTTAGGATTCTGTAAAGCGTAAAGTATTGGTAACGGTAAGCATTCCCTTTTGATTCTGTGTACAGCTTCTTCAAAGTCAATCATATCTACCAGGTCGTCTCTCAATATCATCATCATACCTAAAAGCCTGCCGTATTTGGCGAGAGCCTCGATCTCTTCTTTTGAACCTCCGCCGAGAATGGCACTAATACGTGTATAAGCTTCCACATCAGCCGCCTTCTTTCTCACTACGTGCAGATATTCTTCCGGCGTAACATCTATTTGTCCTCTAAATCGAAGTTCTAACGCTTCTGCATCTCCTAGCTCAAAAAATGTTTTTTTAATAATATCGATGATAACTGCGGCCTTCTCGGCTGGGATACCTTTCTTAACTACTTCGCAGAGTAGTGTAAACCCTTTGAAAAGAAGCGCATCTCCAACTAGCAGGGCTATATCCTTGCCAAACTTCCCAAGGACTGTGGGGCGAGACCATTTGACCTTTGACTGGTCAATGATGTCGTCGTGTATATCTATAGCTCCGCTTGTCAATATCATCGATACAGCTATGGGTGTTGTTATGTTGGGATCCCCTCCGACGGCTTCGCAGGCTAGAGAAAGCAGCGCCGGCCTAGTTACGTCATGCCAATATTGAGTCATGAAGTAGGTTAAGGCCTCGCGGGCTTCTTTGCACTCGATCTCCTCTTGTAGGATTTCGTTTCTCGCCGCTTCTAGGG
>JBHIEG010000117.1:0-2241 GCA_046760505.1 Candidatus Hydrothermarchaeota archaeon
CCGTTATAGTCTATATTGATGGAGAGAAAATAGAGGAATTCAAAAAATTTGCGAGGGAAAATTATCCAGAGCATGCATCGGTTTCTGAAGTAAAATTAGAAGAATATAAAGGCCATATAATGAGCGTTATCGACTACATGCATTTTATGCAGGTAGAACAATTGAATAAAGGAATTCCAGCTATCTTAGATATCAGAGAAAATACCGGAAAGATGCTCGATAAGCAGGATAAAATGTTAGAGAAACAAGATAAGATGCTTGAAAAACAGGATAAAATGCTCGAGCACACCTCAAGGATTACCATCATAGAAAAAGAGATAAGAGGTCTGAGAGCGGACCTGACATGAATTCTTTAATTTTAATAAGGTTTTTTGATGTTTAAAGCATTCAGACAAAATTAAAAAAACTAGATATCTCCGTATGCCTTCGACCTTCTCTCTACTTTTTGAATCAGGACTTCTTTTTCTATTCTTGTCAACATAATAAATTACTCTGAATTCCCCGACCCTAATTCTATAAACATTCTCGTAGAATCTATATAATCAATTTCTTTCAGGAATTTTAACACTGATTTTTTGATGAGAACTTTGTAGGTCATTTTCTGAGGGCTTTTCTGGCTTCATCAATCGAAATCACTTCGAGTTTTTCTTCCCTAAACTTGTCAATGTCTTCTTGCATCTCTTTAAGCTCTTCTTCTGAGATCTCAAAAAAACCCATGAAGTTTGTCAAGTTTATCATCTATCTCTTTTACTTCTTTTCTTAATTCTCTCAGTTCTTTAAGAAGGGTAAATATTTTACTATTTATCAGGTTAAATCGATGAATATTTAGAATATGTTGTATTACATTATGTTGTAAGTATTATGTAGAAAAGAATATATATTATTATTGCCTTCAACATTATGTAGTGATAATAATGGATAACCCTTTTCTATTCGGAGAGGTGGTAAGTGGAGAAAACTTTGCAGACCGTGAAAAAGAAATCGAAGAACTAACATCAGATCTAAAAAGCGGTCAAAATGTAATCATTTTTTCTCCGAGGAGATATGGTAAAACAAGCCTAATAAAAGAGGTTTTAAAACAATTAAGTATTGATTACATCACGGTTTACTGTGATGTCTACTCAGCTACATCAAAAGAGAAATTCGTGGAGATTTACACCAGAGAACTTGCCAAAGCAACTTCTACCCGGCTTGAAGAAGCATTAAAAACCATCAGGGAATACATCCCTTCCATACAACTGAAACTCGTATTCGATTCTAGCATGGAAATGCCGGAACTTGAAGTTGGTTTGGGGAGAACGAAAAAAGAACTAGACTCTCATATTGGATCTCTGTTCGATTATCCTCAGAAAATAGCTGAGAAAAAAAATAAAAGAGTTATTGTGGTATTTGATGAATTCCAAGAGTTAGCCAAACTGAATGGGGATTGGCTATTCAAAGAACTCCGATCAAAGATCCAGCATCATGATAAAGTCACCTACGTCTTCATGGGAAGTAAGAGACACCTATTCAGAGAAATATTTGCAGACAAAAACAATCCTTTGTACCACATAGGCAAACTCTTCCCTCTAGAAAAAATACCCAAAAAAGAATTCGCAGAATTTATTAAAGACAAGCTAAAAGACTTTGAAATCGAGGAGGGAGTCATAGACGAGATTTTAGAATTTACAGACGGACATCCCTCCTACACACAGCAAATATGCCACACGTTGTGGGAGATATGCGTAAAAGACAAGAAAATAACAAGGACAGATGTAGAACGCTCCAAAGACTTAACAATAAAAAGCCTAGAGGCTACTTATGAGACGATCTGGGACCAGTTGACACCAAACCAAAGAGCAACCTTGGTGGCAATAGCAATCGAAAAACCTGAAAACATCTACGCAGAAGAGTACAGGATTCGACATAAATTGAGCAGTGTCCCTACCCTACAAACCACGATAAAGGCTCTTTTAAAGAGAGATTTAATTGTCAGAACTAAAGATGGATACGATGTAGCCGATCCTTTCATGGCGAAATGGCTCAGAATTTACAGATAAATTTTTTAAATCAAATTAAGCCTTAGGCTATGATAGGAGGAGAGACAAGAAAAGAGGCATAGTTTTTTAAACTTCGAGATAAAAATAAGAATCGGTGCTTCTCATGGTAAAGGCGATATACAAAAATGGAGTATTAAAGCCTTTGAGAAAATTAGATCTAAAAGAGGGAGAAGAGGTAGAGATAGAGATTAAAAGAGGCATA
>JBHIEG010000118.1:0-2237 GCA_046760505.1 Candidatus Hydrothermarchaeota archaeon
ATCGATTCTATGATGCTGTCCTCAGAGGCATTGCGAAAGGCTATTTTTTCACCCACCCTCTGGGAAGCGCCATATCTATTGGAATTATACTAAACGCAGCTTTTCGTAGCTTTACTGGAAGAGGAATCCCCTGGAAAGGTCGGACCTACACAGGCGATACGATTGGGAGAGATATTAATAGCGCGGATTAACGGAATATACGGATATTGGTTGAATCCGCGTGTGAAAAAATGAACAAAAAAAAATTGAGCGTCGCTTCCTCTGCACATAAGAAATGTGAAATATGTAAATCAGGAATGTTTTTCTTTTATGATTTGACCCCGTTAAATGATAGCTCCAAAGTCTATAAGTGCAAAAATTGCGGTTCATGCATGACTATGCCCAGCATTTCCAGAAAATCACTGGAATCTTTTTATTCAGATGAATATTATAGATATTTTGCGAAGTATTTTAAGAAGAAAAATAAAATCTTGGCTTTTGACTATTTTAGGAAACTAAAGAAATTTTTCCAACTGAAGAAAGCATCGTCTTTTTTAGAACTTGGGGGAGGGTATGGTTTCTTTAGCAATCTTGTCTCGGAATACTTTCGAATAAAAGTTGATATGATAGAATTGAGCAAACAGGGAGCGCGTTATGCAAATGAGAATTTCAAAAATGTAAATGTAATAGAAGGAAGTCTCGAATCCTCCGCTACACGCTTTTCAAAACGATTTGATGTAGTATTCTCTGGCCATCTTCTTGAACATTTAGTTTCTCTAAGGTCATACTTTTCTTTTGCATCGAAACTTGTAAAAGAGAATGGACATATTTTGATGTTTACTCCTAACGCTGATTCCTTAAGGTACAGAATATTCAGAAAATATTGGGGATGGGCTGCTCCACGCGAGCATATAAATTTTATCTCGCAAAAAGGGGTTAGGTTACTGGCGAAAGAATATGGACTTGAGATAGAGATATTAAAGTCTACAATACCACATTTGGTACATTACCCTAGTTTTTTGGGTTCCATACTTAGAATGATTTTCCAAAGACGTATAACGCGAATATTGCAAGGTGGGCCTGCCCAGAAGCGTCGCGAAGGGACAAAGGCTCAGAGAAACGGAGAGGATGCCCCAACTAGTTCGGGCTTCCAAAGGAGTTTTGTAACAATCGCTAAATTAATCTTTATAGTATTGCGTATTTTTTCTACTATTGAGTATTTTCTTGTCTTTCCTATGAACTTTTTCTTGGCAAAAATCGGTTTTGCTGACGAGTTATTACTTATCGCTAGAAAGAATAGCAAACATCGCATAGAGGAAAGTTATGGATAGGAAATCAAAAAAAAGCGAAAAAAAAATAGCACAAGGATTAATAACATTCTTCTTAATCCTTGCAGTTTCAGTAATCGCAGCGCATGCTGTTTTCCGTCGCTCACCTTTAAATTCTTTCATAATGATAAGCCTAGAGGTTATGGCACTAGTTTTCATGGGATTTATACTATTGGTCTGGATGCGAATCTTTCTTTTGACAATCATCGCACGGAGAAAATTTGCCCTCACCCTCGAATATCCGGTGGATATTTCTGGCTCTGAAAAAATCTCGATTATTGTCCCTGCTAGAAACGAGGAGCGTAATATTCGTCGATGTCTTCAGAGTCTTAGGAAAATAGAGTATCCCAACGTAGAGATTATAGTTGTAAATGATAGGTCTACGGACAGAACAGCACAAATAATTGCTGAATTTGCAAAATTAGATTCCCGAGTAAAACTGATACAAGGAAAGGATTTTAAGGATGGATGGTCAGGGAAGATTCACGCTATTCATCAAGGCGTCTTAAATGCCTGTGGCGACTGGTTTCTCTTTATTGATGCCGATGTTGCCATCCACGAAAAAGCCCCTGCCATAGCACTCTCTTATTGTTTGAGAAATGAGTTAAAGGTGCTCTCCACTTCTCTTAGGCCATCCTTGGAGAGTTTTTGGGAGAACATCATCATGCCGGTAGTTTTTATTGCTATCGGATTTTCATCTCCGCCAGAAAGGGTCAACGACCCGGATGACGAGGCTGCACTGGCAAATGGAGGCTTCATTTTCGTAAACGCAAAAAGCTATCGAGCTATTGGAGGATTCGAAGCCATAAAGGACGCGATACAAGAAGATGTGGCTTTTGCAAGATTGGCAAAATCAAAGAAAGTTCCTTATCGCTTTATGCGTGGGCAAGAAATGGGAACTCAACGTTGGTATACAAGCTTCCGCCAAAT
>JBHIEG010000119.1:0-2219 GCA_046760505.1 Candidatus Hydrothermarchaeota archaeon
TCTGCTCCGAGAATATTGCACAATCCCCGCGAACAGCAACCACCCTCATATTAGACCCAACTTCACGAGTAGAGGCTGTAAATGCCCGCCATTTGAGGAAATAACTTTTCATTAGATACTACACCCCTCCTTATCCCGCTCATAATCAAAGGATAGGAGACCAAAATTTTTTAAAAGAACAGTCTCAAGTGGATTTTCCCGTTGAACTACTAATATTTCTTCTTTCTCTATTAACACCTTGTTTACTTTTACACTCCCAAGAAGATTGATAAACTCCTCAAGTGTATTATATCTCCCAAGCCATCCTACTTCTTTCAATCTCTTCCTAACCCAAGCTAAAATTACCTGTGCAAGTAAACATAAAAATATGTGAGTCTCTACCCTCCTATCTTTCCAATGACATACGGGCCTTACCTCTATTAACTCCTTTAAATCCCTGAAACACCTCTCTACCTCCTGTAGCTTCTTATAATGAACTTCAATATCGTAATCTTCCATTTGTGTCTCACTTGTCTTAAGAATATAATAACCACAAAGCCTTTCTGAACGCTCTATCACTTCTACTTTCTCTATTATCTCAAACATCCCATTTTCATATCTAAAATCAAAATACTTCTCCGCCCCACTCTGGGTTAATTTCTTCTGTGCCCTCCTTATCACTTTTTCGTGTTTCTTTAACCGCCCCTTTTCTACCATCCTTTTAACAACCTCCAAGGACTCTCTCCCTTTTTCCAATAATGACCTGAAAGCTCTTATATCCCTTTCTCTCCTAAACTCTGAACCACATAAAACATACTTTGCATCCTCCCCATCTTGCCAGAGGGTTATAGGAAGCCTTTTATCAAATAAAAGAGGGTCTATTTCTTTCTCCTTTAATAAATCCTTGGCTTCTTCGTGAGTCAATGCCATTATATAACCTAAATCTGCATTTACTATTTTCTCCACATTATCAATACTTATCATCCCCCTGTCTCCTACAAATATTGCTTTCTCTGTGTTAAAACGTTTCTTTACTTTTTTCGCCACTCCTTCCACTGTGGCTTTATCTCGTAAATTCCCATCAAATATTTCAAAATGTACAGGAAAACCCTTCTCATTTAACACAATTCCCAACAATACTTGCGGTCTATCAGGTCTATAATCTCTGCTATATCCTCGTTTCCCCTTCTTGACTCCTTCTCCCTCAAAATAGATAGATGTTATGTCATACAATAAAAATAAAGGCTTACCACCTGAAAGTTTGTAAAACTCCTCCAATATACCATCCATATTATCTTTAACTTCATCCATTGCTTCATATACACGATTAGGATGATACTCTTTCTTCCTAAGACTGCAAAAGAAAGGAAAAACCGTCCCTTTTATCCAGCTGATTGCTTCCATCTTTGATGAAGGCTTTAATAGACGATTTAATAAAACTGCTACTATCAATGAAAGCGATTTTTTAGACAAGAATTTAGAAAGTACATTAACTATTCCTAACTGGTGCATCATATAAAGAAAAAATACAATATTCCCATAATCATACCCCCTTCTGATAAATTCTTTCAAGTTATCTATAGCTATTGCCTTAGGATTTTTTAATATCTTTTTCAACCCATCCCTTTGTCTTACACTAAGATGACTAATATTCTCAATATACTTGTGCTTCACCTTCCCATCCTCCCTATAAGACTTGACAAGCCACCAACCCTCAGAAACCTTTCCCTTATAAACCCTCGCACACCTTTTAACCCACATGTCTAATATATACTACTAAAAATTAGCTTGTCAAGTAAAAAATAAGTTTTTTGAATTTTTTAGATACTACAAAATTACAAGCAAAGCGTGTGGAGATATAGAAACTATCTGGGTTTAGGCATTTTTACGGATGGTTTTTTAGTGAAGTCAGGCTATCCCCATTTGGTTACAGAGGATATAGAGGAAAATGTTCAGAAGATGATGGGATGTGGGCTCTTTGAAAATGGGTATTTCGTATATGTCTGTACTCACTGTGGCAAGGAGAAACAAATTGCATTTACTTGTAAGAGTCGATTTTGTCTTCGATGTGCCAAAGTATACATAGACAACTGGGTGAATAAGATGAAAGAAACGGTGTTTAAATGGATACCGCATCGTCATGTAATTTTGACTGTTCCTGGTAGCCTGTGGGAATACTTTCGCAGTGAAAAGATGTTGAAAATGCTGGCAGACTGTGCAGTAGCGATGATGAAGGATGT
>JBHIEG010000120.1:0-2206 GCA_046760505.1 Candidatus Hydrothermarchaeota archaeon
AGCCTGCGGCTACAATCTGTAAATTGATATAATATAAAAGGTGGCCGCAATCTTTACAGGCTGTGCAAAAATCATTTTTGACATCTAAAATGAGCCCTTAGCAAGGTTTCAAAAGTTTTAGTCTTTAAAGGCTTGTCAATAAGATGAATCTGGGTTTTGTTCTTTGACATTTTAAAAAGTACATTTATAGACCAGTAGAATTGAAAAGAAACAGATAATTGCTAAGAGACATCTTTTTAACACTAGAGCTGGTTCCCATTTTTTCACCAATAGCAGCATTAGGATGTTACTGATGCCAATTCTAAACTGTCTCGCCAGCTCTTGCAGGAAAAGCCAGAGCTTCTTGAGATTATGTGCTATACAAATCATTGTCCATTCCCCTCTTACAGCCGCTATGCCTCTCAAGCTAAATCCTCTATGTCCCATGTTCTGCTTTATATTGCCTATCACAGGCTCTACATCTGTCTTTCGCTCGGAGAGCCTCTCCTTTCCCTCTTCACTCTCTACCCGTTCTTTCATTTCCTGAACTATAAGAAGAGTTCCATCTTCTTTCACACTTCTACCTCGCTTATCAGTAGTACATTTCCCCCAGTACTTACAGCGCTTGCATTCTTTAGTTCTATAGATTTTCACTTCTCTTCCACTTCTGGAATCTCTTCCTGTTCTCTCAAAATGCAATTTCTTCCCTTCAGGGCATACAAATACATCCTCTTCCTCTATGTATGTAAATTTGTCCTTGGAAAATTTATTCTTATCGTTTTTCTTCTTTTGAAGATCAGGGATAACACCTCTCAGCTTCTTATCATCCAGATACTCGAGATTATCATGGTTATAGTACCTCGCATCTGTGGTTACATTGGCCCCCTCCTTCAAAGATTTACCTCTGGTCTCTTCGACTTTCTCCAATGTCGGCCGTAATTGGTGAGAATCATCCTTATCTTGCGATACATTATTACCTATTATAAATTGGTTTTCAGTGGCTATCTGAGTATTGTAGCCAGCTTTTGTCTCTTTGCCTGGTCGTTTCATTAACCGTGCATCCTTATCCGTCAAATTAGTTTCTTTCTCTCCTTGTTGCTCCATTTCTTCCATGGCTTTATACCTTTTCTCTAATTCCACTACGTCTCTTTTCAATTCCTCGGCCTCTTCTCTAGGTAGTTTCTCTAAGGTATTGTTTACTAACTTCTTAAGGTTTCCCTTTTTAATCTCTTCAGCAATATGAGATGGCAGTTCATCGCCTCTTCTTTCACCGTATACCCGATCATCAGCTTCGTCCTGAGCTTCCACCTCTTGAAAATATGATGCAAGATGCTCTTGTACTTTTTCTTCTAACTTCTTAATTTCGTCTTTGAGCTTATTCTTTGTTTTAGTTCGCCGTTTTGAGGCATTTGCTTGCATTATTGTGCCATCTATAAAGATTTTCTCATAGTTGACCAGTCCCATCTTATGCAATACTGCTACGACTTCAGCAAAAATTTTTTCCATCTCTTCTGCGAAGTTTTTCCTAAAGTAGCATAGAATTCGAAAACGTGGGCGTTCAAGGTTGCTAAGGAAGAAATAAGCTACGTTTTCTTCGAGGAGCCTCGCAAGTTCTCGTGAACTTCTCACTTTATTCATATAAGCATAAAACCATATTTTTAACATTGTTCTTGGATGGTATGCGGGTCTACCATGTTCAGAATATTTAATCTCTATGTAAGAAACATCAATAGCATCGAAGATCGCGTCCACCATTCTTGCAAGGTGGTTGTCGTCTATGAAGTCATTGACTGCATAACCAAAAATGGTTCTTTGATTTCGTAGGTTGTTAGTTTTAAATTTCATAATTACCCCCCTTTACGGGAGTAATATACCTATAAGATGAAGATAAGACAAGAAAAATAAAAAATTTATGAATGTTAGTATATTTTGAGTTCATGAAAGAACCATTTTATGGTATATTACTTTTTGCACAGCCTGTTTAGATTGCGCAGAGATGGGAACGCAGACTAAAGTCTGCGGCTACAATGTGAAAGATTCATATGAAATGGATATTTTAAAGTTCTTGGCTAGAAAGGATAAGTGGTTTTTGGGCGGCGGTAATAGGGTTGTATGGACACCTACTTTCCCTAAGTGGCTCGAAACGATGGGATTTTGGGATCCAGCAAGCTATTACAACTCGAACGTTGAGCCCATCTTCACGATAACTTTATTAGACGCAGATGGC
>JBHIEG010000121.1:0-2121 GCA_046760505.1 Candidatus Hydrothermarchaeota archaeon
GAACACCCATTCACAAAGATTCTGGACAAACTAGCCACAAAAATCGAAAAATTCTAACCCTTCACACCTTCCCTTCGTATTTTTCCTTAACCTTCCTCGCCGCCTCAACATACTTTCTAAGACGCCTAAGCTCAATCTTTCTCTTAGGCAAAGTTTCAGGAGCGTATAGTAGGGGTAAAACGGCTAAGAACAGGAAAAACGCAGCCACTGAGAAAGCACTGGTCTCCGGAATCGTCATAACATATGGAGTTGAGAGTACTTCTATTATACTTGTGAGAAAAAAGGGAGTTTCTCCTATTACATAATATTTCTCTCTGGTGCCCAATTGAGATAAGTCTCCCCACAATATCAAAATGAAAGTTACCCACAATATTCCTGTCGTTATACTGTTAATGATAAATAATAAATACCATGAAATCCGTGCAGCTGGAACGATACCTATTATTGCATAAGCTATTCCCAAAGTAGCAAAACCGTAGAGTACCATCCGTTTCCGTCCAACCCAATCCGATAATAGTCCCGCAATGAAAGCAAAAAGGCTACCAATTAGCGGGCCCATTATACGTGCAAAATGGAAAAAATTGCCAAGAAATTTACTCATAATTGGTCCTTCAAAACGATCAACTAAGCAAAACATAAGCCAAGCGGTAAAATAGAAAACAAAAGACTTATCGTGAAAAATCTGTAAGAAAGAGATGCTTCTCGTTTTTGAGGCAATTTTTTCTTCGGTTTTCAAAAAGAATATGATTAGTCCGGACGCTCTCCATGCTACTAAAATTATCGAACTTATCATCAAATTAGACCTAGTCAATGCTATTGCAAAAAAGGGGGCACTTAGGTTGGTAGCTAACAATGTTATCCCACTTATTCGCCCCCGATTTTCAATAAGTGTATGATCTGCGAAATAGGCTAAACATGAGGGCATGCCTAACCCGAATGAAGCGCCCAAGAGAATGCTAATAATCAAGACGTGTATTACTGCAGGATTGTTAAGCAGCGCGATTGATGACGACGTAATCGCTCCTAAGATCATCCAGAAATAAAGAAAATTAATTCTGTCAATTTTATTTGATAAAATTGAACCAACTATGCTGGATCCTATAATCATCAAATAATAAGCCGACCAAACAGCAAGATTATCTATATATGTGACGCTCATGATGCCTAGAATGCTGTTTATCGTTATCAGCGTCATGTAATGCCATGCAAAAGCATTAGCTAATAAAATGAAAACTGTGAGGAAGTCTTTCCGAGCAATACCAGTTTCCCCTAAGAGTTTTTTAAGCATTTGTTACACTGCTCATGTTGTTAGGTTGAAAAGTCAATGAATTAAGAGTTAAGAACCTAAGATTTAGATTGTGAATCAAGATTCTAGGGTTCTGTAGATGTGTTCAACAAATCTTAAATAGGATATGTTCTACACATATACACTTGTGGGAGTAAAATTGCCAAAGAAAAAGCTTAAAATACCCCTCCGCGGTTTATGGTGGGCTTAGCAAAATTCCTTTACGTGCTAAGCGAGGGTAGCATAGCTCTAGTTAATAGTATAAGATTCTCTCTATTTAACTTAAGATCCTTCGTGTAACGGTAAGTATCGTTAGCCATTTCTTGCATAAGCTCGCTGGAACGTTTAAATCCTCCTGCCTTTTGTGTGATTTCGAAGATTTTTTCAGCATCCTTCTTTGACAGCCTTTCCTTTTTGAGAATAGGGCTCAGCAAGGGTTTGGTTTGCGTGTTCTGTAAAGCATAGAGTACCGGTAGAGGCAAGTGTTCCCTCTTGATTCTATGCCTAAGTTCTTTCATATCAAACGTGTCAGTAATGTCGTCCCCTAATATTATTAACATACCCAACAATCTGCCGTAGCTGCCGAGGTTTTCAATCTCATCTTTTGTCCCGCCTCCCAGGATTGCACTAATGCGTGTATGAGCTTCCACATCTGCTGCTTTCTTTCTCACCACTCGGAGATACTCTTCAGGTGTAACGTCCATCCGTCCCCGAAATTGAAATTCTAGTGCTTCTGCGTCTCCAAGCTCAAAAAACGTTCTTTTGATAATGTCAACAATATCTGCAACCTTTTCAGCTGGAATCCCCTTTTCAACTGCTTCGTGTAGTAGTGTGAA
>JBHIEG010000122.1:0-2106 GCA_046760505.1 Candidatus Hydrothermarchaeota archaeon
TAAAATTTGAAGAATATAAAGGCCATATAATGAGCGTTATCGACTACATGCATTTCTTGCAGGTAGAACAATTGAATAAAGGAATTCCAGCTATCTTAGATATCAGAGAAAATACCGGAAAGATGCTCGATAAGCAGGATTTAATGCTTGAACATACCTCAAGGATTCCAAGCATAGAGAAAGAGATGAAAGACCTGAGATCGGATTTGAAGAAAGGATAAATAAAAGAGGCATTCTTTGCCTATATTTTTAATATCTTAAATCAAATTGAGCCTCAGGCTATGATAGGAGGCATAGTTTTTTAAACTTAAGGGTAAAATAAGAATCGGTGCTTCTGGAAAAATTAGATCTAAAAAGTCTTATGGTAATTTTCCGGAGTTTTTTTATACAAGTAGTACATTTTAGTTCTACGGTGATTGCATGCCTGTGGTTACTCGGAAGTACCAAGTTACAATTCCCAAGAAGATTCGAGAACTGCTGAACATATCCATAGGCGATGAGATAGAATTCATTCCGACTAGCAAGGGAGTACTACTAAAACCGGGGAAAAAAGTTCCGGGATCGCTGGAAAAACTTGCAGAATTAGCCCTGGAATTGGATATACTGGAAGCAGAAAAGGAAGTACGCGAGGGAATCGAAAAAAGCATCAAGGTAGATTAGATGCGAGTACTTCTGGACACAAATGCTCTGATTGATAGATCGTTCGTGAGAGAACTCGATACATACAGAGATAAACTGGAGATTTTCATATCCTCTATTACATACCTGGAATTTATGATAAAAGCCTATAGGCGAGGGAGAGATGCTGAAGCAAGATCCCTGATAAGGGCTAGTGGCATAAAAGTCTGTGATTTCGATAAAGTATCAGCGGAACTTTGCGCCCTGGAAACACATATGCTCTTGGATTTCAAGAAGAAGGCAAGAGATTATATGATGGGTGCAGTTGCAAAAACAAACAACTGTAAACTGATAACCTACAATAAGAAAGATTTTACCTGGATGAAGGAAGACGTGCTTGAGCCAGAAGAACTGTTGAAATTGTTAAGATAGAGAGTTTTTCACTGAGAGAATGAAACTTTCTGATATAAAGCCTATTAAGGATTATGAAATGTAAACAGTAAAAAAATTTATAAGAAAATGAAAACAATTTCATCAAAAAGTGTTATATGGGAATCCAGTACGGCGTTGAGATTGTTACTTTTCTTTTTAGAGAACCCCACTCAAGATCGGATTAAGATACGGAAGTTTCACAAAATCATAATGACACACTGTGTTACGTGATATGTATGGTTCACGTTTCAGGGAGAATCTCAAAAGAACAATTCGATATTCTTGATAAGATCGCCAAAATCGAGCATACTGACAGATCCACAGTGCTAAGAAAGATTATAGACTTGGGATCAAAGGAGTATTTTAGGAGAAAAGCCGTTGAGATGTATAGAGAAGGTAAAATCTCAATCGGAAAGGCATCGGAGGTAGCAGGGCTCTCCATCTGGAATATGTATGAGGTGTTAGAAAAAGAGGGAATTACGATAAAGATCGACAGAAAAGCCCTTGAAAACAGGTTTAGAGAGGACTTTGAGGTATGATACTTGCTTGTGGTGGCAGACTCCTCAGCTTTGATTCACTCAGCAAAAGATACTAGATTTATCAAGATTTTAAAGCAACTTATAAAAAAGATATATATTCCTCCAGCGGTTTACGAAGAAAGTTTTTTGAAAGAGTTAGGAAAGCATGATGTAATAACCCTAGAAAGATTGCTAGAGGAAGATTTTATAGTCATCGTTAATTTAACAGAAAAAGCAGAAAGTGTAAAGGAAAGATTAGAGGATACAGGTTTGGGAAAGGGAGAAATAGAACCATTTCATTAGCCAAGCAATTAGAGATTGAAAGAATACTGATGGATGACCAATTAGCCTCTAAAGCAGCGAGGGTTTATGAATTAAAACCGATTCCCATAACTTATCTCTTAATTCTATCCGTCAGAAAGAAGATTATTGATGCAGAAGAGGGGCTGAATATACTGGATGGGATGATTGAGAGAGGCTATAGATTAAGCGCAGAGGACTATGTTTCGATTAAAAAAAGACTCTGAATCCATAAAAT
>JBHIEG010000123.1:0-2104 GCA_046760505.1 Candidatus Hydrothermarchaeota archaeon
TCCTCACATCCGCCAGTGTATGGGATTGCTTCGTCGCTCTGCTCCTCGCAATGACAGGGCCAACATCATTTTCATAGTTCGTGGGTATGCTTGGACATGATAAATTACTTGTAAAAGGTAATAACATCATCCCCCAACCTCAGCTTACGGAAGGGACTGAAATATCTTGCCTCGAATTTGCTCTTGAAATGGTGTCGGAGAAGCACAATCCCCTTTTCTCGGAGGATTCCCCTCTTTTTTATAACCTTAAGAGGATTTCTCTCATCAAGAAGCCTGTAAGGAGGGTCAAGAAAGATTACATCAAAAGAGCGCTTCTCTTTTGCCAGTTGAATAACAGCCCGGTTAAACTCTCTGTGCATCACTCTTCCCTTCTCCTCTGCCTCTTCATCGCACTTCGCAAGATTGGCCTTGATTACTTTTACTGCTGGATAGTATTCATCAACAAAGACCACTTCCTCTGCACCACGGCTTAAGGCTTCGATTCCAACCGAACCTGTCCCGGCAAACCCGTCAAGCCAGCGTGTCCCCCTTATATCCTCCTGAAGCACATTGAAGAGGGCTTCCTTCAGCTTATCAGGCATGGGTCTCACATTCATGCCCGGCACCTTTTTCAGCCTTTTCCCTTTATATCTCCCGCTTATTACCCTGATCATTTTCTTAAAGAATATACTATTTATTCTTTTAATAATTCTAAATATTCTTCTTTACTTAGACGAGCGGTTCTCAAATTTGATTTTATTTTATTATCTCTACATCTACCTCATTATACTTTGGAATTACAAGTGGCCTCTCTACTCCAGGCTTATTCATGATTATATGACTCCCCTTTACACGCTTAACCGAGAAACCAGTTCTTTGAAATACTTTTATTAGCACGCGATAGGACTGAGGTGTTATCTTGGACATCGAGCAAGATGTTCGTCAATTAAAAACGGAAGGGGCACATCAATCTCGTGTTTAAACGTAGATAAATGCTTTTTGGAAGGAAGTCTTCTTACGGCCGTGAATCCACATTCTTTTAATACTTTATCCAATGTACCTCGCTCATAACAATCAATGAGAAAAAGCTGCAATGCTTCCCTTAAGTTTGATACTGCCTTCTCCCTTGTTTCACCTTGAGACCATACATCTAAAATAGGACAAGAGGATACATAATACTTTTGCTTCTTTTTAATTGCAATCGGTAGAGACACGGTAAAAGTTACTGCGACTTTCATATTACGATCTTCTCGATGTAACATTCTTATAATCCTTCTATAGCGATTTGTCAATTTTACTCTGTTAGCTTTGTCAGTCTTGTTCTGGTTCTCTTAGTTATAGTCTATAAGTTAAAACGGGCTACAGCTTGAATTATTCTCATACAAAATGTTCGTCAATTAAAATCGAGAGTTGACTTCCTGAAATCAGGGACATGTACCGAGTTTCTAAATCGGTACGTGTCCCTTGATTTCCGATAATTTGAAATACTTTTATTAGCACGCGATAGGACTGAGGTGTTATCTATAAGCATCCCCTCTAGGAAGTATAGCAATAATTTCAACGATCTTTTTTTCTTTGAACAGCCGATAAATCACCCGCCATTCCCCGACCCTGTATCGAATGAATCCTTTTAACTGTCCTGTAAGGAGTTTTTAGTCTACTTGTTTCAGTTTCAACTCTCGAGCATTAATACATACATAATAGATCAGTCCTTTTTCAATTTTACCTTTCTGAATCAAGCTTCTTCTCCATTGCTGCTTGAGAATCATTGAATTTTTTTACTTCTTTCACAGGCCCTGTATAATAAACACATCAGATGCAGCTGATATGCTCTTCCTTTCTCCGATTCTATTATAACAGCAGGATTATCGCTTAGATCATGCTGAAAGAGTTCCCCTCTTACAATGACTTTTTTAGGCTGAAAAAGCATGTTCTAAGGCCGAAAAAAGGGGCATAAAATTTGCCTAATTCCTTTTTTTTCATGCAAATACGCTAGCCAAACTACAATTATCTACACAAAAAATAAGGAAATAGGTATCATGTCCCCATTTTTTTTTATATAATAGAGGTATCAGATGCATCTCAAGCTTTCCCCCACTGAAAAGCTCCTCCTCTTCTGTGCCCG
>JBHIEG010000124.1:0-2059 GCA_046760505.1 Candidatus Hydrothermarchaeota archaeon
CACATCCAACCATAGCTCTACATAAGAGAATATTCTGCCATCACCTTCTTCAGTAAATCCCCAAATTTACCCGCCTCATGTAAAATCTCATTGCCATTTACTTTGCCTTCCTGTATAATAACCTTGGCAGAGATGGAAACCATTATTTTCATCTGGGGGGCCACCTCCTCCTGTATGATTATGAGTCTTTTAGAAAGACTCTGGTGAATTTTTGATTAACTCCATTTCCTTTTGGGTATCCGAAACTGAATTTTTTCACTTTCTATTTGCCTTTAATTTTGGTATAATAAAAATTGGGTTAGCATCAGAAAATTTACATTCTGGCGCTAGCCCTTCTGTTTTTAGAAGGGCATCACTTAAAAACATTGGAGGTGATAGTCTATGAGTAACGGTAACAGTGATGTCCTGATTGTCAGCCTGGACATTCATAAAAAAGTTCACTACGCTCATTGTGAGCTCAAAAGCTCGGCTAAAATAATTGGAAAAGATTTCTCTTTCCCTAATTCGTGCCAGGGCTTTGCTACTTTCTTTAATGAAGTTCAAGAAAGACTCCATCAATTTTCTATTCCCCATATGGCGGTGGTCCTTGAACCTACCGGACCCTATTGGAAACCTCTGGGTTATGCGGTCATCCATAAAGGATGGCCTTTGTATATTGTCTCTACCGAACAAGTCTTCCATCAACGCATCGCAGATGACCCCGCCGCCTCTAAACTGGATGAACTGGATCCTAAAACTATTGCTAAACTCTTTAGAGATGGAAAAGCTACTCCCGCCAGACTTCCTCAAGGTGTGTTCAGGGAACTTCAAAAACTCCATCGGGAATACCTGGATCTTACTAAAAAACTGGCCAGAGAAAAAATCCAGATCAAATCCCTTTTAGCAGAAGTTAACCCGGAGTTCACTTCCTTCTTTTCCAACCTCTTCGGTAAAATTGCCTTGGCTATCCTTTCGGTTGCTCCCACTCCCGCTGAGATAGTTAATCTCGGCATTGAAAATCTTACTTCTGTCTTTAAAAAATATGGCAATGGCATCATCGGAAGAAGAAAAGCCGAAAAACTTATCCAGCTTATGCGCTCCTCCATCGCGGTGCCCAATAAATCTGCCATTTCCTCGCTTAACAGAACTTTGCAAAGAGTCACCCTTTATCGAACCCAAATTCAACAAGTAACTGATTCTTTGATTAATCTTGCTTCCCCCTGGGTCTCTCTGCTCACTACTATTGAGGGTATTGCCACAAAAGCTGCGGCTAGATTTATGGCGGAACTGGGTGATCCCAATTCTATCCGTTCCCCTAAAGCTTTGGTTAAATTGACCGGTATTGCCTCTAAAGAATTCAAATCCGGTTCCTCCGTCCATAAAAAACCTAAAATCTCTAAAAAGGGGAATCCCTTCCTCAGAACCATCGCTTATTATATGGCTATCTCTTGTATTAAACGAAATCCCAGGCTGGCTGCTTATTACCAACATCTCCTCTCCAAAGGCAAACCTAAAATGGTGGCTGTTTGTGCGGTTATTAGAAAACTCCTTCTGGTTATTTATCATGTTTTGCATAACGAACCTTATCAGCCCGAAAAAATTGGTATCGGTGTAAATAATCATAACTCTGGATCAGATGGCAGGAAGACTCCGACACCTCCTTCGGGTTAATAAACCCGCAAGAAAGCTTGGAGTTCCTTTCCTGCCTGCCACTCCGAATAAGGTCAGTTGAGTTCCCGCCAAAGGCGGAGTAACTCGTACACTGGAGGGTGGACGCAGGAGCTACAGGAAAGGAGTCTCCTCTTTTCTGACAGAGATTCGTCCCGCAAAGTGCGGGACGCATAACTCTCAGTGTTTTTTCTAATACTGCATTGTCGTAGTCTATTCATCTCTCATTTTCTTATAGTCAGCTTTCTTGAATTTATGACCACTTACGCTTGACTGCCAAAGAGCGCATAGGGGTCACATTCATGTAACCCGCTATCGGTTTGTGCGAATCAGAGGTTGCAAGGCTCTGGTCCGTTGAAAAAGAGATAATTGATCAGGTGAACAACATCAGCCGTGTTCACTTCTCCGTCAT
>JBHIEG010000125.1:0-1963 GCA_046760505.1 Candidatus Hydrothermarchaeota archaeon
TGTACCCGGCTGCAGATAGATTTGTCGTTTTAGATCGGGGAAGGACTGTGGGAGAGTTTGAAAAGAAAGATATATCATTGGAAGAGCTGGTTGATAAATTGTATCTTGTGGCAAGAACCGGGGAAATGAGTTAAACTGAACTTGGCCGCGGAAGTAAATAGAGTAAGAATATGATTATCGAAGGAAAAGATAATATGAATCCTAAAGAGCGGATGAAAATAGCTTTTTCTTTTGAAGAACCAGATAGAGTACCAGTCCGGTGCTATGAATCCTAGATATATAAAGAAAAGATACGGTAAAAAATTGGTTCTCTGGGGTACTCTGGATAAGCAGAATATACTCCCCTTTGGAACACCTGATGAGGTGAAGGCAGAAGTAAAAAGAGTTATGAAGAATTGTGCTCCTGGAGGAGGTTTTATTTTAGCTCCAGCCCATAATATCCAAGCAGATACCAGCATTGAGAATATATTGGCTTTTTATGAAGCAGCAAAAGAGTATGGTCAGTATCCTACTCCACTTATAGGATATTAAAAACTTTTCTAGGAAAAAAGTAATATTGGCCAAGGGATGAAAATGACCAATTATGAGCGGTTTGTAAAGACTATCAAATTTGAGTTACCCGATAGGATTCTTACCTATGATTTTGTTGACAACAGAGAGTTGTTGGAAACTTATGGAGGGAAAGGAGATCTCATTGAACGAAATGCTCGGATGGCCAAAAATATTGGTTTAGATGTTATGAGGTATATCTACGATCCGGTTAATCACTGGATGGGTTCAAAAATAGAGAACTGGGTACGCTTTTTTGGTGGTAATCCTGACAAATGGGAGGTATCTCAAAAAGGAGGCACTGCTTGGATTTCCAAAAGACCTTTTGCTGATCTTAAAGAATTAGAAAAAAATATGCCCAATATGCCCCAGAAAAGTGAAATAGAGAAATGGTATAAATCAACAATAAAGAAAATAAGAGAAACTTATGATGAATACGACGTGGTGTTTATCGGAGCCATAGAAGGTCCCTGTACCGACGCTTACACGTATACTGACATGGAGCTTTTCTGTAGGGCTATTCATGAAGCTCCAGAGTTAGTTGATCATCTCATGGAGTGTACTTGTCGTTTTTCCGAGATTATTGCTGAGATATTTGCTGAAAATCCTTCTGCTCCTCTTATGTTTATGGGAGAGGATGTAGCAGGAAAATCTGGATTAATATTTAGCCCCTCTTTTATAAGAAAAAAACTTTTGCCTTTGTGGAAAAGAATTGCAAAACCGATTAAAGATAAAGGTTTTAAATTTCTCTACCATTCTGATGGAAAGCTAGCCGATCTACTTCCTATAGTCATTAACGAATTAAAAGCTGATGGAATCAATCCTGTTGAGAGAAATGAGTGTAATGATATTTTTGAGATCAGAAAGAAATATCCCCATACACTTCTTTTTGGAAATGTCTGTTGTGAGGTAACATTACCTTATGGAACGGAAAAGGATGTAGAAGAAGAAACCCTAGGACTCATTAGAAAAATTGGGCCTCAGGGGGGTATTTGTATTGGTTCATCCAGTGAGGTTCATGATCTTGTTCCCACCAGAAATGCTCTTAAAATGTATGAAACAGTTCACAAATATGGGGTTTACCCCATTAAGGTGTAATAAAAGCACGCATATGTGCTGCTATTTAACATTCACCGAAACACACCCTGGAAAACTATCATCATCTTATCTTCAAGAGAAATGGGACTGCAACTTATTATTAATTCTGCCGCTGCAGAGTTAAACGTTATATTTTCTCATATTTGGCAGAAAAACTTGCGTGCACCTTATTACGAGAGCCTTGATTAAGTTTTTTCTTATGCTAAGATAAGTTTAAGGACAGTATGAGAAAGAAGTTTTGGAGCTAGAAATAAGGCAGGGAAGCTTACTATAAAAGTCAAGTGTAGGTCTGAAAATTGAAAAGTTGATATAGCTT
>JBHIEG010000126.1:0-1885 GCA_046760505.1 Candidatus Hydrothermarchaeota archaeon
GCTTCCTTTTCATTTTTTAAAACTCTATAGCATTCGTTTAGAATTCTGATGGGATGGGGGGAAGTGAATAACACGCCTGTACTAATAACTATGTCATAGGATTCATTTCTAAACGGTAAATGGTTTCCATCCCCATATATGATGCTGACATGGTCCAAGACACTTGCTTTTACTGCATTTCTTCTGGCGTATTTCACCATCTTCTTGGATATGTCAAGCCCCGTCACGTGGATATTCGGCGACTTTTCCGCTATATTTATGGGTAAGTAGCCCGGGCCGGTAGCCAGGTGAAGAATTCTACCCGAACTTATCTTGCGGGTAACATCTTTTGCAACGTCCTCGTAAAATTCTTGGAGGAGAGGCCTAGCTATCTCCCTTTCATAAAGGCTCGCGAGCCACCCATGCATTCCCTCAGGAATGTACTTCAAAATGTACTCGGACAATCTAGATTTTCTCATCTATTTCACCTATGATGTCTTGGTACATACTTCTAAAAGCAATTTCAAATTTTCCAGCTCTTTTTCCATCATTTTCCCAACGTATCTTTTGAATATTTGCTTATCGATGATTCTTCCGAAGAAAGAGTAAAGCATTTCATAGTCTATTAGTTTTTTGTGCCTGATGCTATGTAATACATGGCGATGCCTCCCATCAAAGGAAGATCTTCTTTCTCAACTCCACTCAGATATTTTTCCATGTCACTCCAGGGTTCCCGTGTTATCTCTTGGTGTGTGGCTTCAAAAAATAACTTAAGAATCCGACCCGTGATTCCCGCCGTTTGCTGCAAGTCCAGTACAACATATCGACCACCTTTCTTCAAGGCTTTTATCGAATTTTTTAACGCTTTCCTATAATTTGGAAAAGACACCATTGCCCAAGTACACAAAACAGCATCTACTTTCACGTTCAACTCAAAGTTTGAGGCGTCTTTTTCAAGAAATTCAGTGTTATGCCACCTCCCTTTTTTTATTTTCTCCTTTGCCTTCTTTAACATCTCGCGAGAGTAGTCTAAAGCAATGATTTTTCCTTCTTTTCCTACCTTTCTCTCCAAAAAATTAAAGTTGGCTCCAGTTCCACAAGCTAGATCCAAAACGGTATCTCCCTCCCTTAAGTCTAGCTTTTTTACCGCTTCCTCTCGATAAGCGGTGTCATAACCAGTAATAGACAACATTAAGTCCCACACTTTGGCAAACTTATTCCACATCTCGCTGTATTTGTAGACCATCGATTGACACCCCTCCACGTCTTTAAACTCAAGTGTATCCCATAGCCGCTTACGATATTCGGTAAATTCATGCCAAGAAGGAGTCCTTTTTATTAAAGGAAGCCTTATGTGAGGTATCCATAAACTCATCAATTTCGTAAACAACGCTTACTCCTGTCTGTTTCTTAGTAATTATTTTTCTTTTCTTAATTTCAGGAACCCAATTTGAATAATTTTCGAGATCTGTTAGAACTTTCCAAGCCTTCTCTGGTACTGCTTTAAAATATATTGACTTGCTAACTTTGCTCATAATCAAGTTATATATTACTTTATTTTTGAAAACTTCTTTTTCAAGACAGGCCTGAGTGAATTTCGCACAACTGCTTGCGGATAAAAAAAGTCGCCGATAGGCGAATTTTGGGGAAATTCTAAATTGTCATACTTTCTTCATGCTCCTTGATTTTGCTGTCTTCTCACCTTTCCCATCCGGTCTTGCTTACGCAGAATAAAGTGAAATATCACCATGCAAAGAATTGTTCTCACATTCATAGTCCTGGCTGTCAAAATGGCTAAACAAAAAAAGTTAAGGATTAATTAATCTCCTTGGAGATTCCCGATGAAGAATATACCCAATGAATAAAGGATAGCATAAATGAGAAATAGCTCCCCCTCATATTTAAC
>JBHIEG010000127.1:0-1869 GCA_046760505.1 Candidatus Hydrothermarchaeota archaeon
CAAGGATGGCGGGCTCTGGACCCGCTGACGGGAGTTCGAATCTCCCCCGGGCTACTAACCAAATAAGCTCATTTTACGAATATTTTCCGAAATTCTAGAATTAGCGTATTGTTTTTGTAAGTGAGCTTACAAGTTGTAGTTTGATTTTTCCAGTACAGCCAAAAATGTTTCGACTGGAGCGATTAATGTGTTTTTCTTCACTCCAAAATCTTCTTTGCTAAGTAATATGTATTTTTTAATTTGAGGGATTTGGAGAATTTCTTTTATACCAACTTCACTTCTGTATTTTATTTCTACGGCTAGAAACGATTTGTTTGGTCTCATCACATTATCCAATTCTCTTCCATGAGCGTCATAGTAAAACCAGAGAAATGTTCTTGGTTCTTTCATCAAAGGTATCTCTTTAGCCATCGCCAAATGCATGCCAACAATTCCCTCAATTATTTTACTCAAAGATTCCTCATCCTCAAGAGTTTCAGCAATTACATCCTTCACGTCTCTCCCGCTTAGATAACTTTTTAATGCATAAAAAATGAACGGATCTTGAAAATATACTTTCTTCGCTCCCTTAAATTTTATGTCCTTTTTGTTGAAATCGTATGCATGAAAAATTCTTAAAACAAATGATTCTTCTAATAACTCCAAGTAGTCAATTGCAGTAACATGAGTTGTTTCAACATCCCTTGCAAGCTTCGAAAAACTGTATCTAGTTCCATACTTCTCTATGATTTCCTTCAACAACTGACGTGCATAGGTCTCTTGTCTACCTTGTTTATCCACATCTCCCAAAACATTTCGAACGAAGGTTTCAGCCAAAGAGGAATCAATTACTTCCTTTTTCTCATCAAACTTTTTCATCAAATAGTTGTTAATAACTGCAGGAAAACCTCCTGTCATTAGATAAATTTTCAAGAAGTATTCTAATTCTTTCTTGAATGGGATGATTGTATTAATTAGCTTATACATTTCATTTATGTTTGATCCTGAGCGCACGCTAACCTTTTCAAGAATTTTCTTTAACTTTCGTAAGGCATCTCGAAACTCTCGAGTTTCACCCTGGCTTTGTATGTAATCTATGGTTTGAAGGATGAATTCCCTGAAACTTAAAGGCTTTAGGTAGTATTCATTACCTTCCAACCCTCTTCCTGGTAAGAGCTCTCCTTTTTTCCGTAAAGCTACTCCGCTCGAACCAGTTGCAACAACTTGCACCTTTTTCGTAACTCCTGAATCCCAGAGGTACTTGAGTTCAAGATTCCAGTCTTTTATCGATGTTATTTCATCTAAAAACATGAAAAGATTCTGAGCCTCTCTATTTACATCCAAAAAATAATTTACAGCATTTCTCATCTCTTTTCTAGAAGTAAAGAAGTCTAGAGAAAGATAGAGAATACGCTTTGGGTTAAAACCTTCGTTTATTAATTTACTTATCCGTTTCTTCAAATAAGTTGTTTTACCTGTCTGTCTACATCCTCTTATAATGTATATATTTTCAATGTTCGTCTCAAAATCTCCTCTCTTAAAAAATATCAAGTTTTTCTTTACTTTAGACAAATCTTTGTCGTAACGCTCGAAATCTTTTCCGTACTTCCACCATGGATTTTGGTTAATTATCTCACTAACTCTTACCATATTTAGATAATTGACTATCCAAATTTTTAAATATTTCGATATTTCAATATCCAAATTCGATGTTGTAAGTTCCACAAAAAACTAAAGAAGCTTAACATGTCTAGAAAAGCCCATAATGATTTTTCCGATACTTCCCAAAATCTGATGCTTAAAATCACCTGAAAAAGTGTTGATTTATGTTCGAATCTCCCCCGGGCTACCTTTACACTGTGGACAGGTTAGGGTTTGAATTCTCGTTTT
>JBHIEG010000128.1:0-1844 GCA_046760505.1 Candidatus Hydrothermarchaeota archaeon
CCTTTTATCAATTTTTCTTCAATGAATTTAGTGGAATACTCTCCTTTTTGAAAGTCACCATTATTCAATACCTTCAAATGAAAAGGGATAGTTGTTTTAATCCCTTCAATAATAAATTCCTCCAACGCTCTCTTCATACGCGCAATAGCAGATTTTCTCTCTTCTGCGTGAACGATTAATTTAGCGATTAATGAATCATAATAAGGTGGAATGGTATAGCCTTCATAGAGATGGGAATCCACACGCACCCCTAGCCCTCCTGGAGGATAGTATCCGGTAACTTCACCTGCCGAAGGCCTGAAATCATTATCGGGATCTTCGGCATTTATCCTGCATTCTATAGAGTGGCTCCTGCAGGTGATATCCTTTTGTTGATAAGGCAACTTTTCGCCCGCGGCAATACGAATCTGCTCTTTAAGTAAATCTAGGCCTGTAATCATCTCAGTAATGGGATGCTCCACCTGAATTCTCGTATTCATCTCCATGAAATAGAAGCTACCCTCCCTGTCCAGAATAAATTCAACTGTGCCAGCACTAAAATAACCCACTGCTTTTGCCGCTCTTATTGCTGCCTCACCCATCCTTTCTCTTAATCTGTTATTTATGGCAGGCGAAGGTGTTTCTTCGATAAGTTTTTGATGCCGCCTTTGAATAGAACATTCCCTTTCTCTTAGGTGGATAGTGTTACCAAATTTATCGGCTAAGACCTGAATCTCAATATGTCTTGCCCCATCAATATATTTTTCAATATAAACCTCGTTATTACCAAAAGCAGCTTGGGCTTCGCTTTGAGCCATATGAAAACCTGAAATCAAGCTCTCTCTACTATGGGCAATCCTCATTCCCTTACCGCCTCCTCCGGCAGAGGCTTTAATCATTACTGGATAACCTATTTTTTCCACTATCTTGATTGCTTCTTTTTCATCCTTAATTACGCCCTCACTTCCTGGCACCACTGGCACTTTTGCCTTTCTCATTGTTTCTCTGGCCACAGATTTATCTCCCATCTTGGTTATTGCCTCAGGTGGAGGTCCAATAAAAGTTATCTTGGAGGACTCACATATTTCTGCAAAATGGGCATTCTCAGATAGAAAGCCGTAACCAGGATGGATTGCCTCAACATCAGCAACTTCAGCCGCACTGATAATCGCTGGAATATTCAGGTAACTCTCCGTGCTTTGTGCCTTACCAATACAGACAGCCTCATCTGCGAACTTAACATGCAGAGAACCCCTATCAGCCACTGAGCAAACTGCTGCTGTTCTTATGCCCATTTCTTTACAGGCTCTAATTATTCTTAAAGCAATCTCGCCCCGATTGGCTATTAAAATTTTAGAAAACATCTACGCTCCAAAATATATTGGTTAACTCTGAGGTTATATCAGGAATATCTTTTGCCAATTTGAACAAATCCTCTCTTTGTGAAATGTGCACAATTAAAGGGTCATCTAATGGTCTGTTTTTGGCGTCAAAAATCTTAGCCACCGCTTGAGGGTTCAATGCATCCGCACCTAACCCATAAACCCTCTCCGTAGGAAAGGCAACCAACCCACCTTCTTTTATTTTTTGGCTGCCCTCTTGATTTTAGCCGGGTCTATATTATGAGGATTGACTTTTATGATTTCTATTTCCATCTTGATATCTTTAATATCTCGTATTTTAGAAATTCCTGTGGGAGTCTTAATCTCGACGGTCTTGTTTTCTGCTTCCATAATTCGCTATTCCACTTATACTTGACAAGCCTTTTCCAAATCCCTATTTAAGGTAAAAATCTCGATGCGCTCATCTTTCTCTACATCGAAACTGGAGTGAATATCAACTACCTCTGCTTCGGTTAAGTTTTC
>JBHIEG010000129.1:0-1842 GCA_046760505.1 Candidatus Hydrothermarchaeota archaeon
TAAAATCTTCATTGTAAATGCTAATATCCAATGGAAACTTGGCTTGAAAATAAACCTCATCTCACATTCCAGTTAGAGAAAGGTGCCCTGAGAATAAAGTTTTTCGCTTGCATTATCTTTAAGAAAACACTTTGCCAAATTGATACTTGTTATCTAGTCTTTCGGATTATGTAAGTTATGACAGAAGCTGCTGCTCCAATAGCTGCGCCCATTATCGCTCCAACAGGTGTGGAGCCAAAGAAGGCAAACATGAATCCAGCTTCTAATGACAATAAGAATGGCAGAAATATTATTTGGAACCATAACGTGTATACAGAGTTTTGGAAGATTTGGAAGAGCCAGTGGTAGGGATGGCTCTCGTCTCCAAACATTCCTACAGTGATGAATGTTGCCGTGGAGAGAAAGCCCCATAGGGCTCCAATGACTAGTCCGATAGTCAGATATCTTGCTTTCAAGTAGGCTGGAAGTTTTATGCTCTTTAGGCGTTTTATTGCCTTAATCGTTTTATCACCCTGTTGGATTTGCTTGTTTCTCGGTGTTTGCCCTCGGTTTTACTTGTGATTTAGGTTTTCGGCTTATTTTTTTGTTCAATGCTAAAAGCTTGAATAACTCAAGATATAAAACTTTGGAGAGACATAAAGTGTACTGTGGCAGGTGAGGAAGTGAAAAATATGGGAAGATTAGGCAAGAGAGTGAATCTGATGAAATCCATAGATGCTGATAAGATTCCAATAAGAAGAGACAGCTTTTATACCAACGCCTATATTATTGAACTCCCACTTGATTCCCAACCTGACTATATATGGCAAGCTATTTTTGAACAAGAATGGAAATCAAGTCTCCATCTATGGGAGAGAAAAGTTGCTATCGTAGGTGACAAGTTACTGTTAATAACGACTCCTACTGAAATCGAAGAGAAGATTGATTGGCTCAAGAGAGTTATAGAATCAACCAATATGCGTGTTGAAAAATTCAATCAAACACAACAAATCATAGAAGAAGCAAAAGAAACAGATGAACTAAGAAGACACGAGAATATTATTAGAGATGCATTAAGAACGAAATTAGCTCTTGTTTAGTATTTCCAGCTAATACATTACTCTGATTGCATAAGGATTTAGGAGAAATGTTCTGTAGTCAATCTAGGAAAAATTAAATCTTAGGAATTCGATAAATAATAGCGGTATTTAAAATGAAGCGAGTTTTTTGGCGTTATCTGACAGTGATCGTCGGGAGTGCTTTTCTAGTTACAATCGCTGTTTATGTTTTCAACCTACTAGTTTTCAGTTATATTCCACATCTGCGTAGGCTCGTTTCACCTAATGAAGCGTTGTTTTATGAGGGATTATTGACTCTAACTCTTGGTGCTCTAATTCTCTTAGAATTACCATCTACTTGGGCCTTCTTAGGAGGAAGAAGACGGCTTCAACTTGGGTCAGGCCTCGCAACTAACACTAAATCTCAGAAAGATAGAGCCAAGAACATTCAAGCTGTAGGTTTTGCATTGATAATTGCATCAATAGTGCTGTTTTTACTCTACTCCTCAGGCATTTATTAGAGCTTTGACTACCCCTCAACTGTTCTCTGCAGTATTAATGCATGTTTTGTTTAGTTATAACTTATCACAAGATATAGCACCTTTAATGTCTGAGAAACCTCTGTTCACAAGCTTAACTAAGGAATGATTTTCCCCTTTGATTTCTGGTAAAATTTTTGTAGAGGGGCGTTGTTTAGTGATGTGGGGTCGTAGTCTAGCTTGGTTTAGGATACCAGCCTGGGGCGCTGGAGGTCCGGGGTTCAAATCCCCGCGACCCCACATTTACCTTTTTTAGCTAAAATGCA
>JBHIEG010000130.1:0-1816 GCA_046760505.1 Candidatus Hydrothermarchaeota archaeon
CTTCCGCACAATTTGAAAAAAGTTTAACTTGGTCGGAGAGGCGGGACTTGAACCCGCGACCTCCTGCTCCCAAAGCAGGCGCGCTAGCCTCTGCGCTACTCTCCGCTACTGCATATTTTAATTTCTCAACATGCGTTTGCTCATCTAGAAAACTAATATCTGTTGCTGTTTCTTCTCACACCACACTTATTTCCACCTCACAGCAGTATATAAGCAGAAAAACGCTGGCAAATTTAACTAATAATGTTATACAATCTAATTATAAACACATATGAGCATTAAAAGCAAAACAAAGTCTTGAGACTGTTGAAAAACATCTTTTAGAAGATTAGGCAAGAAGGGAGCAAGTTGGGGTAGTTTTTACTGTTAGGATGTGCTAAAGTAGTAATTAAGGTGATAAAAAAGAGGAAGGGGGGTGAAAAAAATCTCTTAAAAAGAGGCATCTATACTAAATTTTTTCAAATTAAAGGAGGTGAAATCGCTATGGCAAAGGCACGCTACAAAAAAGACACACAAGAATCAATATTTGGTCACTTCCTCTATGACCAAGTTCTACCTAGGAAACACTTTCTGGTTAAGGCAAGACATACCATTGAGTGGGGGAGATTCGACAAGAAGCTATTGAAGTACTATCAGGGCGGGGCAGAATATGGGAAGCCACCATATGCACCCAGTAAGATGTTACGGATGCTAATGCTTAGTTATCTGTATGATATTTCCGAGAGAGAAAGTGAAGAGTTTACCAATCTGAACTTGGCAGCTAAATATTTTGTAGGACTAGGAGTAGATGAGAAAGCACCAGATCATTCAAGTTTGAGCGTATTCAAACAGAGAATAATAGACAGGGTTGGTTTAAAGGGCTACGAATCAATGTTTAACGAACTTTTAAAGGAAGCCATTAAGAAAGGAGTGAAGTTTGGCCAGATACAAATAGTGGACAGTGTTCACACAGTGGCAGATGTAAATATAGATAAAGATAGAATAAGGCAAAAGAAAGGCAAAGCACCACGAGATAAAGATGCTAGATGGGGAGTTAAACGAGTAAAAGAGATAAAAGGCAAAGGTGGAAAGAGAAAGAAAATTAAAGAAAGTTTTTATGGTTACAAGACGCATGTATCATACAATCAAGAAGTAAGGATGGCCACAGCTTTAAAGGTTAGCAGTGGTAATAAGGCAGACAATAAGGAGATGACGACGTTGGTAAACAAAGACAGGAAAGTAGGGATAGCTAAGGGAGGGAAGTTAAAAAAAGATCTTAGGAAGAAAAAAATAATAGTATCAGGAGGGACAGCGTATACAGGCGATAAAGGTTATGACGATGGAGAGAACCACGAGTTTTTAGAAGCCAGACTGATGCATTCAGCAATTATGCTTAAAGATAAGAGGACAAGTAGTAAACAAGAAGAGAATAACAAAGCGTGGAAAAAGTTTAAGCAGCGAGATATTTACCAAAAAGCCACAGGCTTACGTTACCAAGTAGAACAGCCGTTTGGCATAGCCAAGAAATGGCATGGATTTGCCAGATGCCGATATGTAGGCAAGACAAAAATGGCAATCCAAGCATATATGACATTTATGGCTATGAATTTAAAACAGATAATTAAACTTAAATGTGGAGTACCATTTCGTAATGGTTATGGTATTGCCTATGCAAAAGCAAAATCACCAGGCTAACGACAGGTGTAGTATGCCTGTTTTTCAACAGTTGAGGCTAAAAAAAGAATTACAGAAAATTAAGTGCCTAGAAAAAAGGCACAAAATGCCAATACAAATTTATACCAGTCACCCAGCACTGCGTTTTTCAACAGTCTCATAA
>JBHIEG010000131.1:0-1777 GCA_046760505.1 Candidatus Hydrothermarchaeota archaeon
GCAGGCTGTCCGAAAACTTTAATTAAACAGCAATTAAGTTTACTCTGATGAAGTTAAATTTGCTCATTTGAAGTATGAAGAAGACGTTTCTAATTTTTTCAGCTAATATTTTTCTAAAACTCCTCAAAAAAGACAAACATTCCTCATAATTTTGCTTCATAAGCTCCAAAAATCCTTCCCCTTCCTTAGAAAATCCATACCTGTGAATCTTTTTCAGATTATGAGCAATACACATCAGATTAAACTCACCTTTAACTTTCTCTATTCCTCGGAGAAGAAAATATCTGAATCCTAAATTCCTCTTAAGATTTCCCAATACTGGCTCAACTGTTGAAAGCCGCTTGTTATACTTCTTTTTACCTTCCTCTGTTAGGAGTTTCTTTCTCATCCTCTCCATCACCAAATCAGCATTAGAGACTTTTATCTGCCTCGCTTTAGCTTTCGTACACTCTTTTTTGTGTTTACAGAGAGAACATTCCTGACCAATATAAATACGAGATTTAACTCCATTACGCTCATAATTCTGCTTAAAAACTAAAATCTTTCCTGCAGAACAAGTGAAAGTATCCTCCTCTTTATTGTATTTAAAATTACGCCTGTCAAATTTATCTATTTTTATATTCCCCTCTTCATCTGTTTCTTTCTCTAACATCTGATCCGGTAAATAGGCATCAATTTTATTCTTATCTATATAAATATAGTTTTCTCCATCATAGTAACCACAATCAGCAGATACTTCTTCTGGCTTCTTGCCCGTGTTTTCAATAACTTGCTCATACATAGGAATAAATTGATGCTGATCAGTAACCTCTGAAGTAACATCATTTGCCACAATAACTTGATTCTCTTCCGAAACTGCCACTTGTGAGTTATAGCTTGTATCTTTGCCTCCATCTGCATCCTTCATGAAACGACAATCTGGGTCAGTGAGATTAACTTCTTTCCATTTCCTTTCTTGAAGCACTGCTTTAGCTTTCTCTATTTTCTCCTTTAAAACCTCTTTTTTGGTAAGCTCCTCAGGAACTTCATCTCCACTCTTATTGCGGCCATATCTTTCATCCTCTTGCTCGTCAATCTTTTCAGCTTCAGCCAATATTTCCTTTATCTCTTTGCGAATCTCAGCAACCATCTTCTCCAACTTCTCTTTACTCTTTGTCCGCCTTCTTCCAGCCGAGGCTCTCACTTTAGTTCCATCAATGGCAATATGTCCAATTTTAGCTATGCCCATTTCAATACAAATAAGAACAATTTGCTTAAATAATTCTTTTAATTGGGGTAAATGCGCTTTCCTAAAATCACTAATTGTCCTGAAATCTGGCTTTTGCATTGCTGCTAAATACATAAAGAAAACATCACTTTCAAGCTTAGCTGCTATCTTACGAGAACTACGAACACCAATAGCATATGCATAGAATAAAACTTTAAGGAGCATTCGGGGATGATAGCTGGGACGTCCACCTTCAGTGTTTTTGTATTTCTCATAAATAGATGTAAGATTTAATCTCTCTACTATAGCATCAATCACATAAACCAAGTGGTCTTTAGGTATCATATCCCGAATATCCAATGGTAATAACATCAACTGCGATTGTTGATAAGGGATGAAATTTGGCATGATATTCCTCTCCTTTATTAGGAATGTATTTGTAAGTAATATTATACAAAAAAGCAAGATTTCTTGTTAGTAAAAAAATATTAGTAGGAGACTTAAATCTCTACGAGGAGGGATTGATCCGGTAATAAGGAACTTCTTTTATTGAGTTTTCGGACAGCCTGC
>JBHIEG010000132.1:0-1774 GCA_046760505.1 Candidatus Hydrothermarchaeota archaeon
TTTCAAGGTAAACTTCTTATCTGGATTCTAGGGGCCATATTAACTACTGTGGCTTTGTATGGTGGGTTAATTATCTACCTGATAGGAAAACTCTCATAGTGTTAATCCGACATGTTTTCCAGTTTATTGCCTCACATAGAAGAGAGAGGAAGACGGTCGGGTATTGTAATCAGATTTAAAGATTATTGGTTATATGCAAAATGAATTTGAGCAGCCGAAATGGGCTCAGATTCAATGAAATACTTTGACAAAATAGAAAAATTTATTAATATAATTAGCAGACATATTATCAAGAATAAAGAGTGTAAAGAGAGCAATGATGATGAAAAAAAATCGATCAAATTAAGGGAAGAAGTAAACAAGTTATATTTCAATGATCATATTTCAAAATCAGATATTTCAAGGAAGAAGAAGGTGTCAAGGAACTTTGTTATAAGATGGACAAAATCGCCAGACCAGGATTTTACAGAAGATAATCGAGGCTGGCCGAAATCCAAAAGGAGAAAATGGGATAAAGCTGTGGAACAAAGGATCAAAGAGATACATCAATATTTAAAGAACGATCCTTATGAATTTTACACAGGAGCTACAGCTATTGCTCAAGAATGGAGGAAGCGACATCCAAAAGAGGAGATTCCGCCGTTAAGAACAATAGGACAAATACTTAAAGATCTTGATCTTTCAGATAATAGGAAAAGAAGACGAAATAAAGGAGCTGCTCGTTATCTTTGTTATCCGGAATATACTATATACCACCTCTTAGGAGGAAGAGTCCTTGAAGCAGACTTTATCGGGAAAAAATATATTGCTGGCAGAAGTGAACCTATAAATTTCATTGGGTTTTCATTTAAAAAAATACCTAAACTACGCTATTTTATGCGGGTTTCTGGGCAAACAGCTGAAAACTTCATTAGAGAAACGGAAGCCTTCTTTGAAAGGTTTGAGAAGCCAGATTTCGTAAAAGTGGACAACTGTTTAGCAACAATTGGTAGTGGTTCAGGAAAAAGAAATATCTCAAGAACAATGAAATTTCTCTTGGAGAATCAGGTTATACCAATATTCTCTGTTCCAAGAAAACCATTCTCTCAGGCATCTATCGAAGGCAACAACAGTGTGTTTTCTAGAATGTTCTGGAATAAGATTGAATTTGAAAATGTCCAGGAAATAGATGAAAAACTAAGTTGGTTTAATCTTGCTTCCCAAAGATACACAGCTTATCAACCACCTAGCAGAAAAAGCCAAAGTAAGGAAGATTTTATCCCAAAAATCTACTTCATAAGACAAGTCAAAGATGACGAAAATCAAACCGAAAAAGCCTTTATTAACGTCTTAAATGAAAAAGTATATCTGCCTACCTCCTATGTCAATTATTTCGTTTTAGCTGAATGGAACCTCCTAGAAGAGCAATTATTTATCCATTTTGAGAAAGATCAAAATACTAAAATCATTGAAAAAGTAACCTTTGAAATAAATCCAAGATCAAAAAAGAAAATACAAAAATTACTTGAAAATTAGCTGCTCATTTTTATCTTGCATTTAACCGTTAACTTCTAAAATTGGCAACTATGACCCTTTTGTCAACCTAAATCCTTTAGGCTTCGGATGTACTGATTATCGGCTTACTCACAAACGTGTCCTATCATGATCTCTGTTACAAGATCATAGGTGCAGCTATGCATGTGCATAATTGCCTAGGACCAGGGCACAAAGAGAATGTCTACCACAAGCGATGTCCAAACGTCTTGAGGAAATAGGATTGTCTTACACTGAGGAG
>JBHIEG010000133.1:0-1688 GCA_046760505.1 Candidatus Hydrothermarchaeota archaeon
TTTAAATGTATTTGTAGTCCTAAAGTGAAACTCGATCGGATCTTGTGCACAAAGTGGAGAAAGCTGAAAAACGTTGGTTTAATATGGTTTCCAGTGAATCACATTTTCATAGAATTTTTATATTAATGGTGTCCGTGAAAAAGTGTTGTTTGTGTCGAGAACGCTTGTATGAGTTAGTTAGCAGAGGCTTCCTTAACAGACAGTTTCGGAAAAAGCTATGACAATAATGCAAGGATTTTCAAAACCATTTATGATGGAACCTCGATCATAGCTACACGTGTGTCACATTCCCTTCATGGTTGTGCTCATTTCTTTACAGAGCATGGTCTTATCAGTTGGATTGAATCTCCCGATCAATAGTGGCCCTTCAAGATTCTTCGTTTCTCTCTCCATGCGGCATTGAAATGTTATTTCGTCTCCTTTTTTGAAATTGTGGGCTTTTCCACTAATGCGAATGTAACCTCTCTTCTTTGCACGGTAGACAGTTGGGTGAGGCGAAGTCCACCAATAACTTCCCTTCGTTTCGATGACTCCTTCTTTTATCAGCCGTCGTATCTCTGCCACGTATTCTAGTTCGTCTTTCTCCCACGGTTTACCACGCATAACGCTATATTTTATATCGTTTTTTAATTCTTCCAATCTTTCTTCTTTTCGGTATTCTTCTGTAGCCTTTGGGTCGCTCAGTAATAGCGCATCATTAGGATCAATCCCTGAAACATCTACAGACTCATCGATAGGTGGTTGTTCAACCAACTCTTCCTGCCCGAAGAATATCCTTTTTAGTTTTTCTAACATCTTTATCACGTTTTCAGTAGAATTCTCCCTGAGCCTTTCGCAATGTTCTCCATTTCCTTGCAAAACATAGCCATCTTTTTAGGAGTAAACTTGCCAATGAGAACCGGACCATCCAAATGATGTAGTTCGCGACCCATCTGACATTGCCATACAATTTCATCTCCTCTTTTGAAGGTATATTTCTTCCCTGCAATTGTCATCTCACCATCTTTCAGCGCTCTAAAAACTGTCGGAAACGGGCTGGAAAACCAAAAACTTGTCGTTTTCTTTATGATTTTAGCGTCAAGAAGTCTTTTTATCTCTCTTATATACTCGATATCCTCTTGTTGCCATGGTTTCCCCCGCATAACATTAAATCTAATATCCTGCTCTAATTCTTCTAACTTTCCTTCAAACCTGAAATTCGCCTTCGCAACAATGTCCGTTAACAGCCAGATATTCTCTGGGTCAAAGACACCATTATCTAATACATCTTCTTCTGGAAATACAACTGTTCCCTCTTGGATTACAATTTCCACTCCACAATTTGGACAATTTGTCAAATACCTACTTTCTAGAGGTGCACCGCAATGAGGGCAGCGAAGTGCCTTTATTTTGACAGTTTTTCCTGTACTTTTGTCATCGTTAGACATGACTACACCTTGGCCTTTCAGGCATTACATTTTAAAAGAATCCTCTTTTTATTGTTTCTTAATCAAGCGGAAAAACGTCACATTAGTGGAGGTCTATAAAATGTTAACCGGTTCTTATGGTAATTTGCTCTCTTTTTTCGAAGCATCATCAGTAGGAGATACATTAGAGGGCAGAGCAAGATTAGTAAAAAGAATAAATATATGGATTCGACGTTTACAAGCAATAGAGTCAGTATAATTGCTATAGGAATTAGGCAACAT
>JBHIEG010000134.1:0-1636 GCA_046760505.1 Candidatus Hydrothermarchaeota archaeon
AAGAATTCCTATCCGTGGTCCAGAGGATTGAGATGCCAACCGTTTCTAACGCGACACCGCTAATATACTTGGGAAAGGTTGGGAAGCTTTACTTTTTGAAGGAACTCTACGGTGAGGTTTTCTTGGCGAGTGATATTTGGGAAGATCTTATAAGTTTTGGAAAGGGGGCAAGTTCAATAGCACTTGCAAAGGAACTTGGACTTTTATTTCCAGCAAACGATAAGGAGGCTATAATGTTAGGTGGTTTACAGAAATTCTACACGAAGCCATGATTAAAGGGTTAATAAAAGACTCTGAGGAATATACACAAGTCTTAGATGGTTGTAGGAATAAAGGACTGTACATAAGCAAAAAAGAGAGGGGAGTAGCCGTTAATAAAGCCAAAGAATATATCTTTCTTGTAAACATCGATAATTTTGTGTTATCCGCTAAGACCTCTTATCATAGCGAAAGCTCAATTTAGATGTTTTATGTCTCGATTCGAAAAGATTTATTAAAAGCGAATAACCCACTTCTATGGGTGATGGAATTGGAGAAGGAAATCGATTCGCTTTTGAGAACAGAGATTTACAAAAATAAGGACGAGTTGATCAGAGACGCCATCAGGGCCTTACTGGAGATGAAACCGAACTTAAGGATAGAGATAGGGGTAGATCTTTACAAAAGGGATGAAGTTACACTTTGGAGAGCGGCTGAGATTGCAGGAGTGAATTTAGAGGAATTCAAAGAGATTTTAGCCAGCAGAGGAATAAAAATAAAGGTTTTGGGAACAAAAGAGGAAACTGAAAAAAGACTTAGAACAGTTTTTGGTGCTTAGATGGCAGCCATCATCGATTGTGATTTGGTCAGCACCTTTGCCAAAATCGATAAATTATCACTTTTAGAAGAACTCTTTTCTAAACTTTATATAACCGAATCTGTGTACAGTGAATTGATGAGAGCATAAAGAAGTGGTTTTGATTTTCCAGATAAAATTTTCAGAGGTAACATACATCTTACAAGTTTAAAGGATGCCAGGGGAAGCTGAAGGGATAGCTATAGCACGTGAGAGAAATGTAGTATTTTTAACAAATGACAACCAAGCTTTGAAATTTTGCCAAGAGAAAGGGGTCAAAGTTCTCAATTTGAGAGATGTATTGGTGGAAATTGCCAGGAAAAAGCTGGTAACCGAAGAAGACATGAGATTCATTTTAAAGGAAATAGAAGAAAAAGATTACATCATTATTAAGGACCAAGAAGACATTTACAAAGAGTATGAATAAAAAGTTACCTGAAGGAGTACCTGAGGAGACGCCCTTAATCGCAATATTCGGAGACCATCCGGAAATAAGGATCATAGAAACACTGCTCACGCATTCAGAATCCGAATACAACCTCTCCGAGCTGGCAGAGTGTGCCGGAGTAAGTAAGACATCCATGTTCAAACTCAAAGATAAACTCCTGCACTACCGCATCATGAAGCCTACTAGAAAGGTTGGCAGGATAACTCTCTACAGGTTTGATGAGAACAGCAAGACAGGCAAACTGCTCAGCGAGTTCGCCTGGAAGCTCGCAGACATAGACATAGAACTCCTGATAGAGCAGTGGAAACGGAAGAAGAAAAAAATAGCAACCGTTGACTAAACAGAACTTCTTA
>JBHIEG010000135.1:0-1634 GCA_046760505.1 Candidatus Hydrothermarchaeota archaeon
CGATTACTGTGGGGTGAATGTTTTGGTTTAATAGTTCTTCGGCTCTGCGTAATAACTCGCCGGCTAAGACGACTGCGGTTGTGGTGCCGTCTCCTACCATGTCGTCTTGGGTTTTAGCTACTTCTACTATCATTTTTGCGGCTGGGTGTTCTACTTCTACTTCGTCTAGGATGGCTGCGCCGTCGTTGGTTATTGTTATGTCTCCTAGGCTGTCTATGAGCATTTTGTCCATGCCGCGGGGACCCAGCGTTGACCGCAAGACTTCGGAGATGATGCGTGCTGCCATGATGTTGTTTCTTTGGGCGTCTTTGCCGCGTCTGCGGGCTGTTCCTTCTTTTAGAATTAGAATGGGCTGTCCGGCTTGTGTTGTTAAATAGGCCATACCAAACCTCCAAATGTTTCTAAATCTAACTATGCAATTTTACCCCAAAATATAAACTTTACTTAAGGTTGATACTGTTAACTCTGATGTGATGATTTCTGCTTTCTGGCATTTCTAATAAATGTGGCTTTAGCAAAGGTGCATACAAAGAGGTTGCGAGGGCAAAACTGCATGAAGGTCTTGACATAAAAGCAATGACCATAAAAGAACTCGTAGTAAGTAAAAATATTTCAACAGAGCTAAAGAAACAACTAAGCTGAGTGACATAATACGAGACTTGAAATTAAGACGGAAAAGATTTGCTCATAACATCAAACAAATTCGCCAGAGTTTCAACTCCCGAATGTGAATCAAAAATTTTTGGGGCATTCTTCATATAATGGGCATTCTTTACAGTCAGGTTTGCGTTCGTGACAAAATTTCTTTCCGATATCATAGGTAATGTCGAGATCAGCAGGACATTTTGGATTAAGTTCTCTGGCTCTTTTTACCACCAGCCTACTGTCTTCTTTTTCCACAAGTCCTGTTCTAAAAAAAACTCTTACAACATGCCTATCTGCCGGAACATCTAACTTCTCCAAGCCTTCCAATTCAATACCATGATTTCTCAGTAAGATATCTGTAAAATCATTGGAGATTTTTTGACCAATTCCTCTAAATTCCCTAAGTCTTTTTATTACTTCATTAATATCCCGATTACCTTCCCAAATCTTTCTACAATCCCCATTATACTCTTTTAGAATCTTTTTCGCAGCCAGAATTATATTTTCTGATAAACTTTTGTATCTTCTATGTCCTGGTTTTTTGAGAAGGATTTTTCTTAATTGTGCTGGAGTCATCTGAGAAATTTTATATGGGTTAAATGGTTTGATTTCTGATTTCAAATTTTTCAAACTTGCCTTAACTTGTTTATCAGTTACACTATTGTTCAATAAATTTTCAATAAAATAAGAAAACGCTTCATCTTCGGAAAATTTTTTCACTTGTTTTTTATAGGATTTATTCTTTTATTATAGGATAACAAAATCTTCACAATTTTTTCGGCAGTATTCATTTAACCACTATCTTTTCTTGATTTTGAGGAAAAATAAAACTACTATTATATTTAAGTAGCATTCTTTTTGTCACATCAGAGTTAACAGTATCCTCAAGGTTCATACGCTTTCTTTGGAATAGACGAAGATATAAGCACAAAGGATTAATAGGTATGAGGTTGTTGTCTCATAGGAGGTTTCCGCATGCAAGACGAGTT
>JBHIEG010000136.1:0-1604 GCA_046760505.1 Candidatus Hydrothermarchaeota archaeon
TCTATACGTCTCTTCAGTTATTTTGATGGTTTTTGTTTTTGGCACTTTTTACACCTTGCGAAAGAATCTATGAGGATCAAAATCGCTCTTCATCTCTTATGTCGTATAAATTGTATAAACTTCTTTTCAATTTTCAATAACTCAAATAGCCAAGCCTAAGGCAGTAACTTAATACAGCTAAGATATTTTGGGCATTTTCTCTGTTATCTCGAGATTATTCTCTCTACCCAATTAACAAAACGTTCAGCCCTTCTAATCAGTATTTCACATTCTCTCCTGCTGAGTTTCTTTTTTACATCGTATCCTGTAATATCTCTTGAATCCAATTCTTTTATCACGGTTTCTGATCTTGACTCGCCGATTTTTTTAGCAGCCTCTTTGTGAAGAATTATAGCCTCTCTATGGTCCTTGCTGGCCCTTTTTCCTAAAATCCAAATTGTGAAAGCATCGTTTGCATTTATTGTTGATTGTACAGCGTTAAACGCAGCCTCTTCAGGGTAGTTCTCTATGTTGTTTATTGCAATAGTTAAGAACCTTTTTGCTTTTTCCAAGTAATCTTTAGCATATTCCTTCGGATATTCTCTCACCATCATAAAACCTCTTCCAAATCACCGAAAACAACCTTTCCGTTAGTTATTTCAATAATGTACGGATCTTTCGCTTCAACTCTCTTTTTGAAATTTTTTGAATCGAGTATATGAGTTGAAATAATGATTCCTCTCCCATTTAAAAATTCAGTTTTTAATTTGTCTACTTTACTCTCTAGTTCATCTGGTACATCGGTAACTAATGCCAAATCGATGTCGCTCATAGGCTTCATTTTACCTTGAGCAGCGGAACCGAAAACAATACCAATTTTTATTAACCCTTCCACCTGCTTACAAAAGTCTTCAGCAGCTTCTATAGGTAATCTGACTTCTTTCAGAAACAATGGTTTTAATAATTCCTTAACCAGATAGTTTTTCTCATTAATTTGGTAGACAACGGACTTTCCTTTCTTAAACCTTCTAATTACATTGTAGTCTACCAATGGTTTAATGTTTCTATAAATAGTTGCTTTTGCTATTTCAAGCTCTCTAGATATCTCTGATTCTGAAAATATCCAATCTGGTCTGGTAATCAATAATTGAAGTATTCTAACTCTCGGTTTGGAGTTCAATATTTCTTCAAGCATGATTTAAAAATGGACAGGCAAATATATAAATATTTCATTTTTGAAACACATGTTTCACATTTGAAACATCATTTTTTGTTGTAATCAAAATATTCAAATGGTAACTCTGTATCTATCTGGTTCTGCTTTTTTAAAGTATGTGAAGATCGCCAGTACGGTTGTGTCTATATATATTCAGGGTGTTCAATCATATCAATGAGAGTTTTCGATATCAAGGCTAAGGTAGATATTCCCTGTTCCTCGAGAAGTCTGGTACTCCCCTGTCTTGCTTTGTGAACTGCATCTACGAGATTTATTTTTTCTATCTTTTTTCTGGGTCATTCATCAGACTCCTTCATTAATTTTTTACCACCCAAATTGAATTTTTTGGAGATTCCATATTCTACTACCCTCAGAATATTTAATCTTCTTATTCTTGAGTTTCTTAAGG
>JBHIEG010000137.1:0-1593 GCA_046760505.1 Candidatus Hydrothermarchaeota archaeon
CTGATATAAATAGGATATATTTCATTTGCAAATCTATATGCACCTCTACCTCTTTCTATATCGGGCTCAATTACACCCAATTCTCTAATTTTTCTCAAAAAATTGTGAAACACTCTTTTCTCACTCTCATTAAGTCTTTTTTCAACCTCTTTCTTCTCGAAACTCCGAGAAATACGTATCTCTCCCAATTTCCTTAGAATTGACCTATACCGTGGGCTCAGAATTGCTCTATAAACCTTTGGATCAAGATACTTTTCTCCTACTTTTCCCGCTGCTGTTAATATGCCCTGAACAGCATCTTTTTTATCTATCACTCCATCGGCATCTGTCCAGAAAGTAGCATCCCCTATCTCATGCATGAGAAGAGGTAGCCCACTGGAAAAACGCACCATAAGTTCCATAGCGTCAGATTCAACTTCCATATCAGCTTTCTCAAAAGCCATTGATAGAAAATTCTCCACTTCTTTATCAGAAAGTTTTTCAATCCCCACTACTCTAAATATTCTCATAAGGGAAGGTTGAAGATTAGAGAGAATATCTCTTTTTTCAGGGAGTCCTATCAGCATGATAAAAACTGGAAAATCCTTATATTGAGTCGCCACCTCATCTACAAAACTTTTGTACCAATTTGCAAATTCCGTATTTTCAACTAATCCGTTGATATCATCTAAGGCAATAAATAATCCCTCTTTTTGTTCTTTTAATTTTTTCAATAAATTGTTAAGAGCCTCCGGAAATTTCCTTACCAATTCTTTTAAATCCTGCTCAGGAGGAGCAAAACTAACTGAGATACCAAAGAGGCCAATTTCTCTAATATGCTTACCAAAGAATTTGGCAATATCTTCAAACCATGCCTGTCCTTTTGTCTCTTTCAATAGTTGCTCAAAAATATGGTGTACCATCCCTTCCAATGTAGACACTCTACCTAAGAAAACATGAATACCGAGGATGTTCTTCTGAGTACTAACGTAATAGCGGAGAAAGGATGCCAATGAGCTTTTTCCTATTCCTCTATCTCCTGCTAAAAAGACGTTTTCTTGTTTTCCTGATGAAATCTGCCTAACATATCGAATGAGTTCTTTAATTTGTTCTGACCTACCCACGAAAAGTTCAACAGGAACAGGACTTCCTGGTGTAAATGGACTATTTTCCTTATTGTTCATGGAGTACCTCCTGATATTTTTTATGACAATATACATGCCGTTATGCGATGTGCTTTATTTTTATTATATATTACTATCATATATTTAAGCATTTCGGACAACTTCTTTAAATCCTTCTATTAATTTTCTATTCTCTTCTGGAGTTCCTATAGTTATTCTGATATAATGGTTTTCAATTCCAGGTATTCCTGTTATGTCTCTTATAATAATTCCTTGTTTTAATAGTCTATCATTAAATTCCTTTAAACTTATATTATCTGGAAGTTTTACAAGAATAAAGTTGGTTTCTGAGGTTAAGGCTTTAAAACAAGGAATCTTATTTATTTCTTTTATTAATTTTTCTTTTTCCCTTATTATTTTTTCTTTAAGTTTATCAAAATACTCTTTTTCTTCCAAGACTTTTACTGCAACTTTTTGCAATACATTATTA
>JBHIEG010000138.1:0-1556 GCA_046760505.1 Candidatus Hydrothermarchaeota archaeon
TTTTTATTGGCTTCTTCAAAACTGACACCAAGCCAAGAGGCCAATCTGTAAAGGGTATCAAGGTATTTCACTATCCTGGGTTTACTCAGCCCTTCAGCAAAACAGTAATTGTAAAAATCAATTATTGCCTTTCTACTCTTCTCTGGGATGTTGGCAGTCCTCGCTCTCCTCAGAACTGATTCGAGTCTTCCTGCATAGTTGTGGTCAAACTCCCTCTTTTTCATGTTTATCCTCAGGTTGAAGGGATATACAGGCATTGAGGGAGTCTGAATTGCAGATTGGCGCCGAGAGCAGGCGGTCTCCCTCAATTCCATATCCCTTGTATCCACCTAAAATCGAGAATTAGAGCTATGTTCTATTTGTTTTTGATATTTAAATTCTTAACTGTAACTTTAATGAATTTCAAAAGAAAAAATCTTCTAGAACAGCAGAAGTCTATGGTCTCGATGTCTTATCATAAAGTTTGAATCTTGCTCTGAAAAAATTTAGAACATCTAATAGAAGGATTTTTAGGCATCCTATATCTACTAGGCGGTTTCCATCCCAATAAGAGATTTCGATATCACTACCCTGCAATTCTCTGTAAGGTCTATGAGATCGCCTGAGTATGTGGGTCTTTAAGAAGAATTTTTCAAATTCCCAAAATCAAAGATCAAAGACCATTTTTTGACCGAAGAGATAGCTTTCTTCGCCTGAAAATATTTCTTTTAAACTTATAAATATCTGAGAAAACAATTAGATTGTATGAGCGTTCAGGCGATTTATGAGAGAGTAGTGGAAGAATTTTCCAGTAGGGTTTTGAGAGAATTGGGTGATAAAGTAGACTCGATTATCGTTTATGGTTCTGTTGCTAGAAAGAATGCTACCAAAGAAAGCGATATTGATATTCTGATAATCAGTGATGAAAAAAGTAAAATAGAGGATAGGGTATCGGATATAAGGGCTGAAATAGATCTTGAATATGACACGCTTATCACACTGATTTATCTCACACCAAAAGAATTGGAGCACAGGATTAGAGTAGGCTCTCCCTTCATTGAGGATGTTTTAACCCAAGGTGTTGTATTGTATGACAACGGAACCTTCAAAAGATTTCATGAAAAGATGCTTAGAGCTAGCAGATGAAATGATCGAAGATGCAAAGATTTTATTAGAGAAGGAAAGGTTCAGATCTGCAGCTGACAGAGCTTATTATGCGATGTATCATGCTGCGTATGCGGTTTTAGCAAGTAAAGGATTCAAACCAAAAACCCATAGAGGTTTGATATCTCTCTTTGGAAGTGAGATAGTGAAGAAAGGTATTGTTGACAAGGGATTTTTAAAAGATATATCCGAGGCATTCGATGTCAGGCAAGCAAGCAGTTATGAAATATACGCTAAATTTGGGGAAGATAGGATTAAAGAATTGGTGGAAAGTGCGGAAAATTTTGTCAATAAAATGAAAGAAGTTATAAAATAGTTCATTCTTATTGTTAAGTATTCACCTAGATTCTTGTATAGTTGGAGAGGGATTTGTAATTACAGCTTTCTTCGTTTCGAAAATAAGGGAGAAAGAT
>JBHIEG010000139.1:0-1552 GCA_046760505.1 Candidatus Hydrothermarchaeota archaeon
CCCTCTTGCCAGCAGCTCGGTTAACCAGACACCTGCGCTCGCACATACGACACGAGCTCAACATCCGTCTTGCAAGCTCCTTCTTGAGATGCAGAAGAGATGTAGCACGAGGCTTCGGCTTCCTGCCCTTGCTGTTTATGCTCTTCCTCAACTTTCTCATTTCTGTTAACTTTAAATCGTGCTCTTTCCACAGGTTTTTTTCCTCTGAATCTAATGGTATCGAAACAGGTATAGCTTTTGATATCAAAAAACTGGCAGTCTTAACACCTTCTACAACATTTATATACCTTCCAAGCGCCTTTTTCACTCCCCTATCATCAAAAGCGACTGCGGCATCCGGACGGAACATAGAATATAAAGAAAAGATAACCTTAGAAGATAATCGTATAGAAATTTCAGGCTTGTAAAAAATGATAATTACAATAATACAAAAATTTTATTCACTCTTGGTTCTGCTAACTAAGCGGTGTATTTAAATATCAGAACCACCGAATAATTAGCATGAACCAAAAACCAAATTGTTCAAAATGTAAATCAAATAGAGAAGTCGTAAAATACGGCTTCAGAAAGACCGAGATTGGTAAAAAGCAGACTTATTTCTGCAAGTATTGCAACTACAAATTTACCCCTGAGGACGGCTTCAGGCGTATGAGATTCGCTCCAGAAATAATAACCGCAGCACTAGATCTCTACTACAAGGGGCTTTCGCTAAGAAAGATAGAGGACCACCTATACCAGTTCCATGGCGTTAAAGTGAGCAATGTTGCGATCCTGAAGTGGATAAGGAAATATGCTAAGCTCCTAAAACAAGGGACCGAGAAGTTGAAGCCAGAGATAATAGGCAACATCCATGCAGACGAGAGCTTCATTAGGAGGAAGGAAAACTGGAGGGAGAATGGTAATGGCAGCGAAGGCTTTGATGCCAGGTTCTTCTATTTTTGGGATGCTATCGATGACGTTACAAGGTTCATATGGGCATTCCTCTCCAAAGCTAGAGATTTAGACTCTGCTAAAAAGCTCTTTAAAGGGATTAAGTATTATGGAGGTTATCCTCCGGCTCTGATTCACGATAGGCTATGGGAATACGACAGTGCCTTCAACAAGTACTTCTACAGGAAATCAGAGAACGTTAAGATAGAGCGATGGATGGATAAAAGCCTGAACAACCCGATAGAAAGGTTTCAAGGCACCATTAAAGAAAGGACAAAGGTCATGCGTGGCCTAACAGTCTTCGAGTCTTCTGAGGAAGTGCTGGAGGGATTTGTTGTTTACTACAACTTCATCCGCAGGCATGTGGCACTAAAAGGTAGAACCCCTGCTGAGGAGGCGGGCATTGAGCTAGAATTAGGGAGGAATAGATGGCTTTCTTTGATAAGTTTTTATTTTTCCTTCAGATTTTTTTCTTTAATGCGAATTGGAATCAGTTAGACGAATCGATCAAATATCTATATCAACCGTTAAATTAGCAGAACCATTCAAAAGAAAGGTTTATAACTCTCGAAGAAAATTAATTGGTAATCTCCTTTCAATGTCCAAGTCTTTAGGATATAAA
>JBHIEG010000140.1:0-1550 GCA_046760505.1 Candidatus Hydrothermarchaeota archaeon
ACATGAAGACCCATGTGAAACTTGTATGCACCAAATGCGGGAAAGAAAAGGAAATTGCACAATTCCCATTTTAGGTGACTGAAAAAGACTAGACGCACGCATTTAAAAGGTGTAAAATGAGATGGTTTTAAGAAGCATCGTTAGAATCGATGAAGAAAAATGCACGGGCTGTGGATTATGTATACTCGCTTGTGCAGAAGGCGCCCTTAAAATTGTTGATGGGAAAGCCAAACTTGTCAGTGACAAATACTGTGATGGTTTAGGTGCCTGTATAGGAGAATGCCCCGAAGACGCTATAATCATAGAAAAGAGAGAAGCAGAAGAATTCGATGAAGAAGCAGTAGAAGAACATTTGAAAGCGAAACAACCAGTTCCAACAGTTCACCATGTTCAGTCTACTCATCAATCTTGTCCCTCAGCAAAAGTAATGCATTTTAAAAGAAAACCGACAGAGAAAGAAACAGTAAACATCCCTGAGAAGAGAGAGTCCATGCTCTCCCAATGGCCCGTACAATTGACATTATTGCCGCCCAATGCGCCCTTTTTTGAAAATGCCGATCTGTTAATAGCCGCTGACTGTGTGCCCTTTGCCTACGCCAACTTTCATAACGACTTCTTAAAGGACAAAGCACTTGTAATCGGATGCCCTAAACTCGATGATGCCGTGTTCTATAAGGAGAAACTAACTGAGATATTCAAGCGGTCCAACATCAGAAGCGTTACTGTAGTCAATATGGAAGTTCCATGCTGTTTTGGATTATACCGTCTCGTCAAAGAAGCCTTAGATTCTTCGGGAAAGCTCGTTCCTTTAAGGCAAGAGATAATCGGCATAAAAGGAGACAAAATCTCTTCCCTAACGCATAGGCACCGTAATTAAATAATCCTTAAAGAGGTGAAAAAATCTTGGGTAGATCCAACTTCGAAACTTGTCCGGGGATAAAGAAGTTTGTTAGACCTGTTCCTGAGTTTTTCCCGTGTCCCAACTGTAATGGAGAAGTAGAGATTTGGAGTGACGAAGACGTCGGAATATGCAACTCATGTGGCAAGGAATTTGGTAGACCTGAAAAAGAACAGTCTTGCTTAGACTGGTGTGAGTATGCGGATAAATGCAGAGAAATAATCAAACGTACGAAGCATTAACATTGGGTTTTTGAAATGCTGGCAACTGGAAGTTTTGAAGGAAAAACATCAAGTGACTGAGAATAGATAAAAATGCACGAGTTCTTCGCGCTGAGAAGTGTCATCAATGAATTATCGGGTTTAGTTTGTCAACTTCCCACATTAGTGATTATTTCGTGCTCATCGTGTATGCAAAAAAGTTAATAGATCACTTTAATTGTTAATTCTCCAGCATGAGACAGAGTGAACCTTTTTGCTCAAAGTATTCAATACTTTAACAAGAAAAATTGAACCATTTAAGCCACGTGAAGACGGAAAAGTCAAAATGTACACTTGCGGACCCTCAATTTACAGAAAGCCACACATTGGAAACTATCGCACGTTCCTTTTCGAGGACATACTTCAACGTTACCTAGAATACTTGGGCTACG
>JBHIEG010000141.1:0-1528 GCA_046760505.1 Candidatus Hydrothermarchaeota archaeon
ATCCCATCAGAATTCTAAACGAATGCTATAGAGTTTTAAAAAATGAAAAGGAAGCTTGGATTATTGACTTTCGCAGAGACATTTCAAAAGAGGAAATCAAACATGCGAAAGAAGAGCTAACCAAAAGAGGGGTAAGCTGGCTTGGTCGCATCTTTACTATCTATGCAATACCTATGGCTGATACAATTAAAGAGTTTTCTGAGATAGTTGATAAAACGATGTTCGATCATTATGAAATTGAACCCTATGGATTATGGGGTATAAATGGCGGGATGAGAGTAAAGCTAAAGAAAAAGATGACACATAATATATTTTAAGTATTAACGTATCTGCTCAATGAAGAAAACCACCAAGCACGGTAAGAACCCTATTCTTCATGGGGTGCTGTCCATCATTACACCAGTGAACCTGGTCATCTTGGGCTATTGGGCATTTTCAGATTTTGAAACTCAGAAAAAAAGGATGAATATCTTATTTGGCGTCTCTTCTGTAGGACTGGGACATGTTCGTAGAAGTCTAGCTATAGCCAGACAACTGGAAGAGAAAACTGGAGCGAAAATAGAATTTGTGGGTGCTGAGCCTGCCCTTTCCTTCTTTAAAAAAGAGAATAAAAGGATTCTGAGCGTCTCTTATCGGTTAAATTCATTATCTGAAGTATTAGAGAAATATGAGAAGAATGGAATTATCAAAAATAGAACGCTCTTGTTCAGGGATCTCCTAAACACCATTCACAAAAACTATTTTAAGATTCAGGGAGTGATAAAAGAAGAAAATTTTGATCTCATAGTAGGGGACGAATGGTGGGAGATTTTTGATTACCTGGGTAAGAAAAGGCGTATACCGGTAGTCTTCATCACCGATATTGTCATCAAGTTTCCTAATCTTTTGGGGTTCTTGATGGATTGGTGGGTTAAGAAAAGTTATGAGAGGTGTGACAAACGGGTGTTCATCGGCTTTCCCGAAGATATTCCCCCACAAAGATGGTATGGAGTAGGCGAGAATTTAAGAGAGTGGGCAACTCGCTTATTCACCTTTAGTGGACCAATAGTAGATTTTAACCCTGCCTGGGATAAAAAACAGCTTAAGAGCAAATTGGGATATAAAGAAGATAAAAAGCTGGTAATAGGAACTATCGGTGGTACCAGGATAGGCAAGGATCTATTAGAGAAGTTATCTCGCTCATATTCTCTATTAAGAGAGCACAATATTCAATTAGTTTTAGTGTGTGGTCCCAGAATAGATCCTGCAGAAATAAAGGTTCATCCAGAGATTAAGAAATATGGCTATGTTCATAACCTAGATGAGCATCTATCCATTGCCGATTGCGTAATCTCTCAGACTGGTCTAAGTACCCTGGAAGAGATAGCATGGCTAAATATACCATCTATAATTGCTCCCATTGGCAAACACTATGAGCAATTAAACCTGGCCAGGCGCTTTCAGAAAAGAGAAAATATTACCGTTGTTCCTCGTAGTATTAAACCGAGAAGATTGGCAGAGATGATACTCGACAAAGTGAATCAGCCAC
>JBHIEG010000142.1:0-1510 GCA_046760505.1 Candidatus Hydrothermarchaeota archaeon
TAATTTAGGAAATAAAATTGAATAATTGCCGGAGAAGATCGCAATTGCATTAAGAGAAATTTAAGTTTTGGATTTTTTGACATCGCATGATTATTTAAAACAACTCCTGTATATGGTAAATGCCATCATTTAAATGGGTATTTTGGAAATAGTCAACATTGATAAGTCCGGGCGGATCGTAATTCCAAACACGCTACGAGAAAAGTTAGGGCTTGAAAATGGCTCGAAGCTAGTTCTTGCAGAGATAAAAGACGATACTCTTATCTTGAAAAAACTAGATGTGGATGAGCTAGCAAGGAAAATTGAAGAGGAATTAAGAGACGTAGATGTAGATGCAATAGTAACCAGAGTAAAGGCTGATATACGTGAGAAAATCAAGAAGAAACACCCAGAGATTTTTGGTTGATACAAATCTGTTCATATAGGCGATCAACGAAACTCATTCTTTCAGATTATTCTTGATTACCAATGATAGACACTTTGACAAGATCTTAACAAGGTCCGGTTTAGGGTTTTCATTGTTATTTCATTTTCTAATGTATTTTCAAATCCTACTTTCATTAGAAATTTAGAATATCCTTGGGTAGTATGAGGTTCGGTATTAACATTAACTCAAAAGATTTTAAAGGTAAGGGAGGACAGTATAATTAGGGATGGAATAATGGCACACGAATTACTGAAAGAACTAGAGGCTCTGGCTAAGGCTCGAAAAGAGGAAGTAGCGACTATCATAGCCAAGGCTGTGGAGATAGGTATAGATAAACTTAGGGAGGAGACAATTCTCTCTCAATATTTAAAAGGAGAAATAAAAAGAGAAGAAGCAATAAGGCTAATTGGCTTGGATGTGATAAGGATTGCAGAAAAGCAAAAAAAAGCAGTCTTGGAAGATGTAGAATGGGGGTTACATGGCTCTTGAAGCTGTTTCTGATTCAGGGCCTCTAATCCATCTGGCCGAGATCCATAGATTTGAGTTGCTTGAAATATTCTCCAAGATTTATATTCCCAAAAAAGTTTACGAAGAGGTTTGTGTGGCTGGAAAACCTGGAAGTGAAGATCTACAAAAAGCAAAAAATGTTGAAATATTGGAAGTTTCTGATATCGGAAAAATCAAAAAGGAGTTAGAGAATTTTAGTCTTAACGAAGGTGAGCTACATGCTCTATCTTTGTGCGTCGAACTCGGAAAATTAATCTTTCTGACTGACGACCTAGATGCCAGAGAGGCTGGCAAAAACCTAGGTCTAGAAGTTCACGGATCTGTTGGAATAATCGCAAGAGCATATAGAGAAGGGTTAATCACACTTGAAGAGGCTGAAAAGGCATTGAATGATTTATACATCATTAGCAAACTCTTCATAACAAAGGCTATTGTCGATGAAGCAATAGAAGAACTAAGAAAATTTTTGAGCAACGTATAAATTCGATCTTACCTTCGCCCAATAGAGCCAAGAAATTAATTGATATTCACGTGCATAAAAAATAACATAATCTATTAAATAAACCTTGGAGAAGC